>DJRM01000107.1 GCA_002440085.1 Bacteroidales bacterium UBA6360
TGAAAGAAGTGCTTTTGTGGAGACAGTATGCACGTGGACTTTCTACGCACAACATCAATTCGGCCGCAGGCCGCGGAAATTACCGCATAGGACTGACTCGCGGGTTTGTGCAGAACTTTCTGATGAAGGACGGCTCTCCTGTCTATACTCACGGGACTTATGCTGACGGCGATGGCTACTATATGGGTGATAAGACCATTGCGGATGTCCGTGTGAACCGCGATTCCCGCCTCAGCATTTTCCTGAAGGAACCGGGGCAGAAGAACATACTTTTTGAGGTTGATAACAACGAAGGCACCGAGGCCGTGATGGTAGAGCCATATCCTGCCATTACGAGCGGTGACGGCGAGCGCGGCTATGCCACCGGCTATGCCCTGCGCAAGGGCGGTTCATTCAACCGTAAGCATTACGCCAACGGCGGGGGCTATACTGCGGCAGTATGTTTCCGTGCGGCGGAGGCGCTGCTGAACTATATGGAGGCAAGCTATCTTCTCAACGGTTCTCTTGATGCATCGGCCCGCGAATATTGGACAATACTCCGTCAGCGTGCCGGCATAAGCGCCGACTTTGACAAGACCATAGCCGCGACCGACATGAGCAAGGAGGCTGAAAATGACTGGGGCGCCTACACTGCGGGTCGCGTTCTTCAAGATGCGACCTTGTATAACATCCGCCGGGAGCGCCGCTGCGAGTTCCTTGCCGAGGGGTTGCGCTATATGGACTTGCGCCGCTGGCGTTCCATGGACCAGCTCATCTCCTCACCGAGCCATCTGGAAGGAATCCACCTGTGGAACACCCCGATGGAGCAATGGTATCTTGACGAGAACGGAGCGAGCACTCTGATTGCGGACGGAAGCGAAGATTCCAATGTCTCTTCCGAATCGCGGAGCGAGTATCTCCGCCCGTTCGAAAGGACTTCCACTCAGGCCGCCTTCGACGGGTGCACCTGGAAGATGGCTCACTATCTCAGTCCGATTATGGCAAAGCAGTTCCGGTTGACTGCGACTTCCGGGTCGGACATATCTACCTCCATCCTTTACCAGAATCCGTATTGGCCGAAAGCGGCGGATCAGCCTGCCGAGAAGTGAGTTACCACCTGTCGTAGTGAATCTTCGTCGGATCCCACTTGTCCTTAGGCTGGAAGTCGCCGTCCGGATGGCCGACAGGAACCACGCAGAGAGGGTGGATGTATGACGGCAGGGCGAGGGCTTCGCGGACTATTTCCGTGCGCTCTCCGTCCGACGCCGCCGTCCATACAGCCCCGAGTCCCATTGCTTCTGCCGCGAGCAGCAGGTTCTCGGTTGCTGCCGAGCAGTCATGCGTCCAGAATTTCTCGCTGACGGATGTGTCTCCGCAGACTACAATGGCGAGCGGAGCCGTGT
Organism: Bacteroidales bacterium UBA6360; assembly: GCA_002440085.1. Lineage (GTDB taxonomy): Bacteria > Bacteroidota > Bacteroidia > Bacteroidales > UBA932 > Cryptobacteroides. Next base: position 1,383 of record DJRM01000107.1, read on the forward strand.
CGAGCCGGGCATAAGGCATCTTCGCGGCCATCGACGAGAGCTTTTCCTTGTCAGTCACCACCACGAACCTCCAAGGCTGTTTGTTCAGTGCGCTCGGGGCTGCCATTGCCGCCTTGAGCAGAGTCTCGACCTGTTTCTCGGAAACCGGCTCGGAAGTGAACTTGCGCACGGACTTGCGCGCGAAGATGTTGTCCAGAACCGCGTCAGTGCTCTGAACCGTAGAGTTGTTGCTGCATGATGTCATGGCGATAAATGTTGCGCCCGCAACCGCGAGCAGTTTTACAAATCGTTTCATTCTATATGCTTGTTTTATAGGCTTTTTCTCCGTTTCTACGTGTGAGGCTTAATTCACGGAGAGGACTCGGCTCTCGTCCGCAAAAATATGGATTCGCTTTTGGAAAAGCAAAAATATATGAATTTTCGGTTTCTCAAAAGTGAAAAATCTGTGCTCCGAGCAGCTTTGGAAAGGTGAAAGTGACAAATTGTCAGTCTTTGGCCGCTGGCATTTTGTTTGTCCTTTCTGTCAGTCGTCCCACGCGGGACATAATGATGTATAACACTTAAAATACTATAATTATGATAAAGCCATTGGCAGACAGAGTGGTCGTTGAGCCTAAAGAGGCGGAGACCAAGACAGCTTCAGGACTCTATATTCCTGACACAGCGAAGGAAAAACCGCAGCAGGGAACCGTAATCGCGGTCGGCCCGGGCACGAAGGATGTTGAAATGGAGGTCAAGGTCGGCGATGTTGTCCTTTATGGGAAATATGCCGGAACCGAAGTCACTTACGATGAGAAGAAATACCTCATCATGAAACAGTCGGACATTTTGGCAATCATTTAAGTTTAAGTATTTCTTCTCTGAAATTTCTCTGAGATCTCTCTAAGATTTTTGAGAAGTATTTTTTAGGGTAGATTCGCATTTGAAGAGGGGGCATACTGGGTGTATGTAACCGATGAGAAGGCGGATATAGGCAAAAAAGACGAACAAAAATTTTAATTATGGCAAAAGAAATAAAATTTAATATCGATGCTCGCGCCCAGATGAAGGAAGGCGCTGACGCATTGGCTAATGCAGTGAAGGTTACGCTCGGCCCTAAGGGACGTAATGTCGTAATCGACAAGAAGTTCGGTGCTCCGCAGGTAACCAAGGACGGTGTCACCGTGGCGAAGGAAGTCGAGCTTGAGGACAGGTTCGCCAACATGGGCGCTCAGATGGTCAAGGAAGTGGCATCCAAGACTAACGAGCAGGCCGGCGACGGCACGACCACGGCAACGGTGCTTGCACAGGCCATCATCAATGTCGGTCTGAAGAATGTTACGGCAGGCGCTAACCCTATGGACCTCAAGAGGGGTATTGACAAGGCCGTCGCCGCCGTCGTCGCAAACCTCAAGGATCAGTCACAGGAAGTGGGCGACAACTATGCGAAGATTGAGCAGGTGGGCACCATTTCCGCCAACAACGACAGCTACATCGGAAAGCTCATCGCCGACGCGATGTCAAAGGTAAAGAAAGACGGCGTGATTACCGTCGAGGAGGCAAAGGGCACTGAGACCGAGGTCAAGGTTGTCGAGGGCATGCAGTTCGATAGGGGCTACATCTCCCCTTATTTCATGACCAACGGCGACAAGATGGAGGCCGTGCTTGACGCTCCGAGCATCCTCATCACGGACAAGAAGGTTTCGACTATGAAGGATCTTCTTCCTATCCTTGAACCGATTGCAAGAGAAGGAAAGTCACTCCTTATCATTGCAGAAGATGTCGATGGCGAGGCCCTTACAACGCTCGTTGTGAACAAGCTCCGCG
>DJRM01000118.1:0-7776 GCA_002440085.1 Bacteroidales bacterium UBA6360
GCTGGAATGGATGCTGGGAATAGCGCTGGGAATGGCGCTGGAATGGATGCTGGGAATAGCGCTGGAATGGGTGCCGGGATGAGTGCCGGGGCGGGAGCGGAGAGGATGCGGACGGAGGAGCAGAGCCTGCTGGATGAGTTCGGGTATGACCTCACGGCGGCCGCCCGGGAGCATCGTTTGGATCCGGTCGTGGGACGCGAGGAGGAAATCATGAGGGTGATTCAGATTCTCGGCAGAAGAAAGAAGAACAACGCGATGCTGATAGGGGACCCGGGCGTGGGCAAGTCGGCGATTGTGGAAGGAATAGCCATACGGATTGCCACCGGGGACACGCCGCCTACCCTTGCCGGGAAAAGGCTGGTTTCGCTTGACATAGCCTCGGTAGTTGCGGGAACGCGCTACAGAGGGGACTTCGAGAAGAGGCTCAAGGGCATCATGAACGAGATTGCCGCCAATCCGGATGTCATTCTGTTCATAGACGAGTTTCACACCATGATCGGGGCAGGAGGCGGTTCGGGAAGCCTCGACGCGGCGAACATACTCAAGCCCGCCCTCGCACGAGGAGAGATTCAGTGCATCGGAGCGACCACGCTCGACGAATTCCGGAAGATTGTGGAAAAGGACGGGGCGCTTGACCGGCGCTTCCAGAAAATCATTGTCGAACCCACCTCCTCGGCACAGACACTGTCGATTCTTGAGCGGATGCGTCCGAGATATGAACAGTACCATAGGGTGAACTATCATGAAGATGCGCTTGAGGCCTGCGTGTCGATGTCCGCGAGGTATGTGACGGACAGGTGCCTTCCGGACAAGGCTCTTGACATCATGGATGAGGCGGGTTCGATGGTGCGGCTGCGCGGAGGGAATGCCGTGCGGAGGGAAGACGTCGCGGAGGTAGTTTCCAAGATGACCGGCATACCGGTGAGCAGCGTAGCACAGTCGGAAAGCCTGAGGCTCATGCGGATGGAGAGCCGGCTGGAGCAGCGGATAGTCGGGCAGGACGAGGCCGTCGCCGGCGTCGTCCGCGCGATTCGCAGGAATCGCGCCGGGATCAAGGATCCCGCCCGACCGATAGGCACCTTCCTCTTTGTCGGCCCTACCGGAGTGGGCAAGACCCAGCTCGCGAAGTCAATAGCGGAGTACCTCTTCGACAGCGAAGACAACATGGTCCGCATCGACATGAGCGAATACTCCGAAAAGTTCAACGTGTCGAGGCTCATCGGCGCGCCTCCCGGCTATGTGGGCTACGAAGAGGGAGGGCAGCTCAGCGAAAAGGTGCGCCGCAAGCCATACTGCGTCGTGCTGCTGGACGAGATTGAGAAAGCGCATCCGGATGTGTATAATCTTCTGCTTCAGGTGCTTGACGATGGTCGCCTGACCGACGCCGACGGCAATACCGTCGATTTCCGCAACACCATCCTCATAATGACCTCCAACGTCGGCTCCCGCGAACTTGATGAATACGGCAGCGGAGTCGGATTCGCCACAGCAGGCAGAAATGTCAGCGACAACCGCAGGACAGTCCTCAACAAGGCTCTGAAACGCACTTTTCCGCCGGAGTTCATCAACCGCGTCGACGAGGTGATTTTCTTCGACAGCCTTACGCCGGAAAGTATCGCGAAGATTGTGAACATAGAACTGAAAAGCCTCCAGAACAGGATTCTCGACGCGGGCTACAGGCTCGACATCGCCCCGGGAGTGAAAAAGTTCATCGCCGAGGCAGGCTTCGACCCGAGCTACGGAGCGCGTCCGCTGCGAAGGGTCATCCAGCGTTTTGTCGAAGACCCGGTCTCAGAGTTCATAATCAGCGACAGAAGCAGAAAGAGCCGCAAGGAAACAGTCCGCCTGCACATCGGGCTCTCTGCCGACAGAAGCCGCACAACAGTCAGCGAAGCAAAGGCAAAGAAATAGGGCAACTACCATGAAATCAGCGGGCAAGGCACAGATTATGCAATCATTGCCGGTGATTGGAACCGGCCTGCACATTTTGCCGGGTCTAAAAAATTCAGACAAAATGAGAACAGCATTGAAAACAGCCTTCGCGGGCGCCATTGCGGCGCTTTTGTGTCTCTCCGCCGCTGCACAGCCGCACAAAACGGCTATGCCCTCACCCGACGGAACCTATATGTTTGCAGAAAGGGACACATGCAAGCTCTATATGGACATATATGAGCCGGCAAAGGGTACGACAAAGTTCGTCACCGGCCGGGAAAAGCCGACGGTCATCTTCATGTTCGGCGGCGGATTCGTGGGAGGCCGTCGGAATGATGAAAGCTATATGCCTATGTTCAACGCAATGAGCAGGGAAGGACTGCGAATCGTCTCCATAGACTACCGCCTCGGACTGAAGGGACAAAAGAATGTGGGACTTGGCAGCGTTGACGCCATTGACAACGCAATTCACATTGCCGTAGAAGACCTCTTCAGCGCCACCAATTTCATCATTGACAATGCCAAAGAACTTGGAATTGACCCGGAAAACATCGTCATCATGGGATCCTCGGCTGGAGCGATATCTGTTCTCCAGGCCGAATATGAGCTGTGCAATGACAGCAGCTGGGCGCAGGTGCTCCCGGAAGATTTCAACTACAAGGGCGTCATCTCTCTCGCTGGGGCAATACTCAGCCGCAATGGCGGTCTCAAATATGCACGCACGCCATGCCCGATGGTTCTTTTCCACGGCACTGCGGACAAGGTCGTGAACTACAAGCAGACGAAATTCTTCAAAATCGGCTGGTACGGTTCAAACACCATCGCCTCTGTCTGCCGCAAGATGGGCTACAACCACTGCATCTACCGCTTTGAGGGAGCTAGTCATGAAATCGCGGACGCAGGGCTTGAGAACATCCCGGCCATAATGGAATTTCTCGAGGTCAACGTTTCCGACAGCATCCCGCGCTGCATCGACGCCACCGTCACCGATCCCCGCATCGAGACCTCCACCCTCACCCTCAGCGAGTTATATAATTGAAAAATGCCGGTTTAACCGGCATTTTTCAATTATAGTTCAGACATTTTCCGAAGACAAAGTTCAACTAACTTTCGCACCTGCGCCTTATAGTCAGGATTGCTGCTGCCGATGTGCCGGTTGGCGATGGCACAGCATACCGTACCGGCGTGATGGCCGAGGTGTGCGGCGATTCCGGCCACTGCGGAGCCCTCCATCTCGAAGTTGGTGATGCGGCGACCGTCAAACTCAAAGCTCTCGAACTTGTCAACCATATCCGGCATCGCGAGCTGCATACGGAGGACACGTCCCTGAGGGCCGTAGAACCCGGATGCGGCAATCGTCATTCCCCTGACAGTGCAGTCGCTGAATTTGTCGATCAGCTTCTGGCTCGCCTTCACGAAATACGGGTCAGGAAGGTGCTTCGCCCAGCCCACGTGCTTCTTGAATGCCTCCTCGATTTCCGGCATGGCAATCTTGTCTCGGTCGGCGTACCAGTTGAGAAGACCGTCGCAGCCCACCGAAATGTGGGAGAAGATGAACGAACCGAGGGGAATATCCGGCTGAATCGCGCCGCAGGTCCCTATTCGGAGAATGTTCAGGGAGCGCTTCTGTTCCTTGATTTCGCGAGTCTTGAAATCGATGTTTGCAAGGGCGTCAAGCTCGTTCATCACGATGTCGATGTTGTCGCAGCCGATTCCGGTCGAAACGATAGTAAAACGCTTCCCGTTGAATTTGCCGGTAGTTGTCACGAACTCCCTTGAGGCATGACGGAACTCGATGTCGGTAAGGTACTCAGCGACCATATCCACACGTCCAGGATCTCCCACAAGTATCACGTTGTCAGCGAGTTCCTCCGGCTTGAGATGAAGATGGAAAACGGAGCCGTCCCCGTTGATTATAAGCTCTGATTCTGCTATACGCATAATTCGTTGATTTTAATATTAAACAAAAAGACCTCCGCAAGTTAACATTTCTAACCAAAATGCCCTTGCGTCAGACACATATATTGCAAATATAGTCAATTTTCCGGAATATATTTGCCAACGGATTTCTCCGAATGGGCAGTTTTTGCTATTTTTGCATCCGATTAAGAAATGTGAAAAAATAAGTTGCCTCAGATTGGGGATTTATTTTTGAGTATAGATTTCTTTTGGAAGAGGGAGTGTACTGGAGGTACATGACCGATGAGAAAAGGGATATAGACCAAAAAGAAGCCACAAGATGATGCAAGTTATTTTTTGAAGATTTCTAAACAAAAACAAGTTGAACTAAACGCAATAAATTATGTGGCAAAGGATTCAAACCCTATATCTGGCAATCGCCACGGCGCTGCTGACATCCATGTTCTTCTGCAAGTTCGCTACCATCATCGGCTGCGACGGAGCTGAAGCGACAATCAAATATTTCGAGAAGGTCCCCTACTGCTTCCTCCTCATCGTGACGCTAATAGGCAACGTGTTCTCCCTGTTCGCTTTCAAAATAAGGATTCCGCAAATGAGGGTCGCGACTCTCTCGGCGATAAACCTTTTCGCGTTCCAAGTGTGGATACTAGTGGATGTGGTGCGCGGATGGAACGAGATGGTGTTCTCGGTGACGGCGCTCTTCCCTCTCGTCGCTATGATCTTAGACATACTTGCTGCACGAAACATCATGCTTGACGAGGCGATGGTGCAGTCTGCCTCACGCCTGCGCGCATCAAAACGGCGTAAATAAAGGGCGGATTGCCGCGTTTAAGAAAACCTGGCAAGAACCGCCTTCTCGTAGGTCTTGGTGACGGGGATGTTCTGGATGTTCTCGCGGTCAAGTTCGAGGACAAACGCGTCGCCTTCCTTGCGCAGGACCTTTACATGTTCGGTGTTCACGACATATTTTCTGTGACAGCGGACGAGGGTGCTGTCACGGAAAGTCTCCTCGACGGTCTTCAGGCGGCAGCGGAGCATGTACTGCTTGAGTTCTCCGTTGCCGTCGTCATACCACACCTTTATATAGTTGTCATCCGACTCGATGTAGTAGAGATTCTGCCGGCGCACCGAGAAACGCAGGGTGCCCCCGATGTCGAACAAGGTAATCTTCTGGTCGTCTTCAACTTGCGGCGGCTCATCCGTCACGACATTGCTGTAGTTCATAAGACGGATAATTTTCTCCTTTTCGACCACCATAAAGTATAGGGTCGATATCACGTAAGGCACCCCCAGCGATATTGTCCCATATAGCAGGGACTTCAGAAAAACATCATACACCGTCATATCCTCCGGGAGCTCGGAAATCAGAACCGTCATTCCGGTGTATATCCCGCATATCAGCACGACCTCGGCAATGCACCAGAGGACATAATGCCAGACTTTCATCTCGAAGAGATATTTTGTCTTGTACATCACTATCCTGCTGATAACCAAAACAATGATACTTAAAAAGAAGAACAGCAGAGTGTACAGAAAACGCGACGAATAGCCGAGTTCGAACCATGCCGACGGCGAAAACGGAACATACAGATTCATGAAAACGACGGCAAACAACACGGAAAATGTCACTTGACCGAGAAGCTGAAATTTATCTAAAAGATAACGCGGCAGCTGTTTGTTCATATTGAGTTCTCTTTTGATCCGTTAATACCAGGTTATTTCCGAAAGCCAGCACATATGTAGGCGTTGCAAAAATATTAATTTCGCGGCAAATTGACAAATCAAGTTCCCGCACAGGATAGGAAGCTGTTGAAATTTGAGTATCTTTGCATACGGACAGACATAAAAACTTTATTAATATGGGAAAGAAAGTCGTAGTGACGGGGATGGGAGTTGTCTCCCCCGTCGGAAATGATGTGAATACATATTGGAAGAACCTCAAGAAGGGCGTCAACGGAATAAAGAAGCTGACAAGATTTGATACAGAAGGACTTGCGGCGTCGGTGGCCGGAGAAATAACTGACTTCAATCCGGCGGATTTCGACATTGAGCCGGCCTTCACGAGAAAGCAGGACCTGTTTTCCGTCTATGCTGTGGCCGCGGCAAAGCAGGCCATGGATCAGGCAGGACTCGTTTCGGACGAGAACATTGACCCGTTCAGGCTCGGCGTCTATGTCGGCTCCGGCATAGGAGGCTTCCCTTCGACCTATAGGGAAGTGGAAAAGATGATTACCAACGGGCCGCGCTGGATTTCACCGCTTTACGTGCCCACGATGATCCCGAACATCGCATCCGGAAACATCTCGATAAGACACCACGCCAACGGCCCCTGCGTTCCGATTGTGACGGCCTGCGCGACGGCGACACACTCCATCGGCGAGGCATACAGGGCCATCAGGCACGGCTATGCCGATGCAATCATAGCAGGAGGCACGGAATCGCCGCTCATTCCGATGGCGGTGGCGGCATTCGCCAATGCCAAGGCTCTCACCGGAGCCGATGACCCGGATCATGCCTGCCTTCCGTTCAACGCCCAAAGAAGCGGGTTCGTGCTTGCGGAAGGAGCCGGAGTGCTTGTTCTTGAAGAATATGAGCACGCCAAGGCAAGGGGCGCAGAGATTCTCGGAGAAGTGTGCGGCTACGGAAACACCTGCGACGGCTACCACATCACCGCACCGCGACCGGACGGAGTCACACAGGCAAGGGCAATTGAAGAAGCGCTCCGCGAAGCCGGGTATGAGGCGGGAAAGGACACGCTCTACATCAACGCCCACGGCACCGGCACACAGATGAACGACAAGTGCGAGACCAACGCGTTCAAGCTGGCTCTTGGCGAGGAGGATGCGCGTCGGGCACACATTTCCTCGACAAAGTCAATGACCGGACACCCGCTCGGGGCCGCTGGCGGATTCGAGGCCATAGCCGCTGTGATGGCGCTGCGTGAGGGCATCGTGCCTCCGACCATACACCTCGACACGCCGGATCCAGAATGTGACCTGGACTATACGCCGAACGTTGCCGTAGAGGCGCCGCTCACAATCGCGATTTCTGATTCTTTAGGATTTGGCGGGCATAATGCCTGCATCGCCTTCAGACGGATTGTCTAAGAGGCGATCTGCTGCGTTGCACTTCGATAATTTGAATCCTCACAACCACAAGGTTGCTGCGGTTCAAATTTCTCGTGCGCCTTGCATCTCATCATCTTATACAATCCTCGGACAAGCAGCAGACTCAGATAAAAAATGTAAAGTGCACATTGCCGTATTTCCGCTCCTTGACGAAGTGTGGATGGTCTTTGAATGAATAGTCTGACGGGTGCTCAAGGATGAAGTAACATTCGGGATTGAGTATTCCGCAGTTGAGCACTTTGTCCGGAATGGTGTCGAGGCCCTCGATGGCGTATGGCGGGTCGGCGAAGATGATGTCAAACTTCTCGCGGCAAAGGGGGAGAAAGTCGAAGACATTGTGGCGGACCACGGTGAGATTGTCAAGGCGGAACTTCGCCGCCTGGGAACGGATGAAGGCCGCGTTTGCCGGTGCCATCTCCACAGTGTAGACCATCCCTGCACCTCGTGAGGCGAACTCGAACGAGATTGAGCCGGCACCGCCGAAAAGATCCAGAACCTTGAGTCCGTCAAACTCATATTCGTTGTCAAGAATATTGAAGAGTCCCTCTTTGGCGAAATCGGTTGTAGGACGGGCTGAATACCCGGCCGGAAGTTCAATTGAACGTCCCTTCAGTTTTCCTCCGATAATTCTCATAACAATCAAACAAAACCCCGCAGGCTAAGAAGATGTTTTAATTTTTTGTTCAGTTATTTTGAGATGTATTTTTGAGCCAGATTTTTCGCTTCGCGCCACTTTTCTCCGCTCGGCAAAGCAAACTTGTTTGTTTTGCCGAGCGGAGAAAAGTGGCGTATGAAA
>DJRM01000118.1:7808-40543 GCA_002440085.1 Bacteroidales bacterium UBA6360
GAGAAAAATTAAAACAGCTTCTGATGCCGGCAAGGAAAATTATCTAATGCCACGACGTCTCGACAGCACGGAAATAACTGCAAAGAGATATTTCCTCTTCTTCGGTCAGCGGCGTCCTGAACACGATCTCCGAGACATCCGGATTGAGCTGGAGGCTCTTCATTGCGGAAAAGACCCAATACTCCGCCGTCGTGAAGTCTGCGGCATCGAAGACATTGCACAGGCGCAGACTGCGTCCCTCCGCTATCACCAAATACAACTTGGAACCGGCATGCGAGGCCACAATCTTGTTGTATTGGGTCATTCCTGAAAGTGACTTCAGCATATAGTACAACTCCGGAAGAATGTCAGCGCGGCTGCCGTCCACACGAAGAACGGTGTTTCGCAGAGTCTCCGACAGTTTTTCACCTTCCGCAGGAGACCAAAGCATCGTTGCCGCAAATTCCGGAATGTCCACGGAGCAGACCTTGTCGGATCCGTCAACATCGGCAACGGAGGACAGAAGTTCGCGTTCGCGCCCCGGTACAACGAACTGAGACGGGACAAGAGTGACTTTCGGTGTAAAGAGGGATATTTCCACCTCGTCATAGCGGCACTGAAGTTCGCTGGCAGTAAAAACAGACCCGGCATCCATCCAAACGGATGAATGCCTGGCCTTGTCAGATTCTGTCTGAATGGAAAATCCGTCCAAGGCTACCTGGACGAATATCCTGTGCCTGCTACTCCCAGTTACCTGCATTGTTGTTAGGTGCGGTGATGCTTCCTACCTTCAGCCCGGGATAACGATCGGTCTTGATGCGCTCATCGTCGAGATTGATTCTCAACTGGTTGTCAAGGCCCTTAAGGAGAGCCCTGTACGGCATCTCTGCCTCGAAAAGAGGAACCTGCACACCTGAGACGGTCTTCACGATGCAGGACATCTCGACAGGCTGGCCGTCGCTGAACGGAATCGTTCCGATTGTGGAGATGTTGAAGTCAGGACGGTTGTTAAAAAGAGTGTCCTTCACCGGAATCTCGCTTTCAATCGTGAACACGAGTTTCTGTCCGGTCTTTGAAAGTTCAAGCATCTCGGCAGAGGTAATCTTCGGTTTCCTCTTCTTGAGAGCCTTGGTGTTGGCAACTGCAAGAGAGTCGTCCATTGAACCGATCTTCATCACTACCTTCATCTTTCCCGTGTTGTAGAAAGTCTGGAGGGAGTCGAATGTGGAGACGAACTTCCCGTTGACGCTCTTGTAAGCCACCTGAAGATCGCGGATGTCCTTGAGCTGCTGGATGGCAACCTTTTCGCGCGCCGCCTTCTCCTTGTTGAATTCAACAGGCTCCATGACGCTCTGCACCGTAATCACGGCAAGGACGACAATCAGAATCGGAAGAAGGATGTAAGTCAAAGTAATCTTAACTGCCTTGTTCATATCGTGGTCTTTTATAATTATCAATTTCACCAAAAACTTGACAAAGTTATGAATTAGATTTATGAATTGCAATATTAATTGTGTAATTTTGCAGTGTGGAAAGGCACGGCCGACGAGACGCCGCAGCATCCAAACCATAGAAATTGATGATGAAGGAATTATCGAAGGCCGCATTGGCCGAGTTCAACAGGATTATCGGAGACTCCGCACACGCGGTGATTTCCACGCACGCGCACCCTGACGGAGATGCGGTGGGCAGTTCCCTCGCGCTGGCACGCTACCTCGGCGGCCGCGGGACGGACGTGCGCATAATCCTGCCTGACCCTTGTCCGGAAAACCTCGCCTTCGCGACAGACGGCACGGAAGCTACAGCCATCATCGTTGACAAGAAAGACATGGCGGAAGCTGCCCTGAAAGGCGCCGATCTCCTCATAAGCATAGACTACAACAGCCCCGGAAGGACAGACGCCCTCGAAGATGCCATCCGGGCATTCAAGGGGCGCAGGATACTGATAGACCATCACATATCCCCGGAGAAGGATTTTTATGACCTCGTTTTCTACGAGACGGAAGTCTCCTCTTCCTGCGAACTGCTCTACGGCATACTGATGCGTATGCCGGAAATCGACGGGCACGCGGAGAGACTCGGGAAAGAGACCGGAACGGCCCTTATGCTCGGGATGACGACGGACAGCAACAACTTCGCGAACTCGACCTACCCGTCAACGCTGAAGATGGCCGGAGAACTCATTGCGGCCGGAGTTGACAGGGACGCGCTGTTGGAAAAACTCTACAACAGCTACAGGGAAAACCGTTACCGCTTTATGGGACATTTCCTCTCCAAGAAGATGAAGATCACGGAGGAAGGTGTTGCCTACGCCGTGGTCAGCGCAGATGAGATCCGGAGTTTCGGCATACGGGACGGGGAGACAGAGGGGTTCGTGAACATGCCGCTCGGGATTGGCACGGTGAGGATGAGCATATTCATCAAGGAAGAAGACGGGCGGGACAGGCTTAGAGTCTCGGTGCGGTCGAAGGAGGGCACGTCCGCAAACCGCTTCGCAGGCCTGTATTTCAACGGAGGAGGTCACGAGCGGGCGGCCGGAGGCAGGCTTTCCGTACCGGGGGAAATTGAGGGGCCGGGCGAAGCCGAGAAATATGTGGAACGCTGCGTGAAGGAGTTTTTCGCCGGCGAGAAACAGACCGAAAGAGAGGAGGAGATGCTATGAAAGGGAATTCAAGGATATATGGGTTCGCCGCACTTGTCTTGGCGGCAATGGCGATGACGGTCGCCGCATGCATGAAACAGCAGCTCCAGACCACATACGACAGCCAGGACAAAAGGATAGACTCATTCATACAGAGCCAGCTGAGCAGTTCAAAGGCTTTGAGGACATACCCGAACGGCGGAAGCAACAGGCTTGTGATTGTCGAGGGCGAAGGAGAGGACAGCCTGTCGACTTCGGGCAGCGTGACATTCTACTATGCCGCCTACACGTTCAGCGGAAGCATCAGCAGCGGCAACCTGTTCGCCACGAACCACGAGCAGACGATTGCCGCAAGCGGATGGACGACGCTCTCGGGAATCGACACAAGCCCCGTGACGCTGAAGCTCGACGATTCGGACATGGTTGAGGGACTCAGGATGGGACTTTTCGGAGTGAAGAAAGGACAGGAATGCTACATTATATTCTCAGGGAAATACGGATTCGGCTCAAAGCCCATTGGCACAATTCCTGCGAACTCCGCCCTGCTCTACCACATTTGGGTGGAAAATATTGATAATAATTAAGGTATAATTATATGAAGAAAATCTCAATCTGCGCGATAATGGCGATGCTGCTCATGGGCGGCTGCGCGAAGACGACGGAAAGCGGGGAATATGACAACGAGACGAGGTATCTCGCCGCATGGCTCAAGATTGAACACCCGGAACTTGAAGAGTCTCACGGAATAACAATCAGCAGAAATCCGGAAACCGGCATGCCGGAAAAAATCGGACGGGGAGTTTATCTGCTTTCCGAAACCGAAGGCACCGGAGAGAAGACCGCGGAAAAAGGTAATTACGTAAGGGTCAGCTACACGGCATTGAGCCTTGACGGGAGCATTTCTTCATATACCGAAAAGGAAACGGCAGAAAAGCTCGGCACAGACGAGGAGGCTAACTTCTACGGGCCTCATGTCATTTCCATTGCCGGCGGGTCGAATTATGCCGGGGTCATCGACGCGGTTGCCGGGATGAAGGAAGGAGGAGAGAGGACGGTGCTCGTGCCGAAATGGCTCATGAGCACACAGGATTACGGCAGCGAGGACGAATATCTCTCTAAATCGTCGTCCGCATCAAACACGATATATCAGCTGAGACTCGTCGAGATTATCGAGGACATCAGCAAATATCAGATCGATGTAATCGAGACGTACTTGAAAGACAACGTTGTCGGAAAACTAGCAACGGACAAGGGACCGGCAGTAATGCCTGACACGACTGCGGCAATAGGGGCATGCGAGGGATTTTATTTCATCCCTGTCTCCGACACCACGGGGCACAGGACATTCCCGTCCGACACCACGGTCAAGATAAACTACACCGGCAGCAGGCTCGACGGCCAGGCCTTCGACACGACAATAGAGAAGACCGCCAAGGACAACGACATCTGGTCATCGTCAAAGACATACGAGGAACAGTCCATCAGCTGGGGTGAGAGCTTCAGCGACCTTAAGATGAGCAGCAGTTCGCTCATCAGCGGCTTCAGCAAGACCCTCTGGCAGATGAACAAGGGCAAGGGCATCGGAATTTTCTGGTCCGACCTCGGCTATGGCAGCTCAGGCAGCGGCAGCATGATTCCGGGATATGCACCGCTGATGTTCGAGATTGAAATCGTCGACGAAGAATAGGTAAATCAAAGACATACAAGACAAGTAGGAACAGAAGGACAAGGGAGGAATAATGGCCGAAATAAAATCAGCACCGACAGAATTAGGAACCGAAAAAATCTGGAAACTCATACAGAACTACGCTCTGCCTGCCATCATAGCGATGACGGCATCCTCACTGTACAACATGGTGGACAGCATCTTCGTGGGACAGGGAGTGGGACCTCTGGCGATTTCCGGACTCGCGGTGACTTTTCCCCTGATGAACCTGTCGACGGCATTCGGAACACTCGTCGGAGTGGGAGGGGCGACGATTCTCTCAATCCTGCTCGGACAGAAGAACTACGAGGGAACGAACAAGGTGCTGAGCAACATCGTGACCCTCAACATAATAATAGGATTTCTCTTTGCTGCCGTAGCGCTCGTTTTCCTGGATCCGATACTGAAGTTCTTCGGAGCCAGCGACAACACGATAGTCTATGCGAGAGAATACATGCAGATTATCCTTTACGGAAACATAATCACGCATGTATATTTCGGACTCAACGGCGCCATGAGGTCTACAGGAAGCCCGAAGATGGCGATGGGTCTGACGATTTTCACCGTGCTGTTCAACACCGCGCTTGACCCTCTCATGATTTTCGGACTGAACATGGGAATACGCGGCGCGGCGTGGGCGACCGTCATATCACAGTTCCTCGCGATGATTATAGCGTTATGGCACTTCACGCGCAAGGACAGAACGGTGCATTTCGACAAGGGAATACTCCGCCTGGACCTTAGAGTGGCGAAAGATTCGCTCGAAATCGGCTTCGGGCCGTTCCTGATGAACACCGCCGCCTGCATAGTCTCGCTCTTCATCAACCAGCAGCTCGGCAAATATGCCGGAGACCTCGGAATCGGAGCCTACGGAATATGCAACCGTCTGACTTTCATGTTCATAATGATTTGTATGGGACTGAATCAGGGGATGCAGCCTATTGCCGGCTACAACTACGGGGCAAGAAAATACAGCCGTGTGAAGGAGGTTTATTTAAAGACGGCGGGGCTCGCCACGATTGTCTCCGTCCTGTGCTTCATCGTATGCATCGGACTGCCGAGACTCGCCTGCTCCATTTTTACGCACGATCCGCAGCTGCTTGACCTTTCGTCACACGGGCTCAGAATCATGAACATGATGTTCCCTGTCGTGGGATTCCAGATGGTCGGGACGAACCTCTTCCAATGTCTCGGAATGGTGAAGAAATCCATATTCCTCTCACTCACAAGGCAGCTGCTGTGTCTCGTCCCGGCACTCTACACGCTTCCGCTGTGGCTCGGGGCCGACGGAGTGTGGTGGAGTTTTCCTATTTCCGACACAATCGCGAGCATCCTGACGGCAATCCTCCTTGGAAGACTTTTCAGCAAATTCTCTAAACTCAACGACGGCGACGACCCGGCCATGCTCGGAGGCGCAGCCATCTAACAGAAGGAAACGACCATGGAAAAAAAGATTATAATAAACATAGGAAGACAGTTCGGAAGCGGGGGAAAGGCCGTGGCCGACAGGCTTGGTGAGATACTCGGGATTCCTGTATATGACAACGAGCTGCTGGCAAAGGCGGCTCAGGATTTCGGATTCACGGAGGAACTGTTCAAGGACAGGGACGAAAAGAAGAGAACTCTCACGCTCTCGTCGATCTTTTCCTCAAGCCTCTTCGGAGGCGGGACATACCTCACTGACGACAGCGCCCTGTTCAGCATGCAGGCCCAGACCATTCGGAATATTGCCGAGAAAGGTTCTGCCGTGATTGTCGGAAGAGCCGCCGACTACATTCTGAGGGACTTGGACTGCTGTTTGGACGTGTTTCTTACCTCGCCCCTCTCCGTACGCGCACAGAGAGTCTCGAAGCGGACAGGAATGTCGGAAGAGGACGCGATGGACTTCATCGAAAAGAAAGAGAAAGAGCGGGAAAGCTTCTACAACTGCTTCACTTTCGGAAACTGGGGCGTTGCATCGACATACGACCTGTGTGTGGACACATCGCTTTTGGGTGTGGATGGCACAGCGGACTTTATAATTGATTTCGCTCGGCGCATCGGATTGATTTGAAAACAAAGAAAAATATAATTTATATAGTTGCGGCGACGGTGCTTGTCGGTGCGGCTGTGTTGGTGCCGTCCCTCAAGATGAAAGGGCAGCGGCAGGCGGTTGAAGAGGAAAGACAGGACACGGTGTTCCTCAACAGGGTGCTGACAAACGGGATGTCGGATGTGAGGGATCTGGAGAAAATGGATGCCAAGATTGAGAGATATATGCAGTATTGGCACATCCATGGGGCACAGCTGGCGGTGATGCGCGGGGACTCCCTGCTCTACTGCAAGGGATATGGGATAGCCGACGAACTTGGATGTGTGCTTTGCGACACGACCGGAATCAGTGTCACCGGCGCGGGAAACACGACTGGGGAAGAGGCCGCCGGCGCGGAAAACTCGCGCAAGGATGAAACCGACGTTGTGGAGATGACCCCCGGACATATAATGAGGGTGGCGTCAGTCTCCAAGCTCATCACGGCGGCCGGCATAATGAAGCTTCAGGAAGAGGGGCTCCTGCATCTTTCGGACACGGTATTCGGGCCGCACGGGATTCTCAGCGACACGCTCTACACTGCGGTCATCCGCAACATGAAGGACTACTCCAAGATTACGGTCGAGCACCTCCTGAGGCATCAGGCAGGCTTCCGGCGCGATCCGGTGTTCTCCGCAAACGATGTCCGCATGCAGCTTGGACTTGACTGCCCGCCGACATTGGACGACTACTCGCGCCTTGTCCTCTCGCGCCGTCTTCGCTACGAACCCGGAGGTTCACAGACCTACTCTAACTACGGATACATGCTGCTCTCGCGGATAATCGAAACAGTTTCTGGAACCGGCTACGAGGATTATATTCAAAGCCATGTACTTTGGCCGGCAGGCTGCTACGACATGCACATCGCCGGAAACTACTACAGCGACAAGCGCCCCAACGAATCGCGCTATTTCGTGCATGAGGGAAGCGGCAAGGAGGTTCAGGAATATAACGGAAGCGGGCGTATGGTAGAGCGCTGCTACGGAGGAAATGACATAAGTCTTCTGAGCGGGGCAGGAGCTTGGGTGTGCTCTGCGGCGGAACTGGCAAGGTTCGTGGCTTCGATTGACGGGATGGAAGACGTCGTGCCGGATGTGCTGTCGGCTGAAAGCGTGAACGAAATGACCGAGTTCACGGATTCAAGCAGGTACTCCCTCGGGTGGAACGACACCAACCCGCGCAAAGGCTGGGTCAGGACCGGGACACTTGCCGGGACGAACGCCATAATAAAATATTTTCCCGACGGGGAATGCTGGATATGGATTACCAACACAAGCACGTGGAAAGGTCCGAGCCACGCGAAATACACATCGACCCTCTTCGACCGCCTCCGCCGCGACTACTCGGCCAAACTTCCCTCCCGGAATCTGTTTGAGCCGCAGAAATAACAAGAAACTGAAAGAAAGGGGATGAAGAAGCCCCGTCAGAACAAACCGAACAGCTGTGCGTCAATGCGGTCTGTAATCGAGGCAAAATCCTCCGGATTGTTCTCAAAATCAAGGTTATCGCCCTCGATGGTAATCACCTTTCCGGGATAGGACGCGATCCATTGTTCGTAGAGGTCGTTCAGCCCTGTAAGATACTCGATGCTCATTCCCTTCTCATATTCCCTTCCACGCTTTGCGATCTGCGCGACCAAATGCGAAATAGATGATCTTATATATATAAGGAGATCGGGATATTTCACGGACGACATCACGACGTGAAAGAGTTCCATGTATGTGTTGAAGTCGCGTTCCGAGAGGTTGCCCATCAGGTAGTTGTTGCGGACGAAAATCTCCACGCCCTCAAAAATCGTCCTGTCCTGAACGATGGTTTCACTGCTGTGGGCAATGGCCATCACGTCCTTGAGGCGCTGCGCGAGGAAATAGGTCTCAAGATTGTAGGACCAGCGCGGAATGTCCGTGTAGTAGTCCTCAAGATAGGGATTGTATGTCACGGCCTCGAACTTCGGGGTCCAGCCGTAATGTTCCGCCAACATGCGTGTGAGCGTGGTCTTGCCGCACCCTATGTTTCCTGCTATACCTATGTGCATGACTTCTGATATTTTCTGTGAACTTCAACACCGTGAAATTCCCGATTTCGGGGACACGAAATTAGTTCTTTTTGTCATTTTTTCCAAAAAATATTTATCGGCATTGCCGACGTTCGATTGTTAAAAATCATTTGATATTACAAATATTTACTATATTTGTCGGTTGATATACAATCGTTTCGCCCGAAATGGAGAAACGGCAAGCTTACAGTTTATAAGCGGCTTGTGCGAACAGATTGAACAATATCAAAGAATGTAGTGTTTCCATGAACAAATCATTGGCAGTTGCGCTCATATTACTTACAATGGCAGGGAATGCCGGAGCTCAGTCGTATATGGCACGGGCGGAGAGATTCTGCGAAGATTCTCTGAGCCGGTGCATATACAATCGCCACATATCTGTCAACTGGATTAACGACGGCAGCCGCCGGTTCTGGTACACATCTGAAAGCGCCGAGGGCAGAACGTGGTGGATTGGAGACACGAAGACCGGCAAGAAATCACAACTTTTTGATCTGAAAGAGTTAGTCTCGCAGCTCAACGGTCTGGGAATCGAGAAATGCGAAAAAGACTTCAGGCTTTGGGAACCCGAGTTCAACTCATCCGTGACAGAGTTTGCCTTCGACTGCGACAGGAGACGCTTCCTGTATAATATCAAAAAGCACACGCTCAAGGAAATTCCGGCAAAAGAGAAACGGCGTCCGGAATATGGACGCGGCGACTACCGGAAACGGTACAGCGCGGACAGTCTGTTCTACGCGACCGCTGCCGGAGACAATCTGGGCATCTATTCAAATACCCCCCCCGAAACGGTTCTGAGCAACAGGATGCGATAATTCTAAGCACTGACGGAGAGCATTATAAATCCTTTGCGACAGGCGGCAACCGCCCGAGAAAAAAGGAAAACATCGGAACAGCGCCAGGAAGCCCTGTCGGGGCGTGGATAGGCAAAAGCCACTCTTTCCTTTCTGTCCGCGAAGACAACAGGGCGGTGGAGACGCTGAGCATTGTGGACAATCTCGCGCAGCCCCGTCCGAAAGAGAAGACATACAAGTTCGCGATGCCCGGTGACAAAGGCGTGTCACATTTCGATGTGTTTCTCGCCGATGCCGACAGCACCGGACTCTACAGACTGCCGGTGGAGCGCTTTGCCGATCAGTCCTTCATTCTACCAAGATTCCGCAACTTCCAGACAAGCGACACCTCGGCCTTTCTGCTGCGAATTGCCCGCACTCGGGACACGCTTGACCTGCTGCGCATCGATGCAAGGAGCCATAAGGTCACGACCATAATCTCGGAAGTATGCCGGCCGCACCTGAACGAACAGCTGTTCGACTACCATGTCCTGAACAACGGGAAAGACATTCTCTGGTGGTCAGAGCGCGACGGCAAGGGCAGGTGGTACCTCTACGACAATGACGGCAATCTCCGCAACGCGTTGACTGACGGAGACTTCGTAAGCGGAAGCATCGTAAGAATCGACACTCTCGGACGTAAGGTAGTCTTCGAAGGATACGGACACGAGAAAGGCATAAACCCGCATTACAAGTTCTACTACAGCGCCGGATTCGACGGCAAGAGGCCGGAAACCCGGCTCACTCCGGGCAATGGGGAGCATTCTGCGACGTTCTCTCCCGACGGTAAGATGATCTTCGATTCGTGGTCAAGGATGGACATGCCGCCGAGACATCAGATTTGCGACATGCGGGGACGACGGATTATAGAACTTGAGGAGGCAGACATCTCCCTGCTCAAAACTGAGGGGTGGAGAATACCGGAAGTTCTGGAACTCACGGCTGCCGACTCACTGACAAAGCTCTACGGGGTCGTCTATCTGCCGTCAAAAATCGAAGAGGGGAAGAAATACCCGATAATAAGCAATGTCTATCCCGGACCGCAGACAGACCTCGTCCCGCAGGCATTCACGCCCGATGACAACGGCAACGGCGCCCTCGCGGAGCTTGGATTCATCGTCATCAATTTTTCCTATCGCGGCAGCTGCCCTGTCCGTGGACGGGAATTCTACAATTTCGGATACGGCAACCTTCGCGACTACGCTCTCGACGACGACTATGCCGTGATAAGACAAATTGCAGAGAAATATCCATTCGCTGACTTGGAGAAAGTCGGCATCTACGGGCATTCCGGAGGAGGGTTCATGGCCGCAGCGGCAATTCTAACGCGTCCCGACTTTTACAAGGTCGCAGTCTCCGCTTCCGGCAACCATGACAACAACATATACACCCAGTGGTGGGGAGAGACTTTCCACGGAGTGAAGCAGACCCGAGACAAGGAAGGAAACGTACATTTCGAGTGCCGCATTCCGACAAACATCGAACTCGCCGGAAACCTGAAAGGAAGGCTTCTCCTGATTACGGGAGACGTAGACGACAATGTCCACCCGGCAAACACATTCAGACTTGCTAAAGCCCTGATAAAGAACAACAAAAGATTCGATCTCTTCGTCATCCCGGGCGCGGATCACGGACTCGGGGACAAATATTACGTCAATCTCATCCGCTACTACTTCGTCGAGAACCTGCTCGGTATGAAGCAGGATGACATCGACATCGTCAATCACAAATGATACGGCTCATGAATGCAAAATACATCATAAAGTCAATGCTCCTCTGCGCGGTGCTGTTCTTCACCGGGATTGCGGCACCGGAGAGCCATGCCCAGGGAAAAAAGGAAAAGATCATGGTTCATGGCATCGTGAAAGACTCGGCGGGCGAGCCGATTACCGGGGCGTCCGTGCTTGAGGTCGGGACAAAGAACGGAGTGACGACCGGATTCGAGGGTGACTACAGCCTTGAAGTGACAAAAGGAAGGATAATACGCGTGACTTTCCTCGGCTTCGAAGACGTGGAGATTGTCGTGGAGAGGGAGAAATACGACATCATAATGCACGAGGCGGCTACTCAGCTCGACCAGGTGGTCGTGACAGGCTATTCCAATGTTGAACTCCGGAAGAGTACAGGAGCAGTGAGCGTCGTCAAGATGGAAGACATCAAGGACTCCCCTCTCAAGAACATCGATCAGATGCTCCAGGGGCAGCTCGCTGGAGTGAGCGTGACAGCGACATCCGGACGTCCGGGCGAGGCGGCGAAGGTGCGCATCAGGGGTACAAACACGATAACGGGCAACGCGGAGCCGCTGTGGGTGATCGACGGGGTGCCGCTACAGAAAGACGTGCCGAAAATCAATTCAAGCCAGCTCAAGTCCGGGGACTTCGACAACATCTTCGCGAGCGGAATCGGAAGCATCAACCCGAGCGACATCGAGAGCATCACAGTCCTGAAGGACGCCTCGGCTGCCGCCATCTATGGTTCGCAGGCCTCCAACGGCGTCATCGTGGTCACGACAAAGCGCGGCGAGGCCGGCAACACAAGCATCAGCTACATGGGCTCTGTCTCCGTGCAGATAAAGCCTGCCCGTTCGGCCAACCTGATGAATTCCAAGGAAAAGCTCGCATGGGAGCAGGAACTCTGGGATGAATTTTCCGCCGAGGGCTATGCTAACGGAGGCTACTACCCTAAAGTCGGCATTGTCGGACAGATACGGGGCGGGTACGGAGAGTTCGCCGGCCTGAGCACGGCGGAACAGGACGCGGTGATTGAGTCACTCGGATCACAGACCACAGACTGGTTCGACACTCTCTTCCGCAACACGGTGTCGACAACCCATCATCTATCTCTTTCCGGAGGCTCCCCGAAGATGACCTACTATGTCTCCGGCGGCATGGGCTTCAACAACGGCATCGTCAAGAAGACCGACTCGCGCAGCGCGAACCTGAGCGCGAAGATTGACACCCGCCCGGCAAAATGGATGAAGCTCGGCATCTCAACCGACTTCTCCTATCTGAAAGCCAACGCACCGTCAAGCAACGTGAACATGTTCAGATACGCCTATTTCGCCAATCCCTACGAGAAGCTCTACAACGAGGACGGAAGCTATGCGCCTGACAGGACGTGGTTTACATTGGGATACGCGAACGGCAAGGTCAACAGCTTCAACATTCCGGACAACGGGTTCAACCTGATGAGGGAAATCAACGAGACGTCTAGCCTCTCGACATCGACCTCGTTCACCATTCAGGGAAATACTACGATAGAAATCTGCAAGGGGCTGAACTTCACCGGACTCGGCTCGTTCTCCTACTACGGGGATCTTTCCGAAAACATCAACGGAAAGGAGACCTATGCAGCGTTTCAGGACAGGCCGTTTGAGGAAAGCAATTATTCCAAGAGAACATACGGTTCCATCACCCAGCAGACAACGGCCAACACGTCATGGATGCTCCGAGGACAGCTGAACTACGGGCAGACATTCGCGGACATCCACAGCATCAGCGCCATAGCCGGTGCCGAGATAAGGAGTTCCTATGCCAAGTCGCTGTTCACGAAACGTTACGGCTACGACACCGTGACGGGAAATCACTCCACACCGCTTTTCCCATCAACGTCAGACGGAAAGATTGACTATGAAAAGTTGGTCAATTTCGGGGACACTCTCGATGGATGCTCCGGCCAGAGCATCTCCGAGAACGCGTTCGCGTCATTCTACGGGACATTGACCTACACCCTGCTGAACCGCTACATCTTCAGCGGCACGGTCCGTTCCGACGGCTCAAACAATTTCGGAAGCAAGGAGCAGTTCAACGCCAACTGGTCCGTCAGCGGAGCATGGAACATCGACCAGGAGCCGTGGATTGCCGACACCATAATGTCCAAGATATTCAGCACACTGAGCCTGCGCGGGGGATTCGGCTACACCGGGGGCGTAAACAAGTCGGTCTATCCCGTCCTCATGATGAACTATGACAGCACTTTCAGAAAGACAGATGACGATTACTACCGGAAAGGCTACATTTCAAATGCCCCCAATCCGAACCTGAGATGGGAAAAGAACAGGACATTCAACGTCGGTCTCAACATGGGATTCCTGAATGACAGAATCACGGGGGAAGTATCCTACTATCGTAATAAGAATCTTGATCTTGTGACAAATGTAAAAGTGCCATACACGACAGGCTTCATGACACAGTCATACAACACCACGGAGCAGATGAACAACGGCGTGGAAATGACGCTCGGAGCCACTCTGCTCAAAATCAGGGATTTCCAGTGGAGAATCATGGCCAACATGGCATACAACTACAACGTCCTGACAAAATATGACTCCCCGACCAAGTCTCTTTCAGACGCGATGTATGTCGGCTATCCGCTTGGAAAAATCTTTACCGGCAAGACCTCGGGAATAGACCCGGAAACCGGCGTGTATAAATATATAATGCGTCCGGACGTAACCGTGACGAAGCAGGAAGACTACCGAAAGTATCAATACTACCTCTACTATGTCGGAACGTCCAATGCGCCATGGAGAGGCGGATTTTCAACGACTCTCTCCTACAAGTCCCTGTCGCTCAACATCGTGGGGAACATATCTCTCGGAGGCAAGATTATAAACAACATTTCATGCCCGGTTTCCTGGGAGACGGCAGGTGACGTCAACACGGAATCCCTGCCGTCTGTACTCAACGACCTGTATGTGAACCACTTGAATGTCAATAAGGATGTCACGCACCGCTGGACAGAGACCAACCATATAACAGACGGATACCCGCGTCTGATTGACGCATTCGGTCCGAAGATAACCGACAGTTCAGGAGAATATCTGACATCATTGATGCCATACATCAGTTCCCTCGCGAATTGTCTGCAATTGGAAGACGTGTCCTATCTGAAGATAAGTTCAATATCATTGTCCTATTCATTGCCGTCAAAATGGATTCGGCATATCAAGGGTATGAGTATAAGCTTTCTCATGAACAACCTTTTCATTCTGACGAACTATTCGGGCATTGACCCGGAAACGCCCGGCGCGGTCTACCCGAAGAGCCGGTCTTTTTCACTCAGCATCGGCATTAATTTATAAAGATTTACGATTGTGAAAAGAATACATCTCATAATATTGCTTTCAGCGGCAGTCCTCTTGACCGCGGTTTCCTGCACAAAGTTTCTCGACATCAAGCCATACGGCAAGACAATCCCGGAAACTCCGGAAGAGTTCTCCGCTCTGATGCACTACCATCTCGAAAAATTTGACGAAGGCGAGGAAATCTTCTGGGGCTGTCCAATCAGCGCCTTCGACATAGAAATGGTTTCCGACAATCTGGAAGCCTCATTGACGAAATATCCTGCCGGTAATTTCCTTCCGCTCTACGCCGGCTCCTACGTCAATAATAAATATATAATATACAGGGACTTATACGCAACAATCCGAGACTGCAACATTGTCATAGGGTACATCAATGAAGACGGAACCGCACTCAGCCAGGACGTTTTAGGCACGGCATACGCGCTGCGCGGAATCTGCTACTTCAGGCTGCTGCGCGAGTTCTGCGAGCCCTGCTACAAAAACCTCGACGGTCTCGGAGTTCCGATTGTCACGGAATTCGACATGGAAGCGAAGCCTGTCCGCAGCAGCATCCGGGAGACATTCCGGAGAATCGAGGCTGACTACAAGAAGGCCATTGAATACAACATTCAGGATGAGATATACCGTCTCAACAACGATGCTCTTGAGGCTCTGCTGGCCCGACTGTATTTCTGGGTCGGAGACTATGAGAACACGCTCGCATATTCCCGCAAAGTGCTTGAGCGTCATCCGCTTGCATCGGGTAACGAATATGCGGAAATGGTGCAGTCCGAATACGTCTCAAAGGGCGAAGTCATCTTTAAGGGATGCACCTTGCCCAGCAGATCAACAAGGATAACTGTCAATTCAGAAAACACTTCCATAAAAAGCAGGCCGGTAAGCAGGCGTTTTGTGGACCTGTTTCCGGAAAAGGACGATGACATCAGATTCGCATTGTCATTCAACAAGAAAAGAGAGTGCGTCAAAAGCAGGCAGATGAGCATAAGAAGTTCAGAATTGCAGCTAATGATTGCCGAAGCCCTGTACCACACCGGAGACGAAGCCGGGGCGCTTGCCGCTCTAAACGAGCTCCGTGCCAAGAGGATAACGGGCGTTGTCCCATACACGAAGGAGACCCTCCCTGCAGTGAACGAATCGGAATATATCAAGGTGGACGTGACCGGAAAGGAACTGACTCCGCTGATGAATGCCATACTCAACGAACGCCGCAAGGAGCTTTTCTGCGAAGGAGACAGATGGTACGAACTGAAGAGGAACGGGCGTCCGGAATTTTGGGTGGCAAGACAGGGACGGAAATACACGACAGAGAAGTTCCTTTACACCTGGCCAATTCCAATCAATGATATGCTCTTGGTTCCCGGCCTGATTCAGAATCCGGGATATGACAAAACCGAATAAAAACTCAGGAACATGAAAAAGACAATTATATCAGCAATTATACTGCTGCTTGGAGCGTCAATGACTTCATGCCAGCAGCCGAATGAACTTCCTCCATTGAAAGAAGGCTACGCGAGTGATTTCATCATCCCGGATCCTACGGATCTCACAGCGGAAGAACGCGCGGTCGTCGATGCCCTGGAGGAGGAGTATGAGAATGCGACAAAATAAAATCGCACGCGTCGGATAAAAGAAAATCGTATCTATCTATGTTTAACACAATTAATTATTAGTGTCATGAAAAAATGTTTGTTTGCCCTGCTTGCAGGTGCGGCACTTTTCGCAGGATGCGAAAAGGCTCAGGAACAGGAACTTCCGGAAGTTTCATTTGAAACTGCGATTCCGATTGTCTCCGATGAGGGAGTTGCGACATTCAGCCTAGTTTCAGACTATGCCGGGACAGAAACCGTCAAGGTGCCCGTGAAATTCAGCTCGTCAAACGGTGCGGTTCAGGGAACCGACTACATAGTATCCGCTGAAGAGTTCGTTCTCGGAGGAACAGCACCGGTTTCCAAGATTACTGTCACGCCTTTAGTCTATGGCAGCAAGAAGGATGTCACCGCGGAACTCACTGTTCCGGAAGGCTTCAAGGCCGGCAAATATGTCAAGAGCACATTCACTGTCAGCGACAAGCTCGGCTATGTGTCTTTCGGCAGCAAGAAAGCGATTATGACCGAAACGGCAACTGTCAGCATAAACGTTCTGAACGAAAAAGGACTTGACCAAAAAGTCAATGAAGACACGGAATTCACAGTTTCCGTCAACACTGAAAAATCAACGGCCGTCGAAGGAACAAACTTCAAGTTCACGACTGGGAAAACGGTGAAAGTGGAAAAGGGGCAGTCTTCAGGTGTCTTACAGTTGGAGTTCCTGGGAGAGACTGTGGATGAGAAACATAACGTCCTCGTGCTCGATCTTGTTGAGAACCCGAAATATGCGATGGGACAGACAATAAGCACAACCATCACACTCGTAGGCTCAACATGGAGTGTATTCAACGGGAAATGGGTTATCAAGGAATATGTAACGACCGCAGAAGACTTGAGTGCCGCATGGGGCGAGACAGAAGAAACAATGAAAGGATTTCCGACATTCAACGCTGAAGACACATTCACACTCGATTTCAGCAATAGTATATTCATTCCTGATTTCAAGTCAAGTTTCAAGAACTATTTCATTGGCACAAGCAACTTTTCAACATGCGGAACGCCTTGGGTAACAACTAAAAAAGACCATAGTTATAATGTCAAACTTGACATGCACACGGATTATATTGCAAATGTCATAGAACTCGACAATGTGAACAGATATTTCAGTGAGACTGAAACAAGCGAAAATAAGCTCGCCTACGTGGGGCTGGCGATAGATTCAGAGGATTCTAATCTACTGCATCTGCTCGTCATTGACCACGAATCAAAATCATTTCTGCTGACAGCGGCCTCATATGGAACCAAATATCTCTACAACAATTATGAACGTCCTACTGCCAATGCAAGCGGTGTCGGAATTGACGTCACTTTCACAAAAGTAGAGTAAGGACAAAAAGAGCCAGGAGGCTATAAGTCCCTAATATAGACATCCCCAAAGGTCATGACCATTCAGACCTTTGGGGATGTCTGTATTTCCGGCGTCAGCTCCGTTTCGGGAAGTGGTCGAGGATATTGCGCTGCCAGGTGGTGCTGTCGATGTGGGTGTAGATTTCCGTGGTGAGGATGCTCTCGTGGCCGAGCATTTCCTGGACGGAACGCAGGTCAGCGCCGTTTTCAATGAGGTGGGTGGCAAACGAATGACGGAGCGTGTGCGGGGAGATTTCCTTGCTGATTCCGGCCTTCATGGCGTATGACTTTATCATCTTGAACACGGCGACGCGGGTAAGTGCACGGCCGAAGCGGTTAAGGAAAAGGATGTCTGAACTTTCGCGGTCTGCGGACGGACCTCGGACTTCGAGATAGTCGCGTATGGCGTCGCGTGCCATGTCGCCGAGAGGCACGAGCCTCTGCTTGTCGCCCTTCCCTATCACGCTGACAAAGCCCTGTTCGAACCAGATGTTGGAAATCTTCAGTGACGTGGCTTCCGACACACGCAGACCAAGGCCATAAAGAGTCTCTAAAAGGGCGCGGTCACGTTTCCCGAATGCGGAATTGAGATCCACGGCCGCGATGAGACTCTCCACTTCGTCGACTGAGAGCACCACCGGGAGATATTTTCCGAGTTTGGGAGCCTCGACGGCATCGGACGGGTTGTCAGTCATCTCGCCTTCCATAATCATCCAGCCGTAGAATGAATGAAGGGAGCTGAGAACCCGGGCCTGGGAGCGTTTGGAGAGATGGGCGCTCTCCGCGAAATAGCTTATGATGTCCTCCGGGAGCACGTCCTTCGGCTCCTTGCCCACGGACGCGAAGAATGCGGACAAATCGGAAATGTACGATGCCACTGTGTTGGGGGACATTGCACACTCTATCCTTAGATAATACTCATAACGTCTGAACATCATAAAAGGCGAATTACTTCGTTGTCACTTGCAGAAAATCCTCACAACCACAAGGTTGCTCCGGTATTTCTGCTTCGCTCCGCCTTGTACTTCATCCTTTTATGATATTCAGACATCCAAGGTGCTGCAAGGCGAATTACTTCGTGCTTATAAAGTCTTATATTTATGTCCGTATTCGAGCATCTGCTCAAGGTAGCCGTCCGTGTAGGAAATCGCGTAGTCAACCACCTTGCCGTTCTTCTCCACAGGCTCGATGCGCGGATTCACGAAGCCGCCGTAAGGCTTGAGGTTCAGCGAGGCGTAGCGTTCGAGGACTTCCTTGTGGAGGTCGTAGTCGATGTTCACGGCATATTTCTCAACGAGAGCCTTGCCGGCCTCATAGTCGCCCTCTGACTTGATACGCTGTATTTCCGCGAGAAGTTCACCGAAGAGGCCGCGGAGAGCCGGGTAGTCATTGACAACAAAGTAGGTCTTGCCGTCACGCTGCTTTTTATCTATCACGTTGCCCGCCAGTCCATTGTCATAGCACCACTGGGCAATGAGCTTGCGGTTCTGCATGTGAGCCTCGGTGTTCTTCTTGCCGAGTTCCACACGGGAGAACTGCACGAGAAGGCCGTTACGGATGTAGTTGGAGTACATTGCCTTGTAGGCCTCGCCGTCTGGAAGGATGCCGAGTTCGACGAGCTTCGGGTCCGCCATATAGTAGAGTCCGAAAAGGTCGGCACGGGTCTCCTCAAGTGTGGAGCTGAACTCTCCGAGCGCGTTCGGTGAAGTGCCCGGAAGAAGCTGGCCGCTACCGTGGCCGAGACACTCGTGCAGGTCGGTGTGAATCTCGTCGGTGAGGGCGAGGTATTTCTTCGCCATCGCAATTTCATCCTCGTCCCAGGCAAACTCGGTCAGGGTGCTCTTCGGAGATTCCTGCGCCGCGAAGTCGTAGGCATGGGTTATGTTCGCGATGGTCACGGACTTGGAGCCGTGTTCGCGACGGATCCAGTCTGCGTTCGGGAGGTTGATTCCAATAGGAGTCGCAGGATAGCAGTCGCCGGCAAGAGTCACGGCATCGATGACCTTTGCCGATATGCCTTTCACCACAGGTTTTCTGAACCTCGGATCGACAGGAGAATGGTCTTCGAACCACTGCGCGTTTTCAGAAAGCTTCAACGTGCGCCGCGAAGCCTCCTCGTCACGCACGTTCACGAGAGCCTCCCAAGTGGCCTTGCGACCGAGCGGGTCGTTGTAGTCCTCGATAAATCCGTTGATGAAATCTACCGTTCCGAGCGTGTCCTTCACCCATTCGATGTTGTATTTGTCCCAAAGACGAAGGTCACCGGTGCGGTAGTAGTCTACAAGCGTTCCGATGTACTGTTTCTGAAGTTCGCTCTCGGCGGCATCCGATGCCAGTTCGAGTTCCTCGACAATCTTCGCTATGGATGTCCCGTAAAGTCCTCCAAGACGATATGTTTCCTCCCGGATTACCCCATCCGGTCCTTTGACAAGCTTGCTGTTCAGCCCATAAGACACCGGCTCCGGATCGTTCGGGTCGGCCATCGCCGCATAGAAGTCATCGACTTCCTTTCGGTTCACTCCCTCGTAGAAGTTCACCGACGAGCCCTTCACTATGTCTCCCTCGTCAGCCTTTCTCCAGCGATAGAGAGTCGGAGAGTATATTGCCTCAAGAAGTTCGGCATCCTCGTCGCCGACGGCCGCCATAAGGCTTGCGAAGTACTCACGTGAGCACTCCGGAAAGAATTTTTCCTCCGCATAGTGGTGGTGTATTCCGTTGCTGAAGAACACCCTCTTGGCATAGACGAGGAAGTCGGCATATTCCTGACATTCCTTGTCACCGTCGTATTTCTCTATTATATCCTCAAGCACGTGACGCACCGGCAGGTTAACGGCGCAGTTCTGGTCCCAGAGGATGTCGCGTCCATATTTCGCCGCCTCGCTCAGATGATAGACATACTCCTTCTGTCTAAGAGTGAGCGCATCCCACCCGGGAACACGGTATCTCATAATCTTCAGGTCGGCGAACTCGTCGATGAGATATTTGAAATCGGCCGGAACTTCGTTCTCCTTCGGGCCTCCGCACGAGACGGCGCAGCCCATAATCGTTGCTGCTGCAATCATTTTCAATGTCGTTTTCATATTTCGTAAATATATATTTCGTCAAACATATTCCGCCACAGAATGACAGAAAACACAGAATTTTCATATCTTTGCAAATTTAGGAAAAATATGGGAATATGAAGTCAAGAGTAAGGAATATACTTTCACTCACCGCGCTCCTTTGCCTTCTGGCAATGCTTTCGTGCACAAAGACCATCACGAAAACGGAGGTCGTAATTCGGCACAATCATGTCCATGCGCACATCATGATGACATTCGGAGCAAGCCCCGGAAACAACAATATAGATTCATTCCTGAAAAGCAACATCAGGGAAATGGAGAACAACTACATTCCGGACGAGGGCGATGAGGAAAACATGCTGTTCCTCTACAGCCAGTTCCTCGGTAAGGACGGCAAGACGGCGGCACCGACGCTTACACGGGTCTATAGGAACAAGGCTGGAGACATCACTAGGGTCAATGTGATGACTTTCAGCGTGGAAGACATCGCCAACACTGGAGATAACATCACAAGGGTGCTCAACTGCATAAGGGACAAGTATCATGCGGACAGTTACGGGCTTATTATCTCATCCCACGGAACCGGATGGGCACCGCCAGGCTACAGTTTAGACCCATCGAAATTTGAACAGACAGAATCGTCGGAATCCGACATTAAATTTGAATTCACGGCACGGGGCAAAAAATTCAGCAGCCGTCTTAGCCCATACAAAGAACCGGAAGACGGACCAGTCACAAAAAGCATCGGGCTCACATCGGTCGACGGGAAACTCTCTCGCGAGACGGACATAAGGGAACTTGCGGCGGCAATTCCGTACAAAATGGAGTACATCATCTTTGACGCATGCTTCATGGGCGGAGTTGAGGTCGCGTATGAACTGAAAGACAAATGCCGATGGCTATGCGCGTCACAGACCGAGATTCTCGGAGCAGGAATGGACTATAGCAGAATGCTTCGGCATCTGCTACAAAGCCCGAGAGATCCGAAAGCCGTTTGTGAAGACTTCTATAATTTGTATGCCGGGAAGAGCGGATGGGAACAGTCGGCGACAATATCAATGGTAGACTGCTCCCGCCTCGATGCACTCGCCGCCGTGTGTCGTCAGATTTTCAGGGCACACAACATAAGTTTCAGTGAATGCAATGAAACGAAGCTGCAAAAATATTTCCGTTATCAGGCTCACATGTGGTTCTATGACCTTAAGAGTGTCGTTATCGCAGCAGGGGCTGATGAGATTGAGATTGCAGACCTCGACTGGGCATTGTCGCAATGCGTCGCGTATAATGAAGCGACAGAATACTTTATGACCGGATACAAAGGCTTCCCAATCACCTGTCACAGCGGCCTGAGCATGTACCTGCCCTACCCAGAGCGAGCCTACCTCAACGACTACTACAAGACCCTCGCCTGGAACGAGGCGACGGGACTTATAAAATAAGTTTTTCAGTTTATAAAATATTGACTATCTTTGCAGCCCCATAAAAAGTCACAGGACTTTTTGGTGCAATGGGGTTCTATGGTGGAATGCAACGCAGCGATGCGCTTTTCGTGACGTCCCGCTGAGAAGGCGGGATGACATAAAAAGATGCAGCGCAAGGCGCACGGCGCGACTAAACCGCAGCAACCTTTTGGTTGTGAGGATTTAGTCAAGGAATGCAACGCAGCGATGCGCTTTTTAGGGCATCCCGCCACGGAACTGAGTAACACATTTTAAATTTTAAACACAATGAAACACATTGAATTGAAGGGTCAGCTTCGTGAAGCTGTCGGAAAGAAGGCCATCAAGGCTCTCCGCAAGGAAGGACTCGTGCCTTGCAACATCTACGGACTCGGAATGGAGAACATCCACTTTGCAGTCGACGCAAAGGCTCTCAGGCCAATCACCCACACTCCAAACTCATACATCATCGACCTTGAACTCAGCAACGGTCAGAAAATCAACGCCGTTCTTCACGAGCTTCAGTGGCACCCGGTAGAGGATCAGTGCCTCCACGTGGACTTCCTCGCTGTGAACGACACCAAGCCTGTCGTAATCGACGTCCCTGTTGTCGTGACAGGTCACGCAGAGGGTGTGAAGGCCGGTGGTAAGCTCCTCGTTTCGGCCCGTAAGCTCAAGATCAGCGCAATGCTCCACGAGCTTCCTGACACACTTGAGGTTGATTGTACTCCGCTCCTCATCGGCAAGCAGATTGTTGCCGGCGACCTCCACTACGAGGGCGTGACAATCGTTTCTCCAAAGGCAACCATCATCTGCTCAGTACGTCCTACCCGTGCATCAGCCCAGGCCGCACAGGCTCAGTAGTAATCTGAAATAAAGATGAACTGTCTTGTAGTCGGGCTCGGAAACATAGGTTCCGAATATGAAAACACCCGGCACAATATGGGATTTATAGTGTTGGATGCCTTTGCGAAGGCATCCAACGTCGTTTTTCACACAGAACGCTACGGAGACATCGCCGAAGTTCCGTTCAAGGGACACAGGTTTATTCTCCTGAAGCCGTCCACCTACATGAACCTGAGCGGCAAGGCCGTGAGGTACTGGATGCAGGAAAAGAAGATTCCGATTGAAAACATCATCGTCATCTCCGACGACCTCAACCTCCCTTTCGGGACGATAAGGATGCGCAAGAACGGCAGCGACGGAGGCCACAACGGGCTGAAGAACATCACAGAACTGCTTGGAAGCCAAGAATATGCCAGAATACGCCTCGGCATAGGGAACGACTTTAGCAGAGGTCATCAGGTGGACTTCGTGCTCGGGAAACTGAGCGGGGAAGAACTGAAGATGATGGAACTCATCAGCGAGAAGGTGATTGCCGGGGTGAAGGCGTTCGCCACAATCGGCGTCGACAGGGCGATGAACACGACGAACTGCAAGGTTACGATGCCGGAGCAGCCGGCGGCGACAAAGGTCACGGCTGCAGAGAGCAGAGAAGCGTAACCTGTTGCCTACTTGTATATTCGCCGCAGCACTCCAAGCAGCAGACGGCGGACAATGTAGGTTTTCGGCCACAGCGCGGAACACAGTTTCCAAGAAAATGAAGAACAGCTCCATTCCTTATCGGACGGGGCTATTCTTTTCTCAACGACGGCAAGTACATCTTCTGGCGCAGCCCATTCCGTCCCCTTGCAGTTGCCGTCACCCTGAAAGAGATAGGCGGAAGCAGCCTTGCCGGTGCAGCGGTGCAGGATATATTTTCCATGAAAACGGAACAGCGCGACATCTCCCCTCTTCAGTCCCGCAGAAGGCTCGAATGGCCGGAGAAGAGCGGCATCCTTCTCGTTGCGGAAAAACGGGAACATGCTGTAGCCCTTGACGTTAAGCAGGACATGCCCCGAGGCTCCCAGTTCATCGATGAGGTTTGCAAAAAATATGTCGTTGGGGATTACAATCTGACTCATATCTCTTTCCTTTCGCCCGATTATCTGACACGGACTTGCGAATTTCACAAATTTTGCGTAATTATGCAAGATTTTACGAACGTCAAGACGACATTTGCATGAAACGAAAAATTCTCATATACACATTGAGCGCGATGGCGGCACTAATCTGCCTGTCAACAGCATCGCAGGCAGCCCCGGCGAGGAAAGCTCTGATTGTCTACACCCAACCCGATGGAACGACTTTCAGAGGCTATGTACGAGGAGACGAATTCTGCCACTACAGAACCACTGAATCCGGACGCATCATTGCCAGAGACGCCGACGGCTGGTGGTGCTATGCCTCATACGACGAGTCGGGAGACATAAATGTTTCAGGGACACGGGTAAGCGCGGCAAATGCCGCCGTGTCAACATTTTCAGCGAGGAACGACCGGCAATTCTATCCGAAAGTGTCAGAGCGCAGACGTATTTTCAGCGAAAATGTGGCCAGGAAGCCGATGATGAGGAATTTTCTCGCACAGAACGGCGCAACTACAAAAAGCGGAGCTGCGGCAAGGCAGAAACACGGAATCATCATCCTCGCGGCATTCAAGGACGTGCCGTTCAAGTACAGCAGGGAATATTTCGTCAACATGCTGACGCAGGAAGGCTATTCCTACAACGGGGCGACCGGTAGCGCAATCGACTACTTCAACGACCAGTTCGGCGGACTTGTGGATTTCAGCTTTGACGTGTCCGAGGTCGTGACGCTGCCTGAGAACAGGGAATATTACGGAGGAAACGATGATAATGATAACGACCAGAATCCGGAACAGATGATCGTAGATGCCTGCAAGTTAGCAGCGAAGAACGGAACCGACTTCTCGAAATATGACGACGACAACGACGGGTACGTGGACAACGTGTTCGTGTTCTTTTCCGGGGGAGACGAGGCGGACGGTGCCGGAGAGGACTGCATCTGGTCTCATGCCTACTACATAGAATCCGGTGCAAGAAAGACCCTGACTCTCAACGGGAAAAATATTGACAGCTATGCATGCACCGCCGAACTGACGCCGAAATATGAAGAGCGCAGAGGCGTCTATGGCCAAACCGGGTTCAAACTTGCAGGAATAGGGACATTCTGCCACGAATACAGCCACACATTCGGACTTCCGGATCTTTACGACACCGACTATGAAAAAAGCGGAGGACAGGCGGAGGCGATGTGGTACGTCACGGGGCTGATGGACGGAGGCAACATGAACAATGACGGCAATACACCTCCGTTCTACAACGCCATTGACAGGGAATATCTCGGAATCAGCACCCCGATTATGCTTACCGACGGAGTTCACGAAATCGAACCAATCAACAGAAACGGAGTATATTACAAAATAGACACGCCTACAGACGATGAGTATTTTCTGATTGAATGCAGGGAAAACACATCCTGGGACAAATACATCGGAGGGAAAGGACTCCTTGTCTACCATATAGACAAATCCAATAATATCGCTGGGAAATCGGACAATTATGGAAAGGTTCTGACATCCACGGAAAGATGGAACTACTACAACGAGGTCAATTGCCGCCCGGACAGGCAGTGCGCCGACATCATAGAAGCCGACCCTCGTGTCATTGGTCAGGCCCGCAAGGGCAAGAAATTCTCCCCGTCCGAGTCTCAGACAGCAAAGATATTTTTCCCGTCAGGACAGTACAGCAGCCTTGACGCATCAGACGGGCTGACATGCTGGGACGAAAAAGAGCGGTGCGACGCAAAGCTCAGCGGGATTGCATTGCTCGGAAACGGAAATGTCCGGTTGACTGTTTCCGGCATAGGAACGGTGGTGACAAAGGATGTGTTCCAGAATGCGGTGATACTGAACATTTTGAATGCCAATGCCGTGGATGAGATAAGCGTGACATGCTCCTCCGGAAAGGAATACAATGCGGCAAGTTACGAAAGCGGGAAATATTCCGTCCTGATCGACGGCCTGAAGCCTGGAACTGACTACACTGCGACCGTGACAATAAACGCCGGGGATTCGCAGAATGATGTCCGCACGGTTTCATTTACGACGGCAAAGAATGACGGTTCCATGCCACGGATAGCTTTTAGTGCCAGAGGGCGGAATATCAACGGCAGTTTCAATGTCGGAGCCGGCCTGCCGCTCATTGTGGAGAATGTCACAGACAAGGATGGAGTCACATGGTACCTTGACGAGAAGGAGATACAAGTCGGTAAATCGAACTATTATGTAATCGACAAGGGCGGCCTGCTTAAAGCTGTGGTTCATCATGCGGACGGAAGCAAGACCGTTATAAGGAAAAGTATTGTCATACAATAAAGGCAAGATGATGAAATGTTTTTACAGAATGGCAGCAGCTGGAACGATTGTCCTATCGCTGGCAGGATGCAAGGAAAAAATTGGCAATGGGAATATAAGACCGGAAGCATCTGATGAAATTGTGTTCACCATTTCCGGAGCAAATGTATTCGACTATAATGAACAGACATGGCAGGACGGAGGCAATACCGACAGGAACACCTTCATCTTGGTTTCCGATGATGGAAATGAATGGCTGAATGTAAGATGCTCCGAATTTCCGGAGCAAGCCGGGCAGATAGTCTACGCAGAATTGGAATGGAAGACCTCAGGAATGGATAAATCTACAAAGAAGGATGTCGATATGGAAGTCTTGCAGTCCGTAGAAAGTGCGAAGATAATATCTCTCTGGAATAAGAAAAATTCAATCCTCATCGGCCTGCCAAATGCAAGATAATGTTATGAAGGACTACGGTTTTGTGAGAGTGACGGCGGCGGTTCCGGTGGTGAGCCTGGCCGACCCGGAGAGGAACGCGGAAAAGATTTGCTCTCTGATTGACTTGGCAGAAGAAAAGAAAGCCTCGCTTGTAGTGTTTCCCGAACTGTGCGTCACGGGCTATAGCTGCGCCGACCTTTTCGGGCAGGCTCTGCTGATTGAAGCGGCGGAGAAGGCCGTGGAGTCGATTGCCTCGCACACCGAGGGCGTCTCTGCCGCTGTCGTTGTCGGCGTTCCGGTACGTTTCAGAGGACATCTCTATAACTGCGCGGTCATTCTGCACCGTGGGAAGGTCCGCGGCATCGTTCCGAAGATTAACCTGCCGAACTACGGGGAGTTCTACGAATGCCGCTGGTTCACTTCAGGGGCCGAGTTCATGAGGACTCCGGCTGAAATTGTCTATGCCGGGCAGAAGACCATGATGGGGACCAATCAGATTTTTTCAATCGGCAGGGCATCGTTCGCCGTGGAGATATGCGAAGACCTGTGGACTCCGCTGCCGCCGTCTTCGTACCACAGCGTCGCAGGTGCGCTTCTGACAGTAAACCTGTCGGCAAGCAATGAGGTAATCGGCAAGAACGGATACCGCAAGGAGCTTGTCTCGATGCAGTCGGCAAGGACTCTCGGAGGATATGTCTACTGCTCCGCCGGCTACGGAGAGTCCACGCAGGATCTCGTCTACTCGGGCGCGGCGCTGATTGCGGAAAACGGGCAGATACTTGCGGAAAACACGCGGTTCAGTCTCACGGACTCGCTGCTCATGGCTGACCTGGATGTCGAAAGGCTCGAAACTCTCCGGCAAAAGAGCAGCACATTCAGCGCGGTTCTTCCGGACGGGAGTGGCGCTGCCTGGAAAGCCGGTTACAGACACATTGAACTCGGAGCGGCCGCCCAGACGGACTTCTCCGATGATTTGCTGCACGGGATTGATCCGCATCCGTTCGTGCCGGGCGGCTATGCTGGAGCTTTGGACGCGCGCTGCAAGGAAGTGACTGATATTCAGGTAGAAGGACTGCTTACAAGGCTTGCCCATATTAACTGCAAAAGCGCGGTCATCGGAATCTCAGGAGGACTCGACAGCACGCTCGCCCTGCTCGTGACGGTGCAGGCGTTCGACAGGTTAGGATGGGAGCGCAGCCGCATCATCGGAGTGACGATGCCAGGCTACGGCACGACAGACAGGACTTACCACAACGCGCTCGACCTGATGGCGGCGCTCGGCGTCACGGCAAGGGAAATCCCGATTGCAGCGGCCTGCGACCGCCATCTTCTCGACATCGGACACGACAAGAACATTCATGACGTGACATACGAAAATTCCCAGGCGCGTGAGCGTACACAGATTCTGATGGACATAGCGAACCAGACCGGCGGCATAGTGGTCGGCACCGGCGACCTCTCGGAACTCGCGCTCGGCTGGGCAACCTACAACGGCGACCACATGTCCATGTATGCCGTGAATGCCAGCATCCCGAAGACTCTCGTGCGGCATCTCGTAAGATGGACAGCGGACAGGATTGACGGAGTGACAACCGGAGCGGAGGGCTCTGCAAACGGCAAGAGGGAGACAAGGAGAGGGACGGAAAGAACCGGAACAGAAAGTTCAGGGGCGGCAAGGACGGCCAGGGACATACTGATAGACATCACCCAGACGCCTGTGAGTCCGGAACTCCTCCCGGCAGGAAAAGACGGGAAGATTCTTCAGGTGACGGAAGATCTCGTCGGCCCGTATGAGCTGCACGACTTCTTCCTATACAATTTCTTCCGCTTCGGATATGCGCCGGATAAGCTTCAGTTCCTCGCGGAGAAAGCCTTTGCAGGCAGCTATGACAGCGCCACCATCGGCAAATGGCTCCGCACCTTCATCCGCCGCTTCTTCTCCCAGCAGTTCAAGCGATCCTGCCTCCCCGACGGTCCGAAAGTCGGCAGCGTCACCCTCTCCCCGCGCGGCGACTGGAGAATGCCTTCCGACGCGAGCGCGAAACTGTTTTTATAGTGAATTTTTTACTATTTTTGCAGGAAATTTTACAGACCATTATGGAAAGAAGAACACGAGTGAGATTCGCGCCGTCGCCGACGGGACCGCTTCACATGGGAGGAGTCAGGACAGCGCTTTATAACTATCTGTACGCCAAGCAGCACGGCGGGGATTTCATCATCAGGATTGAGGACACGGACTCGCAGAGGTTCGTTCCCGGGGCGGAGGCCTACATCATCGAGGCCCTGAACTGGTGCGGAATCATTCCGGACGAGGGAGTCGACGAGAACGGCAAGGTCGTGGAGGTCGCTTCCGAAAGGCATCCGCACGCGCCGTACAGACAGAGCCAGAGGCGCGGAATCTATCGGAAATATGCTGAAGAGCTGGTAGAGAAGGGCTTTGCCTACTATGCGTTCGACACGGCCGAGGAGCTTTCAAAGATCCGCACGGAGATGGAGGAGCGCAAGGAGACCTTCATCTACAACCATTCCACACGCATGAGCCTGCGCAATTCCCTCAGCCTCCCGGAGGACGAGGTGAAGAGGCTGCTTGAGGAGCGCACGGACTGGACCATACGCTTCAAGATGCCGCAGGACAGGGTCGTGAAGATGGACGACCTCATCCGCGGCCATGTGGAGGTAAATTCCGGAACTCTCGACGACAAGGTGCTCTGGAAAAGGGCGGACGAGCTCCCGACCTACCACCTCGCGAACATCGTCGATGACCACCTGATGGAAATCACCGAGGTCATCCGGGGCGAAGAGTGGCTGCCGTCGCTCCCGCTCCACTACCTGCTCTATGAGGCGTTCGGCTGGCAGGACACGATGCCGCGCTTCGCACACCTTTCGCTTCTTCTCAAGCCGGACGGCAAGGGCAAGCTCAGCAAGAGGGACGGCGACAGGCTCGGTTTCCCGGTGTTCCCGCTCCGGTGGGTCAATGCCGAGGGCGAGGTTTCGCGCGGCTACCGCGAGGACGGGTATTTTCCCGAGGCATTCGTGAATATGCTGGCGATGCTCGGCTGGAATCCGGGCGACGACCGCGAGCTTTTCACGATGCCTGAGCTGATCGAGGCGTTCTCGCTCGAAAGGGTTGTGATGCACGGCGCGAAGTTCAACCCGGAGAAGGCTAAGTGGTACAACAAGGAGTATCTCCGCAAGAAGAGCGACCACGAGCTGACGAAGCTCTTCAAGCCTGTTCTGGCGGAGCACGGCATCACGGTGATGTGCCCTAAGTGCGCGGAGAAACATGGCGTGGAATACCGCCCGGAGCCGGATTTTGCCGGGAAGTGGTTTCCGAAGGCATACGTCGAGAAGGTTGTGGGACTCATCAAGGAAAGGGCGACGTTCGTCGCGGATTTCTGGGACATAGCGTCATATCTTTTCGTGGCACCTACGGAGTATGTCGAGAAGGACGCGGCGAAGTTCTGGAAGAGCGAAAATGTGTCTCTTGCGCTTCAGACGGCAAAGTTCATTGAGGATTTCGCGGACAAGGTGGGCAAGGTGGGCTTCACTAAGGAGGCGCTCGAAGGGCCGCTTGAGGAGTTCATCCGGGGCAACGAGTGGCCGATGGGGAAGGTGATGAACTGCCTGCGTCTTGCACTTGTGGGCGCGTCGAGCGGACTGGGCATCGCAGACATCGTGACGCTCATCGGTCGCGACGAGTTTGCCCGCAGGATTGACAATGCGGTCGCCAAATTGGGAAAGTAGGTCAGAGGAAAGATCTCTCACTCCGTTCGAGATGACAGGAATGCTTTGAGACGGGAATTTATGCGAACCTGTCATTCCGAGCGAAAACGAAATGAAGTCGAGGAATCCTTAAAATTGAATATCATGAAAATAGGAATATGCAGCGACCACGCGGGAGTGGAATACAAGGCGACGATAATCGAGACCCTGAAGAAAGAGGGATATGAGATGGTGAACTTCGGCACCGACAGCACCGAGAGCATGGACTATCCGGACGTGGCGCATCCGCTCGCCCTCGCCGTCGAGAAGGGAGAGGTCGATCTGGGCATCGCGCTCTGCGGCACCGGCAACGGAATGGCGATTACCCTCAACAAGCATCAGGGCATACGCGCAGGACTCGCATGGAACGTCGAAATCGGAAAGCTCGTGAAGGAGCACAACAACGCGAATGTGCTTGTGATGCCGGCACGGTTCATCCCGATTGAGACCGCCCTTGAGATTGTTCACGCATGGCTGAACGATACATTTCAAGGGGGCCGCCATCTTCGCAGAATTGAAAAGATACCAGTGAAATAATACGCTAAAAAGCGGATTGCGGCGTTGGACTTCAATAATTTAAATCCTCACAACCATCAGGTTGCTGCGGTTTAAATTTTTCGTCCGCCTTGCACTCCATCTTTTTATCGCATCATTTCAATCTAAGCTGTTTTCTAATTACTTTTATATGATGACTATAACGCCCGATACTGTTATTGCCACATTGAGACACAATATTGAGGACTATCCCGACGGGATAGTCCTTGCTGTTGACAAGCCCTACCGCTGGACCTCAGCAGATGTCATCCGCAAGGTCAAGTGGCTCGCGTGCAGGCATTTCGGGAGGAAGAACCTGAAAGTGGGCCATGCAGGGACGCTCGACCCGCTTGCCAACGGCGTGCTGCTCGTGTGCATCGGCAACGCGACAAAACGAGCAGAACAGCTTCAGGCGCATGACAAGGAATACATAGCCGGCATATCGTTCGGTGCGACGACACCGTCCTACGACCTCGAAAAGGACATCGACCGCCGTTTCCCGACAGACAATGTCAGCGAGTCCTCCGTCCGCGAGGCTCTGAAAGGCTTCCTCGGCGAGCAGGAGCAGGTCGCTCCCCTTTTCAGCGCCAAGTCTGTCGATGGTGTCCGCGCCTACGAACTGGCACGCAGGCTTTACCGCAAGCAGATGGCGGCTTCCGTCTTCGATGCCCACGCCGCCGACCTGATACGCACCTCACGCATCCGCATCGACGAACTCGAGCTTCTGAACTTCAGCCCCGACGGCACGCCGGCGCACGCCCCGTCAATGTCTCCCGACTACAGCGGAATGACCGAACAGGAAATCGCCCGCGCCAAGGAAAAGGACAGCCGCATCCACATCACCGACATCACGCCCCTCCACCTCCCTCTCGCCGAAGTCCGCATCACCTGCACCAAAGGCACCTACATCCGCGCCTTCGCCCGCGACCTCGGCGAGTCCCTCAACTCCGGTGCCTTCCTAAGCTACCTCATCCGCTCCCGCAGCGGCGACTACCCCCTCTCCCAGGCCCTCACCATGGCTCAGGTCTACGCCCTGTTTCAAAGACAGACATATGTCTTAATCTAAAAAGCCGAACAGCCAAAGTGGAATTTTGTTGCCATTGCCGATCTCAATAGAATCTACTGCCAGAAAACTTTCCGGTTCATCCTTAATCTGTTCAAACGATTTCTTTCTGCCTCCAACCTCGAAAAGATAATTTCCGTCAATCAGGAAATCACCTTTTGACGGCAACGAAACAACATGAGAACGAGAAAGCTGATTCATAAAGAATGTCTCCCTTATGGTTCCGACCTGCACATCTTCTGACAATGCATACATCAGATTTGTATTGTCAAGATACAATTTATCGGGAGAAGAGAGATGCTTCAATGCCTTAAGGGGAGACTTCAACATAGCTATCAGCCTGGCCATTTTGAGTATATCAAGAAGTTTGAGCCCTTGTTCGCGACTTGTATTCAACTCATGATACAATTCATTCATCTTCGGAATGAACGGCACCTGCACAGCCAATATCATCAGAAGCTTCTTCAACTTCTGAAGTGTTTCATACTCTACATCCTCAACAGCAGGAATATCATTATCAATCGTCTGTGTCACGACCTCCTGCACCCTGGATAAATATCCGTCCCCCTCTTCCTTGTAAAACGGGTAATACCCGGAACTCAAATAACGCTCAAAATATGGAAGTATCTTTATTTCAGATGTAATATCGGACGCTAACGAGACATGATTGGTAAGAATATTGTCAAGTGTCAGCATAGGATAGTTCCGCACACCATCAAATGCCAGATATTCCCGAAAAGAAAGCCCATTCAGCTCATACGACCGCAGCCGTCTGGAAAGATCGCCATCGGCCGCCTTTATTTTCAGCATTGACGAGCCGGTA
>DJRM01000043.1 GCA_002440085.1 Bacteroidales bacterium UBA6360
CCCGAAATGTCCAACCCGCCGAATTTTTACGCAGTGCAAATACAAGTTGCACACGAAAAAGGCGTGACCGGGAAAACCGACCACGCCTTAAACTGTATATGCAAGTCTGATTTAGAACTTGTACCTTACGCCGAGGCTGATTGCGCCGGCCCAGAAGCCGTAGCCTGAGAAGCCAACGCGTGTCTCGCTGTCACCGGCTGCGCCGCCGAAGTAGAAATCCGGACCGATTACAGGACGCCAGTCAAAAGAGAGCTGAAGCGGGAACCAGAAGTCATACTCGACTCCTACACGGCCTGCGACACCCACGTTGAGGAATCCGTCGAACCAGTAGCTTGCACCACCGCCGACTCCCATATACCAGTTCCACTCACCCTTGTGATTCCAAGGAATGGCAGTGTTGAACGGATTGAGCCAGTCGTAAGTGGCGGCAGCACCGATTGCAGCAAAACCAGGGAACTGGAGTTCAGCAGAGAGCATATTGTCGGCACCGAGTGAGTGCTGGTAAGAGACCTCGACACCATAACCGAAACGCGCACCGATTGCACGTGGCTGTGCGCTGACTGCAACGGCAGCAAGAACTGTGGCTGCAAGAACAAGAATAAACTTTTTCATTGTACTATTTGTTAATAATGGTTTGACATTCAC
This sequence comes from Bacteroidales bacterium UBA6360, assembly GCA_002440085.1. Classification (GTDB taxonomy): domain Bacteria; phylum Bacteroidota; class Bacteroidia; order Bacteroidales; family UBA932; genus Cryptobacteroides. Next base: position 646 of record DJRM01000043.1, read on the forward strand.
AGTCTGTCGGACAAAGAGCACGGCCAATCCAAAGGCGACCGCGCACTAATGACCCGAAACGGATGCAAAGGTATGCAAATATTCGCACTATTTCGCTACAAAAACGGGAATAACGATGTTTCAAAATCGGAAAACGGGCATTTTTCGTTGCCTATCGGTTCACGCCTCCCTATGAGGACACACCCGTCCCGGAGGTTTTGCCTTCGGACACCCACTCGATGGGAGAGGCTCCGGTTATCGCGGTGAAATTCCTCCACGCGGTGACACGAGAACGATAGCCGGCGCGGTAGAATATGTCCTGAACATTATCCGCCCCGCCCGCAGCCAGTTCGCGACAGACATACTCAATCCGCTTCCTATTAATCATGTCGGAATAGGACTGCCACCCCATCTCCTTTATTGCCCTCTGGAGGTAGTTCGAGTTCGTCCCGACCATATTGCGGAGTTCTCCGGCGGTAAGGTCAGGATTCTGCCACACATCCGGGTTGTCCATAAGCGACCGCAGCCTTTCCTTAATCAGTCCCATAGCATCTGCTCTTAAACTGCTGCCGGAAACGTTTGCGCCGTCGAATGTCGGAGCTTCATCCGGAGCCGCTTCAGAACCCGTGACAGCACCATCGGCATCACTTCCGCAAGACGCTCCAGCCTCATTTTCACGGGGCAACGCGGCATTTTGCGGATGCTCCGGCATGTATTCCTCGAAAAGCGGCGGCTCTTCGGCAGTTCGTTCCTCATCAACGTCGCCGGGCACACGGAAACGGATGACGAGCTCCACGCGCAGTATTATGTATGTCAGAAGGAAATAGAGAAATAGGTGGGCATACGTTGCCCATCTGAGGTTGAAAATTCGGGTGCAGGAGAACGTGAGTGTCATCAGCATCGCGATGGCGACTATCAGCCGCAGCCAGTCCCTCGGGGCACTGCTCTTGCGCCAGTTGTAGTCCATAAGGCAGAGCCACAGGCCATAGGGGATGAATATAAGCGACAGAACCACCTGAAGAAACACATTCGTCTCCCCTATATGCAGCAGAATATCCTTGACGGAAGACATCGTGTGCAGTCCGAGCGGAGCCACAGCCAAAAGGCAAAGGACAAAGAAAAGCCACGGACTCAGTATTTTCAGTGTCCGAGGCCAAGTCATCCAACGCGGACGCAGCACCTCTATCGGATAGAGCAGGAGCATGAAGAACACGACAAACCCGAGAAGTATATAGTGAGGGCTATTCCTTTGGCCGAGAGTCTCGGGAAAGAAAGTTCGCGAGACAACAACGAAGACAGCGCTGAGGGCTGACAGCAGGAAAAACACAGCGATGAACACCCGTGAACGGTCGGGCTGCCGCCGATGTTTTGCGAACATGAATCCCGCCGCCGCGAATTCGACGAGTGCGAACAATATATACAGGAGTCGTGGAATCATTCCAAATCATTTTACAGACAAATTTATGAAAATTCCGGAACATTCAAGTCACTGACGAAGCCACTCCGCGCCGAGGCTCGGCATTTTGTTGGATATACTCAACAAAATTCAAAATTTTTGGTTTTTGTTGAGTATACTAAACAAAAAAATAAGCTATCTTTGTCACAGTTCAAATCATCATTGACATGAAACTTATATCCAGACCAAATTATTACCAAAAGCTCGAATCAGTCCTTGGCAAAGGCGTGCTGGTTGTTCTCACCGGGCAGCGACGGGTAGGGAAAAGCTGCGTGATGAAGGAACTGATGAAAAAAAAGAGTGACAGCCCCGAAAACAATGTCATATATATAGACAAGGAAAAGACCGCTTTCGACTTCATCACAACATACAGAGACTTAGTCCAGTACATTGACGGGCACATTGATGCCGGCAGGCATAATTACATTCTCATCGACGAGGTGCAGGAAATCGAGGGCTTTGAACGTGGGCTACGCAACTATTATAATGAAGACTGCGTTGACATCATCGTGACCGGAAGCAACTCAGACATACTCTCCGGGGAACTTGCGACACTTCTTTCGGGAAGGTATATAGAGATTCTCGTTCAGGGACTCAGTTATTCCGAATTTCTCGAATTTCACAATCTTCCGGACAACGAGCAGTCGCTGGGTAAATACATGAACTACGGAGGTCTTCCAGGTCTCAGAGCCTTCGGTCTTGATAATCCCGAAACAATAAACGACTATCTGCAAGGAATTTACAACACAATTCTCATCAAAGACATAGTCAACAGAAAAAACATCCGGAATATGCCTTTTCTCGAAAATCTCGTAAAATATACGGGGGACAATATCGGGAAGCCGATTTCAGCGACAAACATCCACAACTATATGGAATCGAGGAAAGAGGATATATCAAAGAACATTGTGCTCAGCTACCTTAAGGCGACGTCCGCAGCGTACCTCATAAACGAAGTCGAAAGATACAACATACCCGGGAAACGGCTGCTGGAGACAAACTCAAAGTATTATTTCGGAGATGTCGGCATACGAAACTTCGTCGTAGGGGGAAGACGGGTCAATGACATTGAGAAGATTCTCGAAAATCTTGTATATCAACATCTTGTAAGATTGGGATATAAAGTAAACGTCGGTGTTCTATACAATGCTGAAATAGATTTCGTATGTTCAAGAGGAGATGATGTCCGTTACGTACAGGTCGCATATCTCATCCACGACGATGACACCTTGCGGAGAGAGTTCGGCAATCTGCTGCAAATCAAGGACAACAATCCGAAATATGTAATATCAATGACGCCGTATATGGAGGCCGGGAAATATGAGGGCATCCGCCACATTGACGCAAGGGCCTTTTTCAGAGACGGGTTGATTTGAGTTGATAGGCCGGCGGCGGCTCTTGACGCGTTCAGGGACTGATCAGCCAAGAGGAAGAAACTGGGAAATACAGGCGTTTGTCCGAATTGTTGCATAACTTGTCCGTTATGAGTGACGGATTTGGCGCATATTACCTAAATTTGCAGCATGAAAAATTCAAATTTTATGAACTATAGAGTCTTGGCGGCCGTTGCCGCCGTTTGCGCCGTCCTGCCGCTTGCGGGACAGGTCCGCAGCGAGAAAGTGCTGAAGGAATGGGAGTTCCGCAAAGATCACGAGGCAGAGGCTGTCTCCGGATGGGAGAGGGTTAACGTGCCGCATGACTGGGCCATTTACGGACCGTTCGACAAGTCCAACGACTTCCAGGTAGTCGCTGTGACGCAGAACGGGGAGACAGTGCCGTCGGAAAAGACCGGACGCAGCGGAGGACTGCCTTATATGGGCAAGGGCTGCTACAGAACGGACATCGAGGTCATGTCTTTGGACGGGCGCCGCTTCGAGTTGCTCTTTGATGGAGCCATGAGCGAGGCGCAGGTGTTCGTGAACGGAGAGAAGATCTGCGAATGGCCATACGGCTACAATGCCTTTCACTGCGACATAACCCCCGCGCTTCACGAGGGCAGCAACAGGATTGCCGTACTTCTTGAAAACCGGCCGTTCTCGTCAAGGTGGTATCCCGGTGCGGGGCTCTACCGTAAGGTGCGGCTGATTGAGACTTCGCCGGTTCATATTCCCGTATGGGGAATGAGAGTGACGACGCCTCATATAGAGAAGGAATATGCGAGCGTCAGCATATCAACTGAAATCAGCGGAGCAAAGGAGGGAGAGACGTTTGAACTTGAGACGACGGTGCTCGACGGAGCCGGCAATGTCGCCGCGAGACGTACCGACAGGCGTGCGGTGTGCCACGGAGAGGCCGTGGGGCAGAATCTGACGGTGAACGCACCGGAACTTTGGTCTCCGGAACATCCGGCACTCTACACGGCAAGCGTGAAGATTCTCAAGGACGGAACCGTCGTCGACAGCAGTTCTGTTCGCTTTGGAATCAGAACTGTAGAGTTCATTGCGGACAAGGGCTTTTTCCTCAACGGGGAAAGGCGCGTGATACGCGGAGTCTGCCAGCACCACGACCTCGGGCCTCTCGGGGCGGCGGTGAACAGGTCGGCGCTGCGGCATCAGATTGAGTTGCTGAAGGAAATGGGCTGCGATGCCATCAGAACATCGCACAACATGCCTGCGGAGGATCTTGTGGAACTCTGCGACGAGATGGGAATGATGATGATGGCGGAGACATTCGACGAGTGGGACGTGGCAAAGTGCCAGAACGGCTATCACAGATTTTTCGGAGAATGGGCGGAGAAGGATGTCGTGAATATGGTTCGGCATTTCAGGAACAACCCTTCCATCATAATGTGGAGCATCGGGAACGAGGTGCCGACGCAGAGGTCTCCGGAAGGTTACCGGACAGCCGCGTGGCTTCAGTCGCTCTGCCACAGGGAAGACCCGACAAGAGTCGTGACCTGCGGTATGGATCAGTTCGACCATGTCGTGAACAACGGCTTTGCGGCGCAGCTGGACGTGCCGGGATTCAACTACAAGCCACGCCGCTTCGTGGAGGCCTACGGGAAACTCCCGCAAAACATAATACTCGGAAGCGAGACGGCATCCACGGTGAGCTCAAGAGGGGTCTATCACCTGCCTGGCGAAAAGGGCGCTCATGGAATTGACGCGCTTCTCGGGGCGTACATGAGGCACGCTGACCATCAGTCATCTTCATACGATACGGACTATTGTCCATGGTCCAATATCCCGGACACGGACTTCGCGGCCGACGAGGACTACCCGTGGATGCCGGGACAGTTCGTCTGGACGGGCTTCGACTATCTCGGGGAGCCGACCCCTTACGACACCGACTCGTGGCCGAACCACTCTTCTGTATTCGGAATCATCGACCTCGCGTCCATCCCGAAAGACCGCTTCTGGCTCTACCGCAGCCAGTGGAGGAAGGACGTGTCGACACTGCATCTGCTCCCTCACTGGACATGGCCGGGACACGAGGGCGAGAACATCCCGGTGGTGGCGTACAGCTCGTTCGACAAGGCAGAACTGTTCGTGAACGGGGTCAGTCAGGGTGTCGCCGAGAAGGCTCCGGCAACCGGTGTCTCGGCAGACCCGACGCATCCGGCTCCGATAGCGCCCGACACTGAACTGATGCGCCGTTTCCGTCTTATATGGCCGGACGTCGTCTATCAGCCCGGGGAGATAAAGGTTGTGGCATACGGAGCGGACGGCCTTCCGGCGGCGGAACAGACAGTGCGCACAGCCGGCAAGCCATACGCGCTGAAACTCACCCCTTACACCGGTCCGGAGTCCATCCGGGGAAATGAGACCGAGGTGGACAAACATCACGGCAGCGGAGTCTCCACAGCCACAGGGAAAGCATCAGACAGCCGTGACGCACAGTCGGCTGTTCTCAAGGCCGACGGCGAACAGTTGTGCTACCTGAACGTCAGCGTGGTCGACCGCGATGGCAATCCGGTGCCGGCGGACAGCAGGATCGTGAAAGTAAGCGTCAGCGGCGCCGGCTCATTCGAGGCCATCGCCAACGGAGACCCGACCTGTCTTGAGCCGTTCCACCTCCCGCAGATGCACCTATTCAGCGGCCAGCTGACGGTGATTGTCCGCAGCGGACGGCAGGCTGGCGAAATCCCTGTCACCGTCACGGCAAAGGGGCTGCGCAAGGCCACAGTTACACTCCGCTGCGAATAGGGGGGATTTCACTGTCTTTTCGGCCCATATCCCTTTCTTCATCAGTCGTGTACGCCCGGTACACTCCCTCTTCAGAAAGGAATCTGTCCTCGAAAATACAGCAAAATCACTTTAGGCGCTAAAAAAAGTTTAAAAACAGCAAGTAATAGTTGTGATTCGCAACAATTACTTGCTGTTTTCGTGTTGCATTATGCCCTATATTTGGCGGACTGAAACTAATACCACGCTATATGGACAACAATTCCATAAAAGAAAACATCCGCAGGATAAGGAAAATCCGCGGATTCACGCAACACGAACTTGCAACCCGCTGCGGCATATCAATGACCCACTACCGCAGCATAGAAGCCGGAGCGACGGCAATCATAAACCCGATAGTCCTCCGAATCTCCAAGGTTCTCGACATCGGCATAGGCTACCTTCTGCTCGGTTCCTGGAACTGGAAGGAACAGGATTTCGCCCTTGAGGACGAGGCTGTGGGCTACGGCTTCAACGGAGGCTTCATGGACAAGGCGAACCGGCGCTACAACACCATGCGCGATGACTATGAGACCCGGCTCACGAAGCTCCGCGAAGAAATCCTCAACCTCCAGAAGGTCGTCGACACCCAGCGGCGCGACATCTCCCACCTCGAAAGCGTCGTCCGAATGATGCGTCGCATCAAGGGCATTGAATGATTTCAGACGCGGTCGGGCTTAGGATTTCGCTGGCATACGCTTAGAAACACCTTGGGAGCAGAAAATTGCGGCTAAGGTGGAAAAATTTGGCTCATTTTCGGGAAAAGGCTTGGAATTGAGGATGACAAATTATAAATTTGTGTGGTTAGAAATTTACGAATGATAGTTTTCGCTTAGGAAGATCGTGTCACGCGTGGATTTATGTGTTTAATTATTAGGTCTTTGGACCAGCAAAAAATTTCAAACAAATGAAAAAGATTACTTGCGTTGCCGTGGCGGCGTTGGCTGTTGTCGCCTGCAACAAAGAGGGGGGGGTAGAAAAGGGCCTCGCAATCACACCTGAAACAAAAACAGTCTACACTGACGAGGAACTTCCAGTGCTCGAACTCAAAGCCACGCCGACGGACTTGATTGATGGTCTGACCGTAGAGTGGACTTCCGACGCAGCTGAAATCGTTACTGTTTCCGACAAAGGAGAACTTGCCTTCGCGGTTAAGGACATCGAGGACGCGGAGAAAACAGTCACAATCACGGCAAAGGCCGGCGAGTATTCCGCAAAATGCACGCTCACGGTAAAGGGACAGATTGCAAAATATGAGATTGTTGACCTTACCGCAGATTTCGGTTTCAAGATGCTCGACAGAAACGTTGGGGCAAAAACAACGGAAGAAATCGGCAATTTCTACCAGTGGGGAAAGAACACTCCGGTCGCATCAAATGATGACACCAAAGTAAATGAGTCTTATGATGCGGAGTGGGGACCCGAGAGTGCCGGATTTGCTGACTGGACCGTTGCTGAGAATACCCCTTGTCCTAAGGGTTGGAGCCTGCCGGATGATGAGCAAATGAAGAGAATTGATTCAAAATTGGAAATTATCGGGTACTGGGATGCCGATATGGCAGAATATGAAGATTGTGCCGAAGCATTTGCAATTCTTGAGAAGATAAAACTTGTAAAATGCGGACAATTTAACAATAAATATACGACGCAAAAATATCTTTCTGATGAGGCCCGCTACTTTTGGTCATCATACATAGTCACAGAAGAAAGCGGAGCACAAAAAATAGGTCTCTTTGAGTATAGCAGATTTCCTATATATAAAAATGGTGGTTCATACGATGTTGCTGTTCCAGTCCGCTGCGTAAAATCAACCGCAACTCCAATACTATAAGTCTTTCTCCCTGCCATTCCGAGCGAAGTCACGGAGTCTTTATGGCAGAGAAGGAGATTCGTCCAAAAGACCGGAATCTGTCCGGAATGAACGGATGACATGAGACATCTGAGGAAAGTAATATCCGTCATGATTTTACTCGGAATGGTGTGCCGCATTGCGGGCGCCGCTCCGAGTAAAGTCGATGTTAGGGTGTGTGTCACAGCAAAGGAAAGCGGTGAGCCGCTGGCAGGAGTCGTGGTGGGATTTGCGGACTGCGGAATCTATGCCGCGAGCGAGACTGACGGCGAGGCTGTGCTGAAAGGAGTGCCGGAGGGGAAATGGAAACTCTCGGCGCAGATGATCGGGATGCTGGACTATGCGGAAGAAGTGAACGTGCGCAGGGGGATGGGCGACGTCGCCGTCGTGATGGTCGAATCCTCGTTCCGGCTTGACGACGTGGTGGTGACAGCCCGTTCCGGAGCTGTGGGGGCATCCACGGCATCGAGCATCTCGCGCACGGCCATAGACCACCTCCAAGCCACCTCGCTGGGCGACATAATGGAACTCCTTCCGGGGCAGCTCGCCTCTAATCCCTCACTCACCTCAGCCAGCAAGGCAACCATCAGGCAGGTGGGGACAGACGCGATGAACAGTCTCGGAACATCCATCATAGTGAACGGCGCACCGGTCTCCAACAACGCCAACCTCCAGGTAGGCAACACCGCCACAAGCGGCACACTCACCTCCGGCTACTCGTCCACGGCCGGCTCCGGAGTGGACCTGAGGCAGATTTCAGTCGATAACATCGAATCAGTCGACGTCATCCGCGGCATCCCGTCAGTCGAATACGGAGACCTCACCTCAGGCGTAATAATCGTGAACCCCAAGGCCGGGGAGTATCCCTTCCGCATAAGGACGAAGATAAACCCGACGCTCACACAAGCGTCCGTCAGCAAAGGCTTTGCGCTCGGAAAAAGGGGCGGGGCGCTCAGCGCGGACTTCGACTACGCGTCATCTCTCGCCGACGAGCGCAGACCCTATCAGCAGTATCGCCGCATCACCGCGAATCTCCTCTATTCCAAGACATTCGCCGAAAAGCTCCGCACCACGACCGGACTCGGATTCTATTCCGACATCGATGCGCAGAAACTCGACCCGACGGACACCAAGTACCAGAGGAAGCGCTCGGCGGAGAACATGGGCTTCAAGTTCAACACCAACATCAACTGGCAGACCGATCTCTCCTTCCTCAAAAGCGTGAAGTTCAACCTCTCGGCAAACTACGCCGAACAGAGGGGCTACACCCAGGAAATCAAGGGAAACTTCGGCTATATGGTCACTTCCGCGATGGCCGACGGCACCATAGCGTCCAACAGGAATGAAGTCGTCACAGACCGCAACGGAAAGCCGATTACCAACACCGACCAAAGCGGGCACAGCGCCTCCACGAACATACTCCCCTACGAGTTCCTCACGCAGATGACGACATACGGCAAGCCGCTGAATGTCTTCGCGAAGGCCGTGGCCAACATGTTCACAGAGTTCTGGGGCATAGGCAACCGCATCATCGGCGGAGTGGAGTGGAAGACCGACGTCAACTTCGGACAGGGCAAGGTGTTCGACCCGCTCATGCCTCCGGAGAGCGGGCTGAGGATGCGGCCCTACACAGAAATCCCTGCCCTGAACCAGTTTTCGCTCTATGCCGAGGACAACATCTCCAAGACATTGTGGAACAGGGAATTGAAGGTGCAGCTCGGCCTGCGCTTCGACCTCGTGCAGCCGGGACGAAACGAAAGCATGAACGCCTTGTCTCCACGAATCAATGCGTCGTTCGAGATAGTCCCGAAGATGCTGAAGCTGCGCGGAGGCTGGGGCATCACGGCGAAGGCACCGCCGCTTGTCTACCTCTACCCGGACAAGGCCTATTTCGACTTCGTGAACTACAGCAACATCGGGAAGAGCGGCGTCACCGAAGCTCAGGAACTCAGCATAATCACGACAAAGGTCTACGACACGGCCAACGGCAGCCTGAAGATGGCAAAGAACACCAAGTCGGAAGTCGGACTCGACTTTGAGTGGGCGGGAATGAGGCTGAGCGTCACCGCCTACCGTGAACTGCTGAAGAACGGCTATTCGTTCGGGCTCGACCGCAGCTGCTTCCACCTCTTCGAACTCGACAAATACGAGGAAGTGGGCACGCGGGAGGAGACATATCCCCAGCTCAAGACAGGCGTGAACCTTTCCGACGTCGTCGTCAGCCACTACAAGCCTCTGAACAACAAGGTGAACGACTCGAAGGGCGTGGAGTTCGACCTCGACTTCGGGCAGATAAAGCCCATACGCACGTCGTTCGTCCTGACGGGAGCATATATGGTCTCGGATTCATACTCCTCCACTGAATCATATTTCCAGAAAAATCCGGATCCGAAGAAGGGATATAAGGATATAGGAGTGTATGCCGCAGGCGACGGAAGCCGATATTCCCGATTCTCGACGAATCTGAGGGTGATACACAATATTCCGAAAATAGGGTTCGTCGTCTCTATGGCCGTGCAGACGATTTGGAGCGACACCCACGAATATCTCGGGACGGAGAATATCCGCCCGATAGGGTACATCAGCGCATCGAACCTCAAATACACGCCTCTCGCGGAAGGAGACCCGATAAGCGAGGACATCCAGAAGCAGATTTTAGACAACAGGCTCATCAAGGAAACGCATAAACCATTATGGCTCTGCAACTTGAGGGTAACGAAGGAAATAGGGGAATATCTCGGGTTCACGTTCTTCCTCAACAATGTCTTCCGGACCAACCCCTTGGAGGAGAGCAAGAGAAATCCTGGAACATGGTCAAGTTCACGCAATCCGTCGCAGTTCTTCGGGATTGAGGCATGGTTCAAATTCTGATAACATTTTAGTTCTATGGACGGAAAAATCGGAAATATTCGCAGACAAGTCTTTGCGACGGCACTGTTTGCGGCAGCGATTCTTGCTCTCGGGAGCTGCTGGAAAGACAGTTTGCCCGCGAGTCAGTTCATCGACGACTTCGAATTCCACTTCAGTTTCGGCGATTTCGGAAAGGGGCGAAATTTTACGAATCCGCTTAACGTGCTGATGACCAACACAACGGAACAATTCAGTTACAGGTTTGAAAGCGCCGTTGACGGAACTGCCCGGGTGAGCGGAATCATGCCCGGGCAGTACACCGTGACCGTTTCCGGGAGCCTCACGGCGGAGGAGGC
>DJRM01000070.1:0-1909 GCA_002440085.1 Bacteroidales bacterium UBA6360
GCGCTTTTCAGTCATCTTGACGGAATGGATCCGCAGTATAACTTCGCGGGTACCGTTTCGTACACCTATTCGCCCTCGCGTGTTTTCGCCCTCGGTCTTGACATAAACTTTTAGGAGATATGGAGATGAAGAAGAAATTTATAATGATATTTGCAGCGGCATTTTCTGCCATATCATGTCAGTTGGACTTTGTTCCGACAGACTCCGGTTCCGGAGAAGACCTGATGAAGAATGCGTCGTCCGCCATATCCACAATCGACGGAATCTACAGGAGCATGTGGACCGCAGGCTGGTCAACGGGAGGAAATACCCATCAGTGCTTCGGCATATCGGCATATAACCTTGCGCTTGAATCCATGGGGGACGACTTCGTGATGCAGAGCGCCGGAAGCGGGTGGTTCTGGTATGACCACTGCTACAACATCAAGTCCTACTATATGTCCGACTCTTTCCGTTCGTACGATGTCTGGTACGCGAACTACACATGGATTTCAAACGCCAATTATGTGCTTGCGGCAAAGAGCACGATGGACGGCTCGACGGTGGACAAGAGCTACGTGTTCGGCAGTGCGTATGCGATAAGGGGACTGTCCTATTTTAACCTTGCAAACTGGTATGCGAGGCCGCCTTACAGCGCTCTGCAGGACAAATACAGGTGGGATGATCCCGGAGTCCCGATTTACACGGAACCTACCGACAAGGGATTTGTCGGGAAGAAGCGTGAGAATCTACGGACCGTGTTCAAGCAGATTAATGATGACCTCGATTCTGCGATAGTCTTCCTCGGAAGGGGAGAGAAATCCGTCCTTGCGGGAGGCAAGTCTCATATTAGCCTGAACGTTGCGAGGGCTCTGAAGGTGCGCGTGGCTCTTGCCGTCGGAGACTGGGATACGGCTCTTAAGAATGCGGAGCTTGTGATAGAGTCCGGCGAATATGAGATTGGCGGGGAATCGGAACTCATGAACGGGATGAACTCGGTCTCTGCATCCAATGTCATGTGGGGTGCCGGAATCGAGAACACGGAGCAGTCCGGGGCATACGCCGGTTTCTTCACGCACATGGACAACACGGACGGAGCCTACGCTGAATCAGCGCCGAAACTGATAAGTTCAAGCATATACAAGAAGATGCGTTCGGACGACATCCGCAGAAAATGGTGGGATCCTGACAATGAGGACTCTCCGTACGTCTCAAACAAGTTCCGTTTTTCGAACGTGGCTTCATGGCTCGGTGACTACATCTACATGCGTGTCGAGGAGATGTATTTTGATGCTGCGGAGGCTGCTCTGAGACTTGGTGACAGCGAAAAGGCGGTCAAGTATATGAATGCCGTCATGGCGAAGCGCTCCCCGAGCTACAACGCGTCCTCTCTCAATGCCTCCATTTTCATAGGGGCCACGACGAATACCTGGACCGGCTACCTGCTTGAGGATATCCTCATCCAGAAGCGCATTGAACTCTGGGGCGAGTTCGGTCGTCTGATAGACATCCGGCGTCTCGGGCAGGGCATAGACAGAAAGGCATCCGACGGATTTGCCGACGAGTGCCTCACCACAATGTCGAGAAACGGCGTGAGCCTCACGAATCCGGACACATACGATTGGGTTATGACGATTCCTCAGGACGAGATCAATAATAACCCGAACATTAACGAGGAAGATCAGAATCCTTTATAATAATAGGAGAATATTCCGATGAGACGATATATCAGAATCATATTTCTTTCCATATTTGCGGCGCTTGCCTTCAGCTCATGTTCTCAGGAACAGCTTGGGGTGATTGCAACGTCAAATGATGCCGACAACAAGGAAATCCATTTCCTTCAGAGCAGCATCACCAAGGAATTCCCGCAGGACACCAAGACCGGTGTCATACCTGTGACCCTCGCCAGAAACGGAAACAAGGGAAC
>DJRM01000070.1:1932-2136 GCA_002440085.1 Bacteroidales bacterium UBA6360
TCAAGAGCAGCGGCAAGAATGCCGGGCTGTTTTCCGTGAAGGACACCGTAATTATCCCGGACGGGCATTACAGCGTTGACGTCCCGGTCAAGGTCGACATGTCCGGAGTGATGCTCGGCTCCAGTGTGAAGGTCTCGCTTTACATTGCGGGGCGTGACTGCGAACTTGACGAGGATCCTGCATACATAAGCCAGTACGAGGATT
>DJRM01000070.1:2259-2755 GCA_002440085.1 Bacteroidales bacterium UBA6360
AGAGCGGCATCCCGGTAGAGGTCGCAAAGGGCACAGACAACATCTTCCGTCTTGTGGACTGGGCCGAGACCTGTAATTTCATGTTTAAGGTGGACTGGGCAAAGAAAAAGGTGACGGTTCCGGCGCAGTCAATCGGCTACTATGAGGAAAGCCTCGGAACGTATGTCTATGTCTCCGATGTCGCCGAGTATCTGGGAGACTCAAGTATGTACGACTACTACCCGTGCACATGGGACGGGGAACGTTCATTCAGCCTGAGCCTTGTTTACTACTATGACGGCACTGATTATGTTGCCGGCTATGATAAGGTTGAAACGCTCACCTTTGCCGGAGACCACGACACCGATCCTTCCGTCTCCGCCACATACAAGGGCGCCGGAAAGTTCAGCTTCGAATACAACGACTATGTGAAGCTTTGTCGCGCTGTTGTAGTGGAAGGCTTCATCAGCTCTGACGAGAACAGGATTAAGGAGATTTCAAACAGCATCTGTCTCGG
>DJRM01000078.1:0-8198 GCA_002440085.1 Bacteroidales bacterium UBA6360
GTCCGCGAAATCCCTCCAAAGTTCCAGGCGACGGGCCTGCTCGTCTTTGGGGACAATAAACGCATCCGCGCAATTCTGTCTCGCCACGATGCCTGAGGCCGCAAGGCTGTCGATTACGGATGAATGATGCGCGTTGCTTGAGAGCGCTTCGTCAAAACTGTTTCCTTTTCCATAAACATACAGGGTCTGGGCGGTATGAGTCGTGTCTTTCGTGAGCATGTCCTCAAAATACTGCATGTCGGCCTTCTGGCTGTCAGTCATATAGTTTATATGTGACATGTTGGTGTCGAACCCCGTTTGCAGACTGAAATATGACAATATTGCCGTGATGACAACCACCGCGATGACGAACACCCTGCTTTTTTCCGGCGAGAATCCGGAAATCCTGTCCAGCAGCATGCTGCGATGTCTGATGTCTTTGCGGTGCGATACATAATGCGGCAGGAACAGCAGCACGAAGAGGATGGTTCCAATCAGAAGAAGCGATGCGAAGAGGCCGAGGTCACGAAGGGCTGTGGATTTCAGCGGCACAAGGGCAAGAAACGCTCCGACCGTGGTTATATTGCCAACCACAAGCGGTGACACTATTTCCGACATTGCCGTCTTCATGTCGCTCTGATGTGCCGTGTGCATGATAAGATGCAGCGGATAGTTGATTGCAATCCCCAATATGACACTTGAAATGCCTATGACGATGATGGAGACACTGTTGCTGAAGACGGCCATTCCTCCAAGGGCAAACAGCAGCCCCCATCCTACAGACAGGAATATCAGGAAGATGTTCTTGACGGAGTCAACGGAATATGCCAGGAGCAGGATGATGAGCACCGCTGACAATGCTATGGCAAGAATGCTGTCCTTCTTTATCCGGGAAGAGTTTCCGACTGCAATCGCGGGCCCTCCGATTATGTCGGCCTTTACATCAGGGAAGTCGGTCTGCATCGCCGCTGAGGCATTTTCCAACAGCTTCAAGAGCTTTGTGTTGTTTTCTGTCTCGCTGCTTCCGAAGGGCGAATCGAGCATCACTACCGCACGGCTCATGTCGGGGGTGAAGATGTGGCCGTCGTACATCTCAAAGCCGATTTGACTGCCCGAAGACTGCATCCTTGTCAAAACCGGACTGAAAAGGCCGAGCGGGTCATGGGTTATTGCGCCTGTCACTAACGGGGAGGACGGGAACAGCAGCGCGTTCCTGTCATTGGCAAGTGCCCGTCCGATATACCCCGGTTCGGACAGGAGGGAGTCCATCCTCTGTATGTCTGCGTCAGTTATAAAATAAGGGATATTGTCATAAACGAAATCAGACACTTCTGCTATGGTGTCCATGTCGATCTCCCCGACTATGTCGCCGCACCATTGTTCCGTGTCGTTCTCGTCGAGGAATGACAGATAGGACTCAATGGCGCTGACTGTTCTGTCGGCATCTCCGGGATTCGAGAACAGTATGAACAGTCTTTCCGCTCCGGAGATATTTTGATAAATCCCCATCTCTTCCCGTTCTTTGGTGCCGAGCGGGAGAAAATCACTGATGTCTTCGCTGAAATGTAACGTGGCGACCAGGCACATCAGGATAATGGACACGGCAACGAGAATCCATCTTCTGAGCTTGCTCCGCTCAGAAAAGAAATCGTATATCTCAGAGATCGTCATCATATCCGGGAATCATCAAAACGATTATTAATCTTGTTCAGTATATAATTCCTGCCAAGGATGGCCTCGCATGTGCTGACGGCAGTGAGAGACACGCCGCAGAATCCGTGGAGGTTGCAGTTCTGCCCCGTCAGGAACAGATTCTTGACTTTTGTGACGACAGGAACCTGAGAACGGACTATGTCGTGGCAGTCTTTTGAGAACCCGTACATCGACCCGTCTTTGACACCATAAAAATCTCGGATCGTGAGTGGGGATGCGGTGTTTATCGACTCGATGCAGTCTCGGAATCCGGGGATTATCTCCTCCATGCGCGCTATCAGTTTTTCGGCACAGCCGGCTTTCCATTGGCTGTACTCCGGACCTCTGTTGCCTGTAGTTGTGTTTATCCACTGTTCAACGGCATTCCATTGCATCGGCGCAGTTACTATTACCTTGTCGGCAAATTCGCCTTGATTGATTTCCGGAGGCGTGATGAACAGGAAGCCGGATGGCCACCGCTTCGTTTCCCCGAACTTCCAGATGGCGTCATACCGGGACATATAGTACATCGTGTAATTGAAGTACTTGAAAGTCCCCGGTTTGAGCTTGATGTTCAGCGTAAACGCGGAATAGGAATTAGGCAGCTCGCTGAGCCGTTCTCTATAAGGCTTGGGAAGAATTGATTCATCGTCAAGAAGAGGGAAAAACGAGCATGGGTGAATTGCGCAGATATAACAATCCGCACTGTATGATTTTCCGCTTTCTGTCGTTACTCCGGTGATGCTGCGGTTCTCGCTGTGGACTGACCTGACGGCATCACCGGAAAGGACACGCCCTCCATGACCGGTTATCACGTCACTGAGAGTTCTGGCGAACAGTATGCTCCCTCCTGCAAAACGGCTTGAGCCTTCAATATACAGTACAGAAATCAGGGCGTGTATATATGCGGGAGTCACTCCGTCTTTCCCGCCGTACAGAGGATTCAGATAAGCCACGACGCTTTGCAGTCGCTCGTCAGTGATATACTTGGCGATAAACTCACTGGCCGACATGTGGAAGTCGTCCGAATGGACCTGCATATATTCCGGAGAGGGCCTGAGATAAAAGAGATCCACTTCGTCGGCCACCTTATATAACGCCTCGATGTAGGCCTTCAGATTCTCTTTCTGAGCGGGAAAATCCTTGCTTAAGGATTCGATGATGCCGACTTTGCCCCGGGCTATGTGATAAGTCCTCTTGTCTTCCGAGAAGAATATGCTGTCGATATTCTCAGGATCCGTATCCAGTATATGAACGTCTTTCCATATACCCAGATACTCGCATATTCTTCGGATATTGCCGCCTTTCTGCATGCCGCCTATAATGTGCATGCCGGTATCGAACAATTCCCCGAAGCGCCTGAAGCTCTGAAGACCACCGCCTATTATCTTGTTTTTTTCCAGAACCGTTACGTCAAGCCCTTCCTTTGCGAGAATTGCTCCGGTAAAGAGGCCGCCAAGACCGCCTCCGATTATGACAACACTTTCAGCCATTAGAATGTTTGTTCGACTTTATCTGCAATTTCCGAATATCTTGATATATAGTACTTTCTCCAATATGAAGCACGCGATTTCAGACTGTCGCCCAATCTGCGCGCATCCTCGGGAGAAACCCTTTTGTCAACTTCCATTATGATGGGCCAGGGCCGTAGTATTCTGCCATGCTTTGGCAGAGCCTGACCAGTGCCATAAATCACAGTCGGGAGGATGTCCACATTCAGCATTTCGGCAAGATAGAATGCTCCTTGGTGGAATCGCCCGATCCTGCAGTCAGGCGAGCGCGTGCCTTCAGGATATATAACTATGCTGTAACCTTTGGATACCAGTTCTCTTAGCCTTGGTACAATGGCTTCCAGACCCCTGGACGCCGGAAGATAGTCAGCCTCGCGTATGATGAAGCCATATAACGGGTTGTGCCACACCCAATCCGTAGTCAAGATTACAAGTTTCGGCGTCAGGGCAAGCATCGGCAACAAGTCGAGGTGTGACTGGTGATTGCAGATGATGATTGAGGGGCGGTCGAAATTTTCTTCGGCATTGAATCTGAGAGAGTATTTGTTGCCAAGACAGCCGAGGAACTTAAGGGCAAAGTCCATAGTCCTTTTTATTGCGACATGAAGTCTCTCCTTCTTTTTTTCAGACTTCTTGCCGAACTTCAAATACAGAAAAATGCCAGGGGTCACAAACACGGTCATTCCGGCGGCATAAAGCAAAATCGTCAGAAATGACTTTGTTGCAAGGAGAAGCCAGCGCAGCAGCGTCAGAGGCAATCCAAACATAAGTGCGAGGACACACAACACCACATTAAGGACAGAAATTCTGGCGAAATCACGGAACGGGCGAAAATGCGAAACCCTTTCGTCTCGCGGGGGATAGTATACCCGCACGTCCTGGCTTACGATTCTGACTCCGCACCATGCAGAGAAGACGAGCAGCTCCAGTTCGGCCTCATATCTGGATGTGAGAAACCGCAAGCCGTGCAGTTTCTTCAGGGGATATAGTCTGTATCCCGTTTGAGTGTCCTTTAGCGGAACAAGTGTCTGAAGGAAAAACCAGAAATTGCTGAAGGAATTCGCAAAGCTGCTGGACTTGCTGCGTTCCACGCTGTCCAGCCCCTGCCTCCTTCCTACAATGAGAGCCCCAGGGTGCCTGCGGTTCGCTTCCAAGAACAAAGGAATGTCTTCAGGATAATGCTGCCCGTCACCGTCAAGGGTTATCGCGTACGCAAAACCAGCGCTTTGGGCCTGCCTGAAGCCGGCCCTGAGCGCATTGCCCTTGCCCGTATTCTTGGGCAGCTCAATGATATTCGGCTGGTTTTCAAGTCTTTTGAGTCTGTCGACAGTGTCATCGGTGCTGCCGTCGACCACGACAAAGACATCCTCACAGAACGAAAGTGTCCGGCGCACGACATCCTCAATCGTCCCGGCATTGTTGTATGTCGGGACGATTACGCAGATTCCTCTGCTTCTCAGGCTTTCTGCGATGTCTACCGGCATATCAGAGACATTTTGGCAACAGGAAGGCCATTACTTTCAATATCGACCTGGGCCTTTACGGAATCATCCGTTTCGGAAATCTTATAAACCTTGACTCTGACCGCCGAGCCGTCGGGCTGGAGAACGTTGATAAACTTGACGTTCTTCACACGGCATAGTTCCAGCTTCCTGCATGCCGCATCCGACATCAGTTCAAGGCCCGTCTGAAGAATGCAAACCCCGGGAGTGACCGGCTCTTCCGGGAAATGAGCCTTGTATATCACATGATCCGCATTCATACGTATCGTATAGACGCAGCCATTCTCTATTGAGTCTTTCGATTCAACGAAATATAGATTATTCCGAAAATTCATATTTTGCGTTGTTGAATATTATGGTTGTCAAATCCCCGGACTGTTCCAGCATCTCGAATTTTCCGGCACGTCGGCTGTCCCTGTCGTAGTAGAGGGCAAGTTTTTTCCACATCTTTTTCATGTCTTTATTCTTCGGGGACAAGGTAATGACAATCTGCCCGCCAATAACTGACAAGTCTGAAGAAAACATCTTGTTGTCCTTCAGGATGCGTCCGTTTATATTGTTGACAATGAGTTTAGTCAGTTCACTTGCCATTCTGGCCTGCTTGCCGCCGAGCTCTTCTATGTGACCGTCTCTACTTAAACTTGTCACGGAACCGTCAACCGTCAGCGTAAGGACAAAGGGCGCTTTGTAGCTCCATTCCAGATAATCGGGCCTACGATAGGTCATGTGCCCCGTGGACACCGCTTTGTCAGAGAGCAGCGACGATTCCCTGGTCTGCGTGAAATCGCAGTCTACTGAAAGCACTTTGTCGCTTTGGGAAATTATGTCTTCCCGAATCCGTTCAATGTCCACATCCTGGGCTTTCAGACATGCGGCTCCGAAGGCAAGAAGAAATATTATCGATACAATACGTTTCATCATTTACTCAAGTCTCGCAAGTATTCTAACTCATTGCGAATATTAAATTTATCTCATTTATCAAACTCTCAAGACCCACGCACTTTTTTCTGTCCACGTTACCCCTCCCCTAAATCCCACTCCCTCGGGGAGGGGACTTACCCTCGCCACAAGGGCTCAAAAGCGGTGTTTCGCATTTGCGAAACTTGAGATCATAATCATTTCGCTATTAGGTAGCACCCCGCCATTATCAGTAGTACTCCGATCCATTTCGTGATGCTGACCGGCTCATGAAAGAACACAATTGCCGCAATCATGCCGAACACATAGCTCAAAGAGACCATCGGGTATGCCATGCTGAATGGGAAATGCTTGATTATATAAAGCCACAAAAGGCTTCCCGCCCCGTAACAAAGTCCGCAGGCAGCGAATTGCCAATTGACGAATACTGATCTCCAGAAGGCTCCTGTCCATGAAAAAGGGAGCATCCTGGTCAATGCAAATTTTAGAAGAACCTGTCCTGAAGCCAAAAGCAGGCTTTGAAAAATCGCCAGCGGGAGTAGAGGGATCTTGCACATAATCAATTCATTCAAGTCTCGAAAGTATTCTAACCTATTGTGTATATCGTGCTTTCAGCCCTGAACCTGCATGTTCTTCCGTTTTGCAGCTCTTCATCAAACTCACAGACTAAAACGGTTTTCGCTTCACCTTCCCTAAGAAGCTGTCCTGCATCTCTTTCCGCCCAGAATGCCGACTCCGTCCCTTGCGAATAGGTTATATTGTATCCATGGCAACCTGTACGTATCGCGATGGCAGAGCCGATTGTATTGTGAGTGCTTTGCATGAATAAAGTAGGCTTGAGAAGTTCCTCCTTGTTTTCAGCAATTTCCTCGAGAAATTGAGTGCTGAGTTCCAGCATTCCTTTTGAGGTGGCCGTGACGATTGCATCCGGAGCCTTGAGCCCCGCTTCTTTCAATGCGCAGAAAGCGGAGAGAAGGCTCGCCTTCATAAGCTTGCTCATCCTTCGTGTCTCCATCGGGGACAGAAACTCCTTCAGCCCGGCAAGTTCCTCGTCATTGCAAATCAATTTCCGCGATTTGATGGCAATGCCGGAAGACTCGCGCAGAGGCACATCTTCCGTCTCAAGGGGCGTCTTGCTCAGTATCAGTGACGAATCATTGCCGCCGAATCCGAAAGAGTTGCACATGACATTGTCGAGACTGACTCCGGTTCGCCCCTGCGTGGGGACAACTCCTCCGGGGAACTCATGGCTCCATCCCAAAGACGCCGGTATGAAGTCGTTCATCATCGAAAGCAGACAAATGACAGTCTCCACAGCCCCGGCCGCCGAAGTCGTGTGTCCGGTATAGGACTTGGTGCTCGACATGTCGGGAAGCTTTTCACCGAAAACCCGACGAAACGCAGCGCTTTCCGACGCATCGTTGTCTATGGTTCCGGTACCGTGAGCATTGATATATTTTATATCTTCCGGCTTAATCCCGGCCTTTTTCAAGGCCGCTGTCATCGCCAGGTATGCTCCCTCGCCTTCTTTTGACGTCGCTGTCTGGTGAAAGGCGTCACAGCGGTTGGCATATCCTCTTATATATGCCAGCCCATTGGGAGCGTCCCGTTCAAGCACCACGAAAGCCGCGCCCTCTCCCAGATTGAGCCCTGCTCGCGATTCGTCGAACGGACGGCATCTCTGACGATCCAGAATCATCAGCGTGTTGAACCCGTTGAGGTGATACCGGCTGAGCGGCTCCGAGCCTCCGGCAATGACAATGTCGGCCTCATCGTTTTTCAGCATGTCCGCCCCGATCATGATGGCATTCAGAGCAGAGGAACAGGCTGTGCAGATCGTGCAGCATTTTGCATTGCCGAGACCGGCGAACTCCGCTATTTCCCGGGTACTTCTGCCGCATTCGTTGCTGTGGGGCAGGTGCTGCAGGTCTGGTTCCGTTTTCATTCTCTCGAAGTATCGCTCAGTTACATCCATTACGCCCACGGTCGTTCCTGATATGAGAGCGACCCTCTTGTCTGCAATGTCTGCAATCTTTGCCTGGGCCAGCGCTTCCCTGACGGCAATGGCTCCTATGACAGAGGTTCTGCTTACAGGAGCATCGCCTGCAATCCCGAGCATGCGTTTCATCTCGTCCGTGGACAATTTTATCTCGCCTACCGGAATGTCAGAGTGGATGGACTGAAGATATTTCATCGGTCCGATTCCTGATTTCTTTCTTTTCAAAGAATCCAGAACAGAATGGGTGTTGTTGCCGATGGCGCATATAATTCCCATTCCGGTCACAGAAACGGCATTACTCATTATTTTGTCCTGTTCTTTTGAACGTAATCAGCTATACTGTTGATGTTTTTGAAGATAGCTTTCCCCTCTGCCGGACTTGAAAGCTTGATTCCATAGTTCTTGTCAAGAATTACAATCAATTCCAAGGCATCAATCGAATCCAGCCCGAGACCTTCTCCGAAGAGGGGCTCGTCGTTGTCGATCTGTTCCGGGGTCATTTCTTCAAGATTAAGCGCGTCAATTATCTGCCGCTTGAGATTATAAATCAATTCTTCCATATTATAATGATTTTTGTTTCAACAACTGAAGTTCCGC
>DJRM01000078.1:8247-14610 GCA_002440085.1 Bacteroidales bacterium UBA6360
GCCTTGAACGTAGTGTCGTCGGCACAATCCACCCATCCATATATCATTGCCTTCGGGTTCGTCGCTTCGAGAGTGGCCCGTATGACTCTGTCTATGACAGCTTCATCTTCTTCCGGCAGCATAACCAATGTGGTTTCTCCTTTTATATTGTTCCTGATGGCTATCTCGCCGAGGACAATGTTGGGCAGCGTGTTGATGAATACGGCCGGGCTGGGGTAAAACTCTTCCTTGCTGGAGAATGTTGACAGATGCTTTCTGTCCGCAAGCACTGAACCAGTCTTCGTGAATATGAAGACGGTCGTGTCTTCCGGACTGATGTCCTTGAGCTCATCGCCGCCCACAAGACCTGCTCCTACGTAGGCAAGTCTGCTGAAAGGGTCCATCTTGAAATATCTGGAACCGTCAGCCATATATTTCTTGAAAATGTCGGTGATAAACGAATATCCCGGAGTTTCGGCACGGACCACGTTCCGGTTCAAGACCAGTTTGTCCGGAGTTATGATCACCTCCCCGGCCTGGCAGTACTGCGCGTGCCCCGGGTTCTTCTTTGCGGCTGCAATGTCCTTTGAATATATCATGGCACCATTGCATCCTCCAAATCCGGATTGAGTTTTGACGAATGTTTTTCCGGCAGCCTTTCTTGGCTGGTTTGAAATGTTTATCTTGCCGCTGACGCCAATCTCTTCAAACCCGAGTACGGGCAGAATTATGCCCTCATCAAGGGCGCACATCGTAATGATTGCCTCGACAATCCCGGACGCTCCGAAAGTGTGGCCGAAATGTGCCTTGTACGCCGTTGCCGGGATGCTGCCGAGACCGGCGTTTTCAATGGCCTTGGACTCCATCTGGTCATTGAACATGGTCGCTGTACCGTGAGCGGTCACGCATGCGGCTGAGACCTTCAGTTCCGGTGTGAGAATCCTTGCAATTGCGCGGCTCACTCCATCTCCGCTCGGCAGCGGAGCGCTGACGTGATAGGCGTCATTGTCAAGACATCCGTCAATTATGCGCCACGTGTCCGGAGTGTCATTTTCGGACTTCTTCAATATGACAGTCGCCGCGCATTCTCCGATGTTGAGGCCGAGCCTTTCGATGTCAAACGGGCGGCAATACGTCGGGGACAATGCCTTGAAGGAAGAGAATCCGGCAAGGACAAAGGCAGACACGACGTCTGCTCCGCATACTATCGCATAGTCATAAAGCCCTGCACCGATAAGCCTGTCGGCCATCATTTGCGCCGTCGCGCCTGAAATGCAGGCGTTGCTTATCAGCAGAGGGTCATTCACGAGCCCGAGACTCCTAGCAATCTTCTTTGCCGCCACGCCGGGAGCAAGATACTCTCCATCCTTCTCGGGCGTCTCGCCAAGCTCATCTATCCCGGCTGTGGAAGTCGCAAGGATGAGAATAATCCGTGGCGACGCGATGTCTATGGAAACATGACTCAAAGCCTCTCTTACAGAGCTTAGAACAATGGACTCGAACCAGCTGAAACCGGCGACTTTCAAGGCCGCTCTCTGCTCCTGCGTACAAATCCCGACGCAGAACTTCCCCGGAATGCCCATACAGCCATCCTTTATTTTCAAGGATGTGTCGCCCCTTTTCACCGCCGCGTAATTTTCGGCAGTGGTCAAACCCAAAGGGGAGGTTATGTTAGTTGAGATTATGTCTGTCATAGGAGGCCCATCTGTTTTTTCCAGTCCTGATAAAATTCAGGCGATTCCCATAGAAGATTATAATTCCTGTCCATGAAGACCTGGACGGAACTTGCCGTAAGGTAGACCATGCCGTCATTCGGGTCGACTATTTCATAATCGAAAACAATCTTTGCGGAATCTGTCGGACGATACTTCACCTTTACCACAGGAGACATTCCGTACATCAGGGGCTTTTTGTAATTGACCTTCAATTCCACAATCGGCGCGAAGACGTTCTCGACGATGTATTTGGTGTATGACAAGCCGTATCTTGCTCCGAATGCCTCGCGGCCGTCCTCAAGATATGCTGCGTACGAGCCGTGCCATACGACTCCCATCATGTCGACTTCATTGAACCGGATTTCCAGTTGCTTCTCTGCAATCAGTGTAATGTCGTTTTCCATCATGATTCAATGTTCTTTACAGCCAGTTTTATCTGTCCCTCGGCGATTACCCTGCCATCACTTTCCACAACCGCAGATGCGAGCGTCATCCCGAAAACCTCCTCGAGGACATCGACAGTTGTCCTGATTGTGGAACCGACCTTTGCGGTACCGAGAATTTCATAATCACGGATTGCCCCGATATACCCTATCTGGACATCATTCTGCAAAATATATTTGTTGTAAAATCCTATGCGTGCCGCGCATGTCTGTGCGATATTCTCCATAATTCCACAGGGAGAGAAGATTCCATCGTCGACAAAGAGATTGTCCTCACGAATCAATGTCTCTGTCGTCGACGAACGCAATGTGAATTTGACAAGCCTGCCCACCATAACAAACGGCTCTTGTTGCGGAAGGACAGCATGTATGTCTATCGACTGCAGAAATTCGTCTGTAACGTCCTCAAGTCTCATTGTGCCCAAAAATCAAAAAAGTTATACCATTGTGTCGGATAAATTCTGATTATCCGCTCCAACTCAGTCACATATGAATTGCACAGCTGTTCGATCTGCAGCTTGCGGGGAGCCTCTTTGTCGTAGTGCAATGGAGTCAGGTAGATCTTGTATCTCTTGACGCCGTCTTTCATGACATTGACCGACAGGACATCAACTCCGCGCATGGTTGCCACGCTGAACGGCCCTTGAGGGAACAGTGCCTTTTTGCCCAGAAAGAGCGCTTCGATGCACCTTGCGCCTTCCATGTGCCGGTCTGCCGGGAAACTGACTATGTCGCCGCCGCTCAGCGCGTTGTCGATTTCAAACAGATGGCTCATGTCATCCCGCAGCACAATCATGCATACATTGGTCTTGCCGAACATGCTGTTGCGGTTGTTCATCACAGACTCCTTCTCAAGAGGGGAGACGACGGCATGAATCCTTTTCCGGAACGAGTCCAAAGAATATCCGGCAATTTCATAATTCCCGACATGCGAGCTCAACTGGACAAAGCCCTCGTCCCTCGTCGCGAGCTGTTTGAAATAATCTTCGCCTGCAATTTCCACTTCAAACTTCTTCCCGGCGTACATCGCGAAACGATCGATTACAACCTGCGAGAAAAGGCAATGATTCCTATATGTGAGCCACGCAGCCTTAATTGCCCGATATCCCAGATGTGAATGATAAAACGAGAAAGCAGTTCGCCGGCTGTTGTTCAGCAGCAGGCATACGGGAACAATGAAGACGTCGGAAAACACATAAAGTAGCCTGACATCTACAAAACGAAGGACACGGATAAGATTCCTGTGCATCCATCCGTTTCCGAAAGTATTACCGGCCCATTGGCGATCTGTCATTCTCTGATTCCTTCTCGCAACTATTCTGACTCAAGTCTCGCGCTGCAAAACCTAATTCACCTTCGATTCAATGTAATCGCAGAACTTAGAGAAGGTGTCGACACCTGTCATCTCTTCCTGTTTGATTTTGAACCCGAATTTTCTGTCAACAAGGACGACTATGTCCACAAAATCCAGACTGTCAATTCCCAAGTCTGCCTTAAGCTTTGCATCCGGAGTGATTTTCTCCTCGTCCACTTCGATTTCATCGACAAGGAACTGTTTCACCTTGTCCTCAATTTCTTTTCTTTCCATGCAAGTAAGTTTTCTAATTTTCTAATTTTCTAATTTTCTAATTATCAGAGCGCTGTTTGTTCCGCCGAAGCCGAATGAATTGCTCAGCACCGTGTTGACGCTGGTTTCTATGGTCTTACGGGCTATGTTCAATCCTTTGGAATATTCGTCCCCTTCTTCGAAGTTTATATTCGGAGCCACGAAACCGTTGAGCATCATTATGAGAGAATAGACTATCTCGCTTGCTCCGGCCATCCAGCATTCATGCCCGGTCATGCTCTTGGTGCTGCTGATAAGGGCATGTTCTCCGCCGAATATTTGCTTGAGGGACTGCGCCTCGCACATGTCTCCCTGGCGGGTGCCGGTGGCATGGGCATTGACATAATCGATGTCGCCTGCCTTCACCCCGGCATCGTCCAATGCACGCAATATCGCGCGTGTGCACCCCTCTGAACTGGGCTGGCTTATCACGACAGTTCCGTTGGAGGAAAATCCATATCCCACCACTTCAGCCAATATCGTGGCTCCACGGGCTACTGCGTGGTCGTAGTCTTCAAGTACCAAGGCTGCGGCGCCTCCGCTTGGGACAAGTCCGTCACGGTCTTTGTCGAACGGGCGGCTTGCTTTTGTCGGGTCGGCATAATTCTTAGAGAAAGCTCCCAGTGCATCGAATGACGCCATCGAATAGTAATTGGTCTCCTGGGCTCCTCCGCACAATATCATGTCCTGTAATCCGTTCTTGATGAACATGTAGGCCAGCCCAATCGCATGGCTTCCGCTGGCACAGGCTGCGCTTACGGTGAAGTTGATGCCTTTCAGTCTGAATATCGTGCTGAGATTCATGTTGACGGTGGAGTTCATTGCCTGAAAGATAAATGACTGCCCCAGCAATTGGGTGTCCTTCTTCTCCTGCATGATTCTTTCCGCTTCAATGACCGGCTTGGCGGACGAGTCATTCCCGAATATGCAGCCAACCTCATTGCGATCAAGATATTCGTCATTTATTCCGGCCATATCGAATGCCTGTGAACTGGCCATAAAGGCATATTCCGCCTCTTCCGACAATCCTCGGCGAAGGTGGCGGTCAAGCACGCCTTTCAGCACCGGTTTGGGGACAATGCCGGTCAACGGTGACTGAAAACCATACTCCAACCGTTCCGGCTCTACACCGATGCCGGACTTGCCGTTATACAGAGAATCCTTTACTTCTTCGACACTCGTCCCTATGCAGGACCATATTCCCATGCCGCTTATTACTACCCGCCTCATTTCAGAAAAGTCCTCCGTTTATGCTGATAACTTCACCCGTAATATAACTTGCCTTGTCGGAACAAAGAAATCCGACCAGCTCCGCCACTTCCTCGGGACGCCCGAATCGCCTCATCGGAATCATCTTCTTGAGTTCCTCCTCCGGAAGATTCTTTGTCATGTCAGTGGAGATAAACCCCGGAGCGACTGCGTTCACCGTGACATTCCGGGATGCGGTTTCCTGAGCCAGAGCCCTTGTGGCACCGATAACTGCCGACTTTGCGGCACAATAGTTCGTTTGCCCGGCCATACCCTTTAAACCTGAAAGCGAAGACATGTTCACGATGTGTCCGCCATGTCCGCGGGCCATCATCTTGGGCAGGAGGTAACGGGTGACGTAAAATAATCCATTGACGGAGGTCCTGATGACTGAGTCCCAGTCATCATCCGTCATCATGAACATGAGACTGTCATGTGTGATGCCGGCATTGTTCACCAAATAGGCAATATAGTCGTCAGGATGGGAGCTTTCCCAAGTTCCCAGGGCCGTCTCGACACTATTCTTGTCGCTTACGTCCAGACATATTATCGATGCCTGGCCTCCATTGTGCAATATCATATCGCAGACTTCTTCTGCGGCATCTTTATTCGAACGATAGCCGATCAGCACAGGAATTCCCATCCCCGCGAGTTTTAGGCAGACGGCCCGTCCGATACCTCTTGAGCCGCCGGTAACTAATGCATATCTTGTCGACATAATTGACGATAATCCTTAAAAATTGCAAATATAATTAAAACTAACGAGACTGCGAATCTCAGTGCGTGACGTAGTTCTCCGGGTGGCGGCCCGTGAGATGCATTTCCTCGTAGATTTTCTGGATACGCTCCATGTCAGCCTTGGCGTCATCGGAGAGCTCGAACTTCTGCCCCCTGCCCACGCGCTTGGTGCCCCAGTCGAAATATCCGAGATAGACCGGGCATCCGACCTCTTTTGCAATCTTGTGAAAGCCTGTCTTCCAGCGTCTTACCGGCTTGCGTGTGCCCTCTGGGGCGAGGGCGAGGTGCATTGTTTTCCTGCTGTTCATCTCATGTACGACGCTCAGCACGACCGAGGCTCCGTTTGTCCTGTCAACGGGTACGCCGCCCATCTTCTTTATAATCCAGCCCAGCGGTCCCCAAAAGAATTCCTTCTTCACCATGCAGTAGGCCTTGCCTCCGACGGAAGTATAATAAAGATAGGATATAAGGAAATCCCATATCGTTGTGTGCGGCACTCCGAGAATCACGCATTTGTCCTCAGGCACCGGCGGCTCCACGGCCGTCCATCCCAATGCCTTCAGCATGAAGGCGCAGAATTTTCTCCACATATATCAATTATTCGTTTTCAGTTATTCAATCAATTATTCAATCA
>DJRM01000138.1:0-13702 GCA_002440085.1 Bacteroidales bacterium UBA6360
TCAAAGACCACAGCTTTGTCCCGGGATGTCCGCCCGGGAGCCACCGGCAGTTCCGCCCCACTGTTCCGGAACGCATCATCACTCAGAACCGAGTGCATAGTCACTTTGCTTTCAGGAATATATTCATCCAACAACTCCAAAGGAGGCGGCTGGTAGTCAGTTGCGGTTATTTCTTTTTCCATATAATTTATCATCAATATTTTACAAAATAAACAATCTCAAACCGGAGGACTTCGTCCTCCTATTCCGGGTCATATTAGACAGTCAAGATGTGGATATCCGTGTCTGTCAGATCGTAGCCTTCCCCCAAGACAGCACCGTTGGAAAACACCGTCCCATTCCGTTCCTCCACGCCCTCCGCCTTATGAATATGCCCGAACAGATGGAGTTTTGGACGAACCAACATCACACGCCGCCACAGAACGGAATCTCCATAGTGAATCTCATCCGAAAGGTCAAGAATATCATTGGGCGGCTGATGCGTGACCAGAACATCCGTGTCCGCAGGTATATTCATAAAATCATTTTCCACACGCCGCGTCACGGCATCCTCGAAAAACATAGGCACGCCGTAGAATTTGATTCCATCAATCAAAACTCCTGAATTGCAGAGATAGTGACAATTATCGTTAAGACCCTCCAAACTCGCTCCTCGAAGGCAAAAATCGTGATTGCCAGCAATGAAGACCTTGTGCCTGTACGGCAGGTCGCAGAACCATTCCATAAAGTCCAAAGCTTCCGCCTCGGTTCCCGCCATCGTGAAATCGCCGGAATGCACAATCACATCGCCCTCCGGCAGACTCGTCAGCCGCCGGTGCCTGTTGTGAGTGTCCGAAATGTGTACTATCCTCATATTTCCAGTTCTTTGAACATCGCCCCGACTTTCCCGAGAGCCTCTTTCATAAGTATATATCCCGAGATTTCTCCATAACTTTGTTTTTTGCAAAGATAGGCCACCTCGTTGCCATTTTATGGCAGTAGCCTATCCATATTCACGCCTCATCATACCACCGCTGAAGGCAGCTTTAATGCTTTCAGAATTCGAGTCTTGGAATTTTTCTCAAATTCTTTGATTTGGGTTTCTCCCCAATCCCCGCTTTGCCTCACGACATCCATCATTTCCAACAACTTTATACTAAGACCATTTCTGACCTCTTCTATAAGGCCAAAATTGTCTAATTTCGCTTTTGGCATATTGTTGCTGAATTTTGAATTCATACCTCTGCTGATCAGACAAAGATTACCGAAGTCGTCAAGTCCTTTACCTGTCAAGTCATCATAGCCAGGCATAGGATTCTGTGGATAAAAGTGTTCCATTGATAAAGGCATCCATCAGACTTTCAACCAAAACTTCTACTGAAGTTTGCTCATCGGCAAGTCTCACAGACCATTTATATCCTCTTTGATAATCAGGAATGACAAAAGTTCTACTCCCCCATTGTCCGGATAGAAGTACTCCCTTAGACTTTTAAAGCTTGTTGCCATAAATATAAAAAATTATGTAGGAAACCACAGTTATAACTTTCATTCTTATGAGTAATTCCAAGCGCGGAACCGTCACTCATTTTAGGAACGATGTCGGCAGACAATAGGGAGAGCCGGAATCAGGACATGACTCCACATAGGAGGTCAGGCGGTCGATTTCCTCCGGGCTGATGTAGGCACCTTGGAGGCGAGTATATTCTCCACCTACCTGAAAAATCATATCTCCGCTGCCGATAAGACTTTCCGCTCCCGGAGAGTCAAGAATTATCCGAGAATCTGTTTCGCACATAGTTCTGACAGCGATTCTTGTCGGGAAATTTGCCTTGATGAGACTCGTGATAACTGCCTCAGATGGCCGTTGGGTGGTCAAGATGATGTGGATGCCAACAGCCCTGCCTTTCTGCGCCAAACGGATGATGGACCTAGTGATGTCGTGCGACATATTCCTGGACTCCATGTCACGGCATAGAGGAATGGTCAGGTCGGCATATTCATCAATGATGGTGACAATGTAAGGCCAACGTCCCTTGGGTGTGGATGACCGCTTATTATATTCCACGATGTTGCTGATACCGGCCAGACTGAGGAACGAATAGCGGATTTCCATTTCCTCGCAAAGCGCAGCCAAGGTCTTGTCTGCATAAGCAGTCGTCTGCACGATAGGCTTCTCTCCTGGCATAGAGGCTAAATAGTGCCCACAGAGACGCTCGTAGACGGGGAACTCACAGCCCTTGGGGTCGATGAACACGAACTTCAGCTCTGACGGGAGCTTTGAATATAGCAGAGAGGCGACTATGGAATGGATTGCCTCCGTCTTCCCCAGTTTCGTGGCACCGGCAATGAGCAGGTGAGGCGCCATGGTCAGATCAAAGACCATAACCGCGTCTCCGAATGTCCTCCCGATAGCCACCGGGAGCTCTGCCTTGCTGCCGCGAAAGGCCTCTTCACTCAAAACCGAACGTATAGGCACTGCCGCACGGTGGTCATTGGCAATCTCGATGCCTATGGAATCCTTCAAGGTCACGACACGCGCTCCCTTAAGATGAAGGTCAAGTGCAGTGTCTTCCAATAGTGAACTGACCTTTGAAACTTTGACCTTCCGTTCCGGATAAACCTTATAAAGTGTCACCGCCGGCCCAGGCACGGGCTTTATATCCTTGACACGCACTTTTCCGCTCTCAAGAATACTTCTGATAGTCTCTATCCAGCCGGTGATTTCATCTTCCGGCACTTTGCTTTCGGGTATATATTCATCCAGCAACGCCAATGGAGGCAGTTGGTAATCCGTTGAAATTGCTTCTTTTTTCATACAATTACATTTATAAGAGTGAATCATCCCAAGTGAGGGACTGCCGTTTGTCAACTCCATACTATATCAGACCGTCAAGGCGTGAATATCCGCGTTCGTCAGATCATACGCTTCCTCCAAGACAGCATCCCGAATCTCCTCATCGTCTTTCGGCAGCGAACGTACAAAATCCAACATACTATCAAACAGTACTATTCGAGGCTCCGTGCCCATTGGTGGTCCGACCAGTCCAGCCTCCTCAAGTTCAGACATGAGCGTCGATGCCCGATAGTACCCGATTCCGAAGTGCAGCTGGAGGGCTGATTCTGACGCGGCCTTTTTCTCAATACAGAACTTCGCCGCCGCCATAAAGAGTATGTCCCGTGTTTGCTCCATAACTTTGTTTTTTGCAAAGATAGGCCACCTCGTTGCCATTTTACGGCAGTGTAAAGTTCAACTCAACCCGAAATCTGCATCCTATTCCGGAAGGAAGCCAATCAATGCCCTTAATTCAGTGACAATCACTTCAGCAGGCATAATATGCAGTGGTTTCCACGCATACCACCATTGGTTATCCTCATATACCTCGTATGAATCATCCAGTTTCGGCATATCACTTCGGTTGCTGTCGATCATTGTTCCCGGAAGTTTTCTTAAGCCTAATTCCAATTCCGATTGATTATAGCCCCAACATACGCAAACCAGGTATTTCCCATAAGGGACACCAACACTAATCCACTCCCTAGTCCAGTCTAAAGCACGTTCCAGCAGATAATCCTTGGCTCCTGCCGTAAAATAGAATTTCGAGCCTTCAATGCTGTCGGCGATCTTCAGAAAAGTCTCCTTTCGTTTCTGTAAGTCATCCGAGAGCACTATTTTCTCGAACAGAGGAGCAAACAAATCATAGCAGCTTTTGTAAATCTCACAACACCTTCCGAAAGTTACAGATGCGAACTTGAAACCTTCCTCTTTGTTCCAAACGATGTCATTTTTTAAATCCATCGACGATTCATCAAAAAGAAGAGTCTCTTTATTCTCAACATAGAAATCATAGTCTTCCCTATTGCTTTTAGACCTGTTTTCTTCAAACGGGATGGCGGCAATGTTTCCTATATTCCAAAGCCAGCCCTTGCAATATTCTCTGAAAGGGCCTCTTTTGTTCACTATCCATTCCTGAGGTGTGATATGGTCATAATCCCACGGACGGTTATGGCTATCCCACATATCCTGACGAGCCGGATCATACATCCTGAAATGAGTGTTGATGAACGTCCTTTGGGCAAAAAGAAGCATCTCTTTGCTTGATTCAGACCCAAACCAAAATACTTTGTTTGCAAAATCCTGCCAAGGATAGTATTCTTCAGACCCTATTTGCCAATCAGGATCCGGCTTTACCGAGAAGAAATGCCTCATCTCCTCCGGTGTATAAGGCGCGACAAGCCATCCATTCACAAATGACAGCGATATAGCTCTCCTGACAGCATCCATATCAACTCTATTCCGGCATTGATTGTAAACTTCCGCAACAGCCTTCACAACATCTTTGCTGAACCAGTGGAGGTAAAAAGCCAATGCCCTAATCTCCTTCCCAGAAAGACCACTCTTTCCCTCAAGAGACTTTAAGGCGAAATACATCAACAATAAATATATCTCCGTAGAGTTTCTCGCAATGCTTGTGCGAAGTACCGCTGGAGTTGAATCCGCAGCAGGGTTCTTTTCGGCATTGAAAACATTCAGCCAGTCATCGATGATATTCATTATCCTCGCCAATTTGTCGCTGCAATACAAGTCATCGATCCTCTGCTTTGACATATCGTCCGTTGCCAAGGAGCGTATTTGCTTCGCAGACATCGCCCCTTTGAATGCCTTGTCTTGTGAATGTTCCGTCAGCGCAAGTCGGAACGCAAGCATAACGAGTTTTGCCGGAGGCATATATCGTTCGGCAATGCTGTCGTTTTTGTCCTTGATTTCTGGCCAATATGCCTTTATGGCTGAATAGATTAGGTCCTCCTGCGTAATTCTTGTGCCACCTGTGTTCAGCCTTGTAAACAAAGTCTCCAACGTTGTGACTCCACCTTCATTATTCGCTACTGAAGTTTCATTTTCCAAGACATTGCGTGTCAGAAGATTGCAAGAAATACTGTAATCTTTCAGTCTGCTAAAGGCATCGTAGAATGAGGCTATTCTTTCCTTATCCGCCTCAGTAACAGGATTGACAAACAAGCCGCGAAACATGCATTCCTGTTGCCCGCATTTACTTATTATGTATTTAACGAAGGCATCCTCGCTATCGACAGGTGCATCCAGAAAGAACTGAAGCGGAATAGGCCTCGATGCCTTTATTGGCCAAGTGTCATGCAAGTCAACGACATCGTTATAAATGTTTTTCCCGGCGAAGCCAAATTCCTTTAGCGCCAAGCGCCTGTCTGACGAAGAAAGGGTGCTGCACTCATCATTATTCGCAAATCCCCACGGATGTGCTATCGTAGTGGCTTTTATCCAGAATGTTCTGGAACTATTCTTCACCTCTTCAGGGTTGATGTCAAGCCACAGGATGGCGCGAGGATTTTCAACAGCACCGAAACCGATTGATATGGCATTAAACCGTTGCTGTCCATCCATCAGATAATACCAGTCCTTATCCTCGGGAACATCCGAAAGCATAAATGACCCAACAGGAAAGCCGCGAAGAATCGAGTCCCACAAGAGTTCGACCTGAGCAGGTTTCCATACAAGCCCGCGCTGGAGTTCGGGAATCTTCACAACGGAAGCGTCTGATGTCCATAATGAGATCTCCTTTAAGGTAAATGTCAAGTCTGTAGTCATATCATCTATAATTTGTTGCTTATTCTTCAGTAATTCGTGTCATTAGCAATGCATCCGTTGAGACAACAACTGACATCTCAGGTGTCAGCACCTGCCCATTGGAACGCTTGATTCTTTTGGAGCTACCTTAAATGCTTTCATTGTACCTCTATCATTTATTATAACATTACTTTAACAGCTTTCAGGGAATAATCGAATATTAACAAAAATAGGCATCTATAATCCTTGCGATTTCACCATCGTATTTTTCTATACTTCGTTCATCGATGCAACGACCATCCCTATTATAATAGTCCGAAATAAATGGTATAGAAGATATAGGAGAATCTAAATTCGATTCTTCCGCCCAATTCTGTTCATCTCTTGCCGGGAACACAGTGTAACTCCATGAATATCCGCATAAAACATTACCCCATTGAAACTCTTGACTTGGAACAATGTAATTGCTTTCAAGTTCACAGAATGCCGATACGGCTCTTTGGCTATAATGGCTTAAC
Organism: Bacteroidales bacterium UBA6360; assembly: GCA_002440085.1. GTDB lineage: Bacteria > Bacteroidota > Bacteroidia > Bacteroidales > UBA932 > Cryptobacteroides. The sequence goes on from DJRM01000138.1 coordinate 6,097, forward strand.
AATACTCCATCGCTGGACTCCTTTATGGTCTTTATTGCCAGCCAACTGATAATCAACTCTTTGTAATCCCGAGGGCAACGAATATAACTACCTACCTTGTCCTTAATGATTTGCTTTATGGCCTCAAGAATATCTTCCCGACACAGAAGTTGATCTATTTCGCCGGACTCTATCCACCAAGGCATTTTTCTTTTTTGAGAAAAATAGCAACCCTCGAGATCCCATGAACAATTACTGATATGTCCTATAGCAGTGATTCCAGTCACGACACAATAAAGACGGAACCAATTTGAGAATTCCATGTCATCCGATGACTCGCTTGCGTCAAACGCATTATTTATTCGTTTCAGATTATTCCAACGCTTTTTGAATGCCGCAATATCATACGATATCCCATCACTTCCTTTTCTAAGAGGAGTCAAGTCGCCCATTAATAGTTCATGGTCTTCAATATCTTCCACTTCAGCAATATCCACAAGATGTTCGGATTTCCATTTATCATCTTCCGTATACCAATCATTCAATGGAATCATCGGAATCTTAGAAATATCAAGCGTCTGGACATCCGCAGAAAACACATCAGAAAGGGGACTCTTATTGATGATCTGAATGATGTATCTCCAGTCAACATAGTTTTCTCCTCTTCTTGACAACTGATTACTATCGGTCTTACCCCAAACGCCATCGAAGTGGTTTTTCCGTATCCTTCTTATAAACCTATAGAGAAGATCGGTATCTCCGTAATTCTTTACAAAGCACAAAAGAGGAAGCACAATGTCAAGCTCGGCATTCCTGAGCCATGTCCATACATATTGTTCTTCTGACAGCCTGTCGGGAGATTCTTTTTTACTCATTGTCAGAAGCACTTTTTGTATTCGTTCATCATGAGCTATTGCCCGGACAAGCGAACAAAGAGCCATAAAATAGCGGTTCAGATTCTCCAAGGATCTGAACTCATTATAGTTCCCTAAGCTCAGTTTGGCTTCATTCGCATTCTCCGTTAGCTTTCTTGGAGCGGACAGAAACAATTCCTTAATGTTCAAAGGGTACTTTCTGTCTCCCTCCCAACGATATTCCTGTTGCAGTCCTATTTGCCAATACCACTTAAAGAAGGTCTGCATGCCATTGTCACTGGTTTTGTCAGAACCACGATATTTCCAAAACCACTCCTCCCTTTCTTCCCACTGGTCAGAATATTTCTTTCTTGGTGCTTGCGTTAGTCTCGGATCGGCCAAGAGTATCGGTTTAATATTTTCCGTGGCAGACAAAGGCTCGCCCGTTGTGTTGATAACCACATAGGTTTCCTCACCACGCGAACGATTTTCCATGTCGTAGTAGAAGATACGCAGGTTCTTCAGCAAATAATCGCCAAATCGACGATAATCCAGCCCAGGGTGCAGTTCAAACGTTTTACTTATGGTCTCAAGCGCTGAAATAACACTCTGGATGGAAGCATCCTGATCGTATTCTCGGAAGTACCAGTTAGATGAACGAATATTCGCGACATCCAACTCTCTTTTGATAAAAAGGTGAAGTGACAAATCACTCAGGAAATAGAGTGTGCTTTCACGGATGGCATATAGAAGATGAGGCTCATAATCGTCTTTCATCTCCTGTTCGGAGATGATATAATGATCAAATTCTCCTTTACACTTCGTGTTTATGACTCCAAGTATTAGGAAGAGAGTGGTTAGTCGTTGCTGCCCATCACATATTTGTATATGATTATAGGGTTGTTCATAACCATAAACCAGCCCCAAAGTCACTGATGACTCGGCATCGTCTTCATAAAGTTGGATAATGTTCTTCAAGAACCCCGAGACAAGTTCCTGCGGCTTTTTGTCCTTGCCTATAACGGTATAGGCATTGTCACCCCAACAATAATCTCTTTGAAGGTCCGGGATGACAATCTTTGTGTCACCGCCGAATAAATCCTCAAGACAATAATCCTTACCACTGATGAATTTGACAAACTTATTCATTGCTACCCTCCTCTTTGTAATCGTTTTTTAATATTTCAATTGTTTTATCAGCAGCAGCTTCAATGTCACATGGTTCCCAAGTTCCATTAGCAAAAGATGAGATGGTATGCAACAAGTTTCTGCTGTCAAGACTTCGTTCGTTATTGAAGAATTTTTGCTTTTTCTTGTCGAAAGGCAAAGCACCAAACTCAGAATTGTCTCTACCGTATAATAGGACAAGATTGCCAATGCAATGTTCGCCATATCTTCTGGTGTCAGAAAAAACACGATCACCATCGAGCAATCCTTCCAGATCTAAGACTTCAGAGCCGGCGCCATTCACATACTTGATGTTACCTGAAATCTCATCTACTTTTCTATGATAGAAAAGAGATTTGGGGGAAATATGTTCAATAGACTTATTGTTCCAAATAGAGAAATCAAACTTCACGCCTTTGCGATCGTTAAGATTGTTATACTCTTTGACGTTAAGCCTGAGGAGTTGTTTGTAGAGGATGTCATCATATACATTATAGACATGAGCCTCAGATAGTTTGCGAATCATTTCCTCAGCACGATTGCGACGTGTTTCGATGTTTGAGCGTTTACCTTCTTCCACAGTTGGGTCATTGGTATATTCTTCTGTAAGTTCAATATGAGTGGAACCGATTAATCTCCACCGGGCATATCGCTGAAGAAGATCCATATCATTTTTATTATTCATAAAATACATGATCATATTGAACTTGTCATCCGAGTCATTGCTCGATCCGATCATCGCGCATTTTAAATAATTAAAGGACAATGGATTGTTAAATACATCCTCAAAATCCTTCTGCATATCACGCAAGCCTTTGAATACATCTTTAGCTGCCTTCTTATTGTTCTCTGGCATTAGTTTTCTGAAACTCTTAAACGAGTACTCTTCGTTCTTCTCTACTCCTATTTCCTTGCGATAGTAGTACTCCAAAAGCAGTCCCATTGGTTTGCGTGTGTTGAAGTAATCCCTCACATCATTGCGATTCCACCAATAAAGCCATTTGTCCCACTCTCTGGCATATTTGCTTCTCAATGCATCATTTTCCCAATCTATTGAAGCCATCTCCTTCATCATGGCAAAAGCATCATCCATGCATTTTATTTCAGGAGTGGTTTTTACTGTGCCAGGGAGCGAAACCAGATGCAGCATTTCCGCTTTTGTCAGTTCCTCATCGTGCATGGTCGCCTTATTTCCATTCATCATAGTAAACGTACTCACTGCTTTGGACTTGTCTATCACAATGTACAGCAGACATACCTTCCGGATCAGAAAGTCATAAAACTCTTGCCTATTATCCAAGCCTTTTAGTTCATTATTTATCTGTTCAATAGCCTGCTTGAAATAGTAGATGTCCTGTATCTCATCGTTTGGATCTATTTGTCGGTAATCAACGTTTCCTTGTTTTAAAGAGTCGAGAAAGTCGCGAGACCTTGCTCTGATACTATAATCGATGTTGATGTTCCTCGCCCCAATTATGTAGTTCTGATCGAGGCACCAGAGAAGTAGGTACAAAGTGGTAGTCCTTTGCTGACCATCAATCAAAATAATCTTGTCCCCATCTTCCACCACAGTAACGCCTTGCAAGAAAAATTGCCTGTCTGGAGCATTGACAAAGGTATCCATCAAATTTTCAACCAAAACTTCTACTGATGTTTGCTCATCTGCAAGTCTCACAGACCATTTATATCCTCTTTGATAATCAGGAATGACAAAAGTTCTACTAACGCCATTGTCCGGATAGAAGTACTCCCTTAAATTTTTAAAGTTTGTTGCCATAAATATAAAAAATTATGTAGGAAACCTACAGTTATAACTTTCATTCTTATGAGTAATTCCAAAGCGCGAAACCATCGCTCATTTTAGGAACGATGTCGGCAGACAATAGGGAGAGCCGGAATCAGGACTCGATTCCACATAGGAGGTCAGGCGGTCTATTTCCTCTGGACTGATGCAGGCACCTTGGAGGCGTGTCTCTTCTCCGCCGATCTGGAAAATCATATCTCCGCTGCCGATAAGTCTTTCCGCCCCGGGAGTGTCAAGGATTATCCGTGAATCGGTCGCGGATATAGTCCTGACGGCGATTCTGGCCGGGAAATTTGCCTTGACGAGACTGGTGATTCCTCCTAACGGTCTCTGTGTGGTCAAGACGACATGAATGCCGACGGCTCTTCCACACTGCGCCAAACGGATGATGGATTCTGTGATGCTATGCGACATATTCCTGGCCTCCTTGTCACGACCCGCAGGAATGGTCAGGTCGGCATATTCATCAATAATTGTGACAATGTAAGGCAAGGTTTCTGAAACGCGCTTATTGTAAGCGCAAATGTTACTGGTATGGGTACGCGAAAGCAGTTCGTAGCGGTGGTCCATTTCCTCGCAAAGCGCCGCCAAGGTCTTGGCGGCATGAGCTGTCGTCTGCACTATAGGCTTCTCTCCTGGCACAGAGGCTATATAGTGTCCGGAGAGACGCTCATAGACGGAAAACTCGCAACCTTTTGGGTCGATGAAAACAAACTTCAACTCTTCAGGGTGCTTTGAATATAGCAGTGAGGCGACGATGGCATGGATTGCCGTAGTCTTGCCCTGTTTCGTGGCACCGGCAATCAGCAGGTGAGGAGCCTTGGCCAAATCAAAGACCATAACCTCGTTCCCGAATGTCCGCCCGATGTCCACCGGGAGTTCAGCATTGTTGTCACGAAAGGCCTTTTTACTCAAAACCGAGCGCATCGGCACTACCTCACGGTGGTCATTGGCGATCTCGATGCCGATAGAATCCTCCAATGTCACGACACGAGTTCTCTCCAGATTAAGTGTCTCTTCCACAAGCGATCTGACCTGTGAGATCTTGGTTCTCTGTTCCGGAAAGATTTTATAAAGGGTCACGGCAGGTCCCAGCACGTATTCGATGCCCTTGACACGCACTTTTCCTCTCTCAAGAATATTCCAGATTACCCCTACCACCATGCCGGAGAGCTCCTCTTCCTCTTCCTCGTCCAGCGCTTCGCTTTCGGGAATATATTCATCCAGCAATTCCAAAGAGGGCATCTGGTAGCCTTCAGAGGTGATTTCTTTTTCCATATTATCGATCCATTCGTTCATGATTATAAAGTTTTATGATAACAAATATTTTATATTCCTTAGTCATTATGTCGTCAGCAATGCAGCCATATTCAAAAGCGCGGAGCCGTCGCTCATTTTAGAATACCGGTTCTGGAATACCGTTGGAATAAAATAAGCAGCAGTCCCACGCACAATCCCGCAGAAGCGGGATATGACGAGGGAAAATGTCCGCTTACTCTCTTCCAAGTGAATTTTCCAGATTCGTATTCGAGAATAAACTTACACTTCCGTGTTCTCAAGTATGTCTTACAAAGTAACATTTTTTGAATATAAAAGGCTGCCGCTTATAATTTTCAGTCCATCAGAGATTTCGACTTCATTGTCACCCATACAGAATCAATCACTCCATGAAAGCAGCTTCGTGCGGAACAGCTCCCAGAGAAGGTTCCAGGCCTTGTCGAAACGGAGGCGCTGCGCCTCGCACCAGAAATGTTCGCCGCAATAGTACGGACTCGGTATGTGGTTGCGGTTGCGGAAGTTGACATAGTGGGAGAAATGTTCGGCATCAAGATATTCATCCTCGTCTTCGGTGTGCGCATAGTCGTATTGACCGCCCTTGTCAAGGATGACCTGAATCAGACTGACGGCGCGTTCCATCTGGTCTGCGTAAACCGCACCGGCAGCGACTGGAGACCATTGGCGCATATACTCCGCCATCATCTCCAATTTCACCTTGATGACTGACAGCAAGTGATACCAGCCCCAGTTTTCGTTGAAGGCGGCCGCCCATCTAACGGCCAGTGTCTCTTTCCACTGTTTCTTTCTCATCTGTCGATATTCTCGGGTAAGATGACCATGCCCCCATAAGTCGTCACAATCTTTTATGTCACGGCGGTATTCTGCCTTAAGGTCATCCTCGGACATGGTGATCTTTTTCCCGCATTCATCGATGAAATGATACAGGAAGTCCCGCGGGTAGCCAAGCCAGTCTCCCTCCACATCGTATTTGTACTGCTGTACAAGACTTTGGTATGGTTCATCATCATTTTTCACCCATTTGATCATGCCCTCATCAGCCATCTTGACTGCTGTGTCGCAGACATACTGATCCCACACTTGTGGATGTCTGTAAAGGACTTGACCGACAATCCTTGCGATGGATTCCGCTTCGGTTTTCGGAGTGGATTCAAAAATGCTTTGGTACAAATATACACGATGCGTATGGAACAACTCCCCATACTGATTGACCAAAACAGGACAATCCCGAGCATCTTCTCCACCCCATCGTCTCCACTCGGTCAGAAGCGTCTCTCTCATTTTTGCAGTTACTCGCTTCGCGGAATAGCTGGACTGGGTGACATCTATGCCGATGACATGCCCCACATAAAAAACATCTACATCCCGATCTAGCTCAGGCTCATCTTCTTTCACATCTTTCCATATTGAGCGTCTCTCCTCTGGAGTAATGTCGATTTCGTACAGCGTTTGCCGCACTGCATTGACAATTGTACAAAACAGCAGCCTCGAATCAGCGTCTTCGGCATGCCAGACAATGACCTTATCGTAGTTCGGAATCTCCGACAGCTTGCGTGCAAAAACCTTCAAGTCATCATATAGTTTGGCATTACCCCAAGAAATGGCGACCTTCATCATTTCCGTTTCAGAAAAGTCTTCCGGCAAATAATGAATATTAGTCCTTACAGGGTACTGCAAAATGTCGTGTTGCTCCAATTCTTTTCCTATCCACCCGTAGGCGATCCTACTCCATGACGCGCTACAGGGCATAATATGCAATGTCTTTCCCATTCTAACAGTTTCTGAATCCTTGGCAAAGATGGGACGGTTAACTGCAATAATCCGGCAGTGCGGTCGATCTGTGTAACTGTCAGATTTTAGCAGGACGGTTGTATATTTTTGCAGAAAAAGAAAATACAATGGAAAAGTTTAAGGTAAGAAACCTGACGTTCGAGGAGACAATGGGGTTAGCCGCCGCAATGCCGACCCCGGAGATGACTCTGACAATATACCACCGCGAATTGGCAGAGAGGGAGCAGAAAATCCTTTCGATCACAGGTGATCCTATAAGCTGCATAGACTATTCATGGCTCAAGGATGAGAACAAAAAAGAAACTGTTGAGTCCTTGCTGTTGGAGCGTTATCGCATTCTTTCAGAGATGTTTGAATCGCATTGTTCCAAGACGGAAGTCAAACGGTTCGAAAGTCTGAACGAAAGACTGTTTACTCTCACCGGGGACATGTTCTCAAGAACAGGGACAATGTACCGGCAGATATTATCATCTCCTTTAGAAGAGAAGGATGACGACCTTACGGTGGAGGGATGCCTGCGTTATTGGGGAGACACGGCTCAGGATGTTCTTCATTTGGAAGACGATGAATATTACCGCTCGGATTTCACCAGAATGATAATTGTGAACGCTCTCCTCCAACAGGAGAAACTAGGCGACATGGAGCTGATGACCTGCAACCCATACTGGGATGCTTCCAAGGGATTGAAACCCACAATGAGCGATAAGGAATTGGG
>DJRM01000138.1:13785-36694 GCA_002440085.1 Bacteroidales bacterium UBA6360
TGCGTCTGCTATGCCACCCATGCGCTTATTACTCACTCAGGCTACTCAATCCCGGATTTTCTTCGCTTGAACACATTTGAGGTAAAAGTCACGGTGATGATTCAGCAGATCAGTGAGCAGGACGGGTCACGCCTCTGGTGGTGGGAAAAGTGTAAGGAACGACAGTTCACGGACAAATTCCTCCACGAGGCGGAGCATCGTCCATCAGAACAATCACTTGGCGAATTCATCTGGAGCAGATGCGTTGAATATTTCGGTCTGAACGACATGGATAATGTCGGCAAACTGCCAGACTGCAGGAAAGACGACAATCAAGTTATGGCATTCCTGCACGCTCTGTGGCAAGATATCCTCAAAAAGTGAGTTGTCAAAACCAAACATCCAAGTCGACAGAAGATTCTGCGGCAGTTTCGTCATCGGCGCTTAGGGACGAGAAGAAATTCAGCCCTGTGATTTCCTCCACCTCATCCACTGTCCAGACATAATACTCCAGCGGCTTTTTTCCGGCCTTGTTGTCGCAGATGAAGCCTATTCCCTCATACTTGCCTCCGGAACGCACAAGCATGACCTTGTAGAAAGCATCCGGAACGGCGACATTGTGCGGTCCTATGTAACCTTGAGAATGCGCATTAAAAATCGGCCCGCAGGCAATCCACACCCTCCCATACACATTAGCCAGCGCGCGGCATTTCTCCTCCAACGATTTCCACACGCCTGCATTCAGATTGTGGTTCTGGGGACAGGCATTGGTGTAGTAGAACGACTCGCGCATGGCAGTCTCGCTCCACTTCATGTCAGCCGCAGGAGCCATGTGCCCGCGGTCATATCCGGAATTGCGGTAGTCATCATTGTCCGCCTGAATAAAATCCAGAGAGCAGTCCACGCTGAACTTGCTGCATCTCCCCACATCCCCCTCTGTCTCGCGCGCCTCCAATTCCCATGCAACCCATTGAGGATTAAGAGTATTCAAGTTGTACATCAGCGTGAACGCCTCATACTGCACTAATCTCGTCGAGTCCGTAAGAGTGGCCTCCGGAAGTTCCAGCTTACACGGAATCCCGGCACCGGCGCACTGCCCGAACAATGTCAACACCGCGACTACAGCAGCAAGCGAATGTACCCACAAACAAGAAATAAACTTCAACATATAACATTCAATTTTCAAGTCCTGTCAAGGCCGTCACAGCGATCGGGGGGGGGGTCTTTATTTTCCCCAAAGGGAGACGCCGATATGCGACAGACGGTTGGAAAGTCATCTCCACAAATAAGGCCTCCCAAATTGGAAGACCTTATTTGTGGAGATGGAGGGACTCGAACCCTCGTCCAAACACCGCACCGGGTGGCTTTCTACACGTTTATCCGTCCTTTGTTTTTCGACCGCGGCCTGCCGGATGGCGGGCCAGCCGAGGCTTATCGGCTTGGACTTGGCGACACTCAGCCGAGTCGGTGTCGTGCAGACCGTTTGAAATGATACCCCATGAGACAGGACAGAACAGCCGGAAAAGCCTGTCGGGATACTCGTCGCCGGAGCAGCCTTGGCCCCGGAGATTAAGCCGTTCTACTTGGTAGACTAGGCAGCGAGTGCATAAGAGTTGTTGCCAACTAATTGTTCGGAAGCTGAGATTAACGGGCAAACCTCCGACGCCCGGCGTGCTTACCGTCCAATGTCAGATGCTGTCAAAACCAAAACATCCCCATTGAAGCAAGTCTGCAAATATATGCAGGTTTTTGAATATTTCCAAAAAATCTTTAAGGCACAACAGAAAAAGCCATCCTGAAGCACTCAGAATGGCTTTTCCATATAAAATTTCCAATGTTAACGCAAAGCTGAACGCCTCCCGCTGACATTACGGGCTGTACGTGTCCTTCTCTCCGCCGCAACGCCACTCTTTGAAGAAAACTTCTTTCTGAGCATCGGGCGCGACAGTTTGCGCATTTGTAACTGAAGCGAAGTAGCCGCAATTTCATCTTCCGAAGAAGAACTCTCGTCATAATAGGAAAGATTCTTGACGACAGACGTGCCCGTTATCGTATAGCAATCAGTGTCATCATACAGAGTATACGCTATTTCATATGTACCATCAGAAGCGACAGATACATCCGCCACACCATCCGTAATGGCGTATGAATAATACCGTCCGTATTCGTCGTACGGATGATCGGCATCAAAATACCATGTGGAATAATACGTATCACCATACGTCGAGTCATATTCATACTCACCGGGCACCAGAGAAAACGGAACTAATGTCTCTTCCGAAAATTTCCCGGGAGTCCTGCATTCATATTTTCCTGCCGGAAGTTCAGTTTCGGCCGACACCTCCGCCGAACAAAGTTCCAATCTCAACCAACCATCTTCCTCAGAGGAATCCTCCGCGTAGAGCTGCACATCCCACTTGGAATACCCGGAAGTTTTTATATCGTAGGTACATCCGTAATAGATCTGCGCGCCGGCATTGTAATCCTTCACTTCCACTTTCTTATATGTACTTCTGTCGCCAGGAGTTCCGGCCACAGGAGGCTGATTGTAGGACTCCACATAGTAGAAGTCGGGAGTTCCGTTATAATTGAAGACAAACTGTGCCACATCCGTCCTGAAAGTAGCATTGAGATTGTAGCTTCCGTCGCCATTCGGAGAAACATTCAGCGAACTCTTCGTGTCCGTCACGAGGTAATAATCCCCGCTCGCTGAACCTTTGGGACAATAATAGATGTATGTCGGATACATCGAGCCGCCACTTTCCTCACCGGGATATGTGCACATCGCATCCGATTCGTAATTACCGCTGACCGGATATTTGCCTCCGTCGAGACGCAGAACCTTTCCCTCATTCGTCGTCGTGTTCACCTCAATGACCACAGCCGCGCCAACACCGGAAAAGTTGTAATTATCGTCGTATGTCACACCATCGGAAGTGAGCACAATGTCATATACGTCATACAATGCCTTATTTTCATCGTAGACCGTAGACACGTATATAACGTCCGCCGACGGTATATTGTTATATGTATACGTAGTCTCAGACTGCACTCGCTCCCTTTCACAAGAAACGGCAGAAAGCACGGCGAAAGCAAGCGCCGATATAAATGCTATTCTCTTCATAATCATTATTTTGTCATCTTTATTTCCACCGCCGCCGGCTGCTTGCGCAGCATCTTGCATGTTCCGTCGAACGCTGCTCCGAGCTCGACCGCAATCTTCGCAATCTCAAGATCGCCCTTGACCTCACAGGCGGACTTGAGGGACAGGACATCACGCACAGTGAGACTGCCCTCAACCTTGCCGAACACATCCGCGTTCTCGCAGAGAATTTCGCCCTTAACAAATGCGCCCTCGCCGACCACAACACGGCCGGTCGTCGTAATCTTACCCTCAAACGTGCCGTCAATCCGGATATCGGACTTTGACTCGATTTCACCTTTGAACACAGTCCCCGCCGAAATACGGCTCACCGCGTTTATATTGCCTGTCGGCTGTTCCTTAACTGCCATTGTTTCATTTTTTTAATTTAGAAATTCTCAAATAATCCTCAAATATAAGGCAAGACCACATTTTCGCGAGAGGAAAGGAATTGAATAAAAAGGATGACTGCAAGGCTCTATGCCTCTTTACCGTGACAGTTCTTATACTTCTTCCCGGACCCGCAAGGACAAGGATCATTGCGCCCGACTGTCTTCTCCACCCGCATCGGCATCTTGCTGCGAGGCTGTCCGCTGTTAGTGACAAGGTCGCTGCGGCTCGTGGTCATCCTGCTCATGTTCACCTTCGGAGCCTCGGCCGCAGGTCTCGGAGCCTCTTCGCGAAGGGCTATGCCTGCACGGAGAAGGAAGGAGAGAGCGTCCTGATTGAGGGATTCGAGCATTGCGCTGAAGAGATTGAAACTCTCGAACTTATAGACAAGAAGCGGATCCTTCTGCTCGTATGACGCGTTCTGGACAGACTGCTTGAGGTCGTCCATGTCACGAAGATGATCCTTCCAGTGACGGTCAATCTCGAAGAGCACGATGGTCTTTGAGAGCGCCTTCCCTATTTCCTTGCCCTGGGTCTCATAGGCACGCTGGAGATTCACCGAAAGGTTCAGCATGCGACGGCCATCGGTAATCGGAATCGCGATGTTGACATAGCGGTTGCCCTGGGTTTCGTAGACCTGCTGAATGATAGGGAGAGCTTTCTGAATCATCGAGTCGATGCGACGCTCGTACGTCGCCTTCATATTCTCGAAGAGCCTGTCGGCGAGCGCTTCCGTGTTTGCCTTGTTATAGAACTCCTCGTCAAAGTCGAGATCGAGCGAAAACGTGCCCATGACATATTCCACAAACGCGTCGTATGTCATGTCCGCCGCCTTCTCGGCAAAGATTTCCGCAGTGTCCTGCATCATATTCATGATGTCAATCTCGATCCTCTCGCCGGACAGCGCATTGCGGCGCTTGCTGTAGATCACTTCACGCTGCGAGTTCATCACGTCGTCATATTCCAGCGTCCTCTTGCGGATTCCGAAATTGTTCTCCTCGACTTTCTTCTGCGCTTTTTCTATAGAGTTCGACAGCATCGTGGACTCCAGTGCCTCATTGTCCTGCATGCCGAGATTATCGACGACCTTTGCGATTCTCTCCGAGCCGAAAAGACGCATCAGCTTGTCCTCAAGGGAGATGAAGAATATGGATGAACCCGGATCACCCTGACGTCCGGCACGTCCGCGCAACTGACGGTCAACGCGGCGGCTGTCATGACGCTCCGTACCGATGATGGCAAGACCGCCGGCCTCGCGCACCTCCGGAGAAAGCTTGATGTCCGTACCTCGGCCGGCCATGTTGGTGGCAATGGTGACAGTGCTTGACTGACCCGCCTGCGCGACAATCTCTGCCTCACGGGCGTGCTGCTTGGCATTGAGCACCTGCGCTTTTATGCCCCTGCGGAGGAACATCCTGCTCAGGAGTTCGGAGGTGTCGACATCCGTCGTTCCGACAAGCACCGGACGTCCCTGTTCCCTGAGCTCGATGACCTTCTCTATCACCGCATTGTACTTGGCCTGCTTCGTCTTGTAAATCAAGTCGTTGTAGTCAATCCTTGCAATCGGCCTGTTAGTCGGGATGACGACCACGTCAAGCTTGTAGATGCTCCAGAACTCCCCGGCCTCGGTCTCCGCCGTACCTGTCATACCCGCAAGCTTGTGATACATTCGGAAGTAGTTCTGAAGCGTAATCGTGGCGAATGTCTGCGTAGCGGCCTCAACCTTCACGTTTTCCTTCGCCTCAACAGCCTGATGGAGTCCGTCACTCCAGCGTCGCCCCTCCATGATACGGCCGGTCTGTTCGTCTACAATCTTGATCTTTCCGTCGTCGGAGATGATGTAGTCGACATTGAGCTCGAACATCGTATATGCCTTTAGGAGCTGTATGACAGTGTGAACTCGCTCGCTCTTGAGTGCGAAGTCCGCCATAAGTTCATCCTTCTTCTGACGTTTCTCGGCTGGATCCGTTGTCGTCTTCTCGATTTCGGCAATTGCGGACCCGACATCCGGAAGGACGAAGAAGTTGTCGTCATTGACCGACTGGGCAAGCAGGTCGCGTCCCTTGTCCGTCATGTCCACGGTGTTCTGCTTCTCGTTGATGACGAAGTAGAGAGGGTCCGTGATATACGGCATTTCCTTCTCATTGTCCTGAATGTAGTAGTTCTCGACTTTCTGGAGAAGCTGTTTCATGCCAGGCTCACTGAGGAACTTGATAAGCGGACGGTATTTAGGATAGCCCTTGTAGGCACGGAAGAGGAGAACTCCTCCCTCCTTCTCGTTGCCCTCGGCTATAAGTTTCTTAGCCTCGTTGAGTATGCTTGTGACGAGAGTCTTCTGCTTGTTGTAGAGGTTCTCCACATACGGCTTATACTGTGCGAACTGCTGGTCATCTCCCCTTTCCACAGGGCCGGAGATGATGAGCGGAGTCCTCGCATCGTCGATGAGCACGGAATCGACCTCATCGACAATCGCGAACTGATGCTTTCTCTGCACGAGGTCCTGCTGGCTGAAAGCCATATTGTCGCGCAGGTAATCAAAGCCGAACTCATTGTTGGTTCCGAAGGTGATGTCGCAGGCGTAGGCACGGCGGCGGGCGTCGGAGTTAGGTTCGTGCTTGTCGATACAGTCGACGCTGAGCCCGTGGAACATATACAGAGGTCCCATCCACTCGGAGTCACGCTTGGAGAGGTAGTCGTTGACCGTGACCATGTGCACGCCCTTTCCTGAAAGCGCATTCAGGAACACCGGCAGCGTCGCAACAAGGGTCTTGCCCTCACCTGTGGCCATCTCGGCAATCTTTCCCTGATGCAGGACGATACCGCCGATTAGCTGCACGTCATAGTGAATCATGTCCCAGGTGATCTTGTTTCCCCCGGCCGTCCAGCTGTTGAACCACACCGCCTTGTCAGGCTCCCCGTCCTTGCCCGGGCGAATCTCCACGAAATCGTGCGAAGCTGCCAGCTTGCGGTCAAAATCATTGGCCGTAACCTCAACTTCGGCATTCTGCGCGAACCTTCGCGCCGTTGACTTCATGATTGCAAATGCTTGAGGCAGAATCTCGTTCAGAGCCGCCTCAATGTCCTCGTCAACTTTCTTCACCAGCTTGTCGGACTCCGTCGCAAGCTTTTCCTTCTCCTCAAGCGCGAGATCCCCGTCAAGCTGCGTCTTGATTTCCGCTATCCTCTTCTCGTCATCGGCGATACGGGACGCGACAAAGGCCTTGAGTTCCTCCGTCTTCGCCCTGAGTTCGTCGTTCGACAGTTTGTCAATGTCTTCGTATGCCGCAAGAACATTGTCGAGAAGAGGCTTTATCTCCTTCATGTCCCGCTCGGCCTTGGTTCCGAAGAGTTTTTTGAAAATGTCTGCTAATCCCATTATCTTAAATTTTATTTTGCAATTATTATTGTAGTACGCATACCACACACGAGCGCGGCGCGCAATGCACAAGCATTGTGCCTAAAATCCTGCAAATATAGCAATTCCAGAGCAAAAATGAAATAGCAGAATATTGCCGCTTCGAACAAAAGTGGCGTATGCTATACGAAAGGTCACAAAAGCGAAGCGGCAGGAGTCTGCGGCCGCAAATATCCCTCATCGTCTGGCAGATCTCTGCCGGCCGCGACGGCTCCCGCACCGGCTTCCACCGCAAGCGCATCGCAGCGCTCGTTTTCAGGGTGTCCGGCGTGCCCCTTAATCCAATGAAAGGTGACATTGTGCATGCACAGAAGAGGCTCCAGCCTCATCCATAGATCGGGATTTTTGACCTTGGCATAACCCTTTGATTTCCATTTGGAAAGCCACTTTTCGTTGATTGCCTTGACAACGTATGACGAATCACTCACCACATGCACCGTCGCGGGATGCCACCTTATTGCCTCCAAGCCCTTAATCACGGCCAGCAGCTCCATCCGATTGTTTGTCGTACACGCAAAACCGCCGCTCATCTCACGGCTGTAGTTTCCGCACCGCAGCACTATCCCATATCCTCCCGGACCCGGATTCCCGCTCGATGCACCGTCAGTATAAAGATAAATCGGCGGTTTCTGAACAGCAGATTTTTTTTCATCCATAATTACTTGAATAAGAAGGGATGCATAAAAAGACGGAGTGCAAGGCGCCCCGTCATTCTATTACCTTTCCGCCGCGAGGTCTTATTTCAGTATCAGGCATCTTGACATTCAACTTTCCGGCCACCAGCACATCATAAGCCTTACGCTTGTTGAACACATCTATAGCCGCGAAAATAGAGGCCATCATAGAGCGCGGATCCGCCTCGTCGCGTCCGGCCATCTCGTATGCCGTGCCGTGATCCGGCGAAGTCCTCACAATCGGAAGGCCGGCCGTGTAGTTCACGCCGTCCTCGAACGCGAGAGCCTTGAACGGAATCAGTCCCTGGTCGTGGTACATCGCCAGAACCGCATCGAATTTCGAGTAATTTCCAAGCCCGAAGAAACCGTCCGGCGAATACGGACCAAAAGCGAGAATGCCTTGTGAAACCGCCTCCTGCACTGCCGGAAGGATGATGTTCTTCTCCTCCTCGCCAAGCAGCCCGCCGTCACCGCAGTGAGGGTTCAGCCCAAGCACCGCAATCTTCGGGGAGTCAATGCCAAAATCCCTCTCCAGCGACATCTTCATCAACTTCAGCTTGCTCACAATCTTTTCCTTGGTGATTGCCGTCGGCACCGCCTTCAGAGGAATGTGTCCGGTCACGACGCCAACCTTAAGATTGTCGCTGACCATAATCATGCAGACCTCGTCAACGCCGAATTCCTTCTCAAGATATTCCGTGTGCCCGGTAAAGCCGAAGCCCTCGTTCGCCATCGCCCTCTTGTTGAACGGAGCGGTCACAAGCACGTCAATATCCCCGTTCTTTATGTCCGCAACTGCCTGTTCCAGCGCAATCATAGCCGACTTTGCGGACTCCGGGGTCGACTGTCCCGGCTCGACGTACACATTGTCCGGCAGGCAGTTGACGATGTTCACCCGCTTCGGATGCACGTCCTTTACCGAGGTTATGACATTGGTGTTCACCGGCTTGTCGAGATTATGAATCAGTTTTTTGTAGAATCCGAAAATTTTGGACGACCCGTATATCACCGGTGTGCAGAAGTCAAGTATCCGCTCGTCCGCAAGTGCCTTTATAATAACTTCATATCCGATTCCGTTGCCGTCTCCTTGGGTTATGCCCACGATTATTTTACGCTCCATATATATTTTTTTGTGTCTTTTGGGTACATATTCGTTTTCTCATCAGTCGTGTACGCCCGGTACACTCATTCTTCCAAAACAAATCTGCCCACCAAAATACATCAAAAAATGTCTCGCCTTCCGTGGGCAGACGTGCTTCGCATTTCGCAAAGATACAAAATATATCGGGAAACATTAGATTCTTTTTCGTAACTTCGCGTGTTATGCGGAATGAAACGGAAATACAGTTCCTGCCGGGGGTGGGGCCGAAACGCGCGGAAGCGCTCATGAGCGAGTTCGGAGTGAGATATGCCTCCGATCTGCTGCGCGTCTATCCGTTCCGCTACATCGACAGGACGTCGTTCGTCCGCATTGCCGACGTCAGAGGGGATGCGGCTTTCATTCAGATACTTGCGTATGTACGAAAAATCACTCTGTTCGGAGCGAAGGGGGAAATTCCACAGGAAAACCCGAAAGAGCTGAAGTTCAACACGGTGAAGAGAATGAGCGTGTGGGTGGGAGATGGAAGCGGCGAGATGGAGATGACGTTCTTCAGGGGCATAAAATGGATGTTCGGGAAACTTTCCGAGGGCGGGACTTTCATCTTTTTCGGCAGGCCGTCGGAATTCAACGGGCGTTTCAGCATCGTACATCCGGAAGTTGACCGCCCGGAAAAGCAGACGGAGGCAGATGCGCATCAGGGAGGCATCCTGCCAATCGGAGACACCACGGACGCGAAAACGCCATGGAACCGGACAAAAGGTCGGCTGGTAGGTGTCTATCCGTCCGGCGAGAAACTTAAGAACTGCGGAATCACCGGAAAGGTGATGAACCGAATCATGCAGGGGGCGCTGAACGCGGCGTTGGGTCAGGAAGAGGAGACGCTTCCGATATATATTCTTGAAAAATACGGACTTGCGCCCATTCACTATGCCCTTCGCAACATACACTTTCCTGACAGCGCAGAGGCTCTGGAGCGCTCACGCTTCCGCCTGAAATTCGAGGAACTGTTCTTTCTCCAGCTCGCCCTGCTGAAACAGAAATTCATTCGCTCGCGGGCAGAGGACGGGATTCTGATACCGAAGGTCGGCGAAGCATTCAACAAGTGCTATGAAGCGCTCCCATTTCCCCTTACGGGCGCACAGAAACGGGTCATCACCGAAATCCGCGACGACATGAAGTCCGGACATCAGATGAACCGTCTGCTTCAGGGAGACGTCGGCAGCGGCAAGACAATGGTCGCTGTGCTGAGCGCCCTGATTGCGGTCGGGAACGGCTACCAGGCCTGCATCATGGCACCGACTGAGGTGCTCGCCCAGCAGCATTACAGAAACATCTGCAAATACCTCGCTCCGACGGGAGTGCGGGCCGCGCTGCTCACAGGCAGCAGCAGGACGGCCGAAAGACGCGAGGTCCATGCCGGCCTTGAGGACGGTTCCATAGGGATTGTAGTCGGAACGCACGCCCTGATTGAGGACAGCGTGAAGTTCAGGCGATTCGGTCTCGCGATTGTGGACGAGCAGCACCGCTTCGGCGTGGAGCAGCGGGCTAAGCTCTGGAGGAAGACCTGCGACGGGAAACCGCCCCATGTGCTCGTGATGACCGCGACTCCGATTCCGAGAACACTCGCGATGACGCTCTACGGCGACCTCGATGTCTCCGTAATTAACGAGCTGCCTCCCGGAAGAAAGCCAGTCCAGACCATCCACGGCACGGAAGGAAAGCGCCCCATGATGTACAATTTCCTCAAGAAGGAGATTGCCGCCGGACGGCAGGTGTTCATCGTCTATCCGCTGATTTTCGAGAGTGAAAAGCTTGACTATCAAAATCTTGAGAACGGTATTGAGACCATCCGCCACTATTTCCCGTTTCCGCCGTACAAGATTGCCGTGGTGCACGGGAAACTCGACAACGAGGAGAAGGCGTTCAACATGGACGCGTTCTCGGCAGGCAGGGCGAACATACTTGTGGCAACGTCGGTCATCGAGGTCGGCGTGGATGTTCCTAACGCGAGCGTGATGGTCATCGAGAGCGCGGAGAGGTTCGGCCTGAGCCAGCTCCACCAGCTGCGCGGTCGTGTTGGCAGAGGCAGCGACAAAGCTTACTGCATCCTGATGACCGGACACAAGCTCAGCAAGGAGTCCAAGAACCGCATCGAGCTCATGTGCCGTACCGAAAACGGGTTTGAGATTGCCGAGGAGGACATGAAGATGCGCGGTCCGGGCGACCTCGAAGGCACCCAGCAGAGCGGCCTCCCGATTTCCCTTAACATCGCCTCCCTTGCTAGGGACGGACAGATTCTCGGTGCCGCCCGAAACGCCGCCGCTGCCGTCCTGAACGAAGACCCGGCGCTGAGCCTCGCCAAGAACGCCCCGCTGCTCGCGGAACTGCGTAAAAACAAGTACGAGATAAAGGACTACAGCAAAATCAGCTGAGGAGCGATTATGACATTGAACAACGAATAATGGTTACGGAACTGATTGCGAAATATATCTGGCTGCTGAGGGCGGTCATGGACGCCGGGGAGGCGGGGATTACGCTCGGGGAAATAGCGGAGCGTTACCGGAGGAGGTTCGGGGAGACTCTTGCACGACGTACGTTCGCGAACTACAGGAGCGGGGTCGAGGAGGCCTTCGGCGTGGGGATTGCCTGCGACCGGAGCACCAACCGCTACATGATTGACAGTGGCAGCCGCATGAGCGACAGCGGGGCAATGGAATGGCTCATCGACAGCTTCACGGTCAATTCCCTGCTCGAAAGGGGCAAGGAAGCGCTCAGCGGACGCATTGAGGTGGAGCCGGTCCCGTCGGGACACCGTTTCCTCACGAGAATCATGGAGGCGATGCTTGAGGGGCGCAGAATCGCAATCGAATACCGCAAGTACAGCAGCGCGGCTCCGGAACGGCTGGGAGTGCTCCCCTACGCCCTCAAGGAAGACAAGCGGCGCTGGTATCTCTATGGTCACTGCATCGAACGCGGGGCGCTGAGATGCTATGCCCTAGACAGGCTCGTATCCTTGGAGATTCTGCCCGAAAGGTTCACATATCCCGAAAATTTCAGCCTCGGCGAACTTCTCGCGACGTCGTTCGGAACATACATCCCCCGCGAAGGGGAAAAGGGCAGCACGGTAGAGTTCAGGGCACGTGGAGTGCAGGCGAAATATATCTCCGACCTCCCCATCCACCACAGCCAAAAAATGCTGAAAACCGAGGGAGAATGGACATATTTTTCTATTTTTGTATCCTTGGACAGCGATGATCTCTACTTTGAACTCCGGAAATATGGGGCGGCCATCGAAGTCCTGAGCCCGGAAAAGGTGAGGCGAAGACTCCGCGACGAGGCTATCGCCGTCATAGAGATGTATGGAGACGCGGAAAATCCCTCCACGGCGACATGAGCACCAATCGTCAGAACAAGAGGAACAAGCCTCTCAACTGATGGACATATAATGACATACACATATAAATGAAAAAAAGAGGAATTATTTGGTCGTTGGTTCTCGTTGGAATCGGAGCCGCGGTCGGCATCATTATGGGAAAGTTTGCAAAAGAAAAGGAATCCGCTGAAAAGGAGTTCATCGGAAAATCGGAAATTATGGTCGAGGACGGCAAGATGACTCCCGAAGTGCTGCTTGCGTTCGGAAGGTTGTCGGATCCGCAGGTTTCGCCGGACGGGAAGAAACTGCTATATGGAGTTTCATACAATTCAATTGAGGAGAACCGTTCTTGCAGAAACCTGTATATCAGCAATCTTGACGGAAGCGACGCTCATCTTGCCACCCGCTCCGGGAAGAGCATCAGCAACGCGCGCTGGAGCGCGGACGGGAAAAAGGTCGCCTACCTGATGGGCGGGCAGATTTACATCGCCAAGGTAAGAAGAGACGGCACGCTCGGCAAGGGTCGCAAAGTCAGCGATGTGGAAAACGGAATCGGAGAGTTCAAGCTCTCGCCGGACCAGTCTCAGGTGATATTCCTCTCAACCGTACCCGGGCGCGTGAAGACTCCGGGACAGATATACCCCGACCTTCCGAAAGCCGAGGCATACGAGACAGAGACGATGATGTACCGCCACTGGGATCACTGGGTGGAGGAAATCCCGCACAGTTTTGTCGGAACTTTCGACTGGAATGACGGACTTGGGCACTTCTTTGATATACTCGGAAGTGAGGGTGCTTCTGACGGCGGGATATCCCCTTACGAACTGCCTACCGAGCCTTTCAGCGGACTTGAAGAACTCTGCTGGAGCCCTGACGGGACACGGATCGCCTACTCATGCAGGAAGAAGGATGGACGGGAATATGCATTCTCGACAGACACGGAAATATACATATATAATATACAGAGCGGAGAATGCGTGCGCGTTCCGATGGGCGGAGGATATGACACAACTCCCGCGTGGAGTCCGGACGGCTGCAGGATTTGCTGGGTTTCAATGGAGCGTGACGGCTACGAGGCTGACAGGCAGAGGCTTATGGTCGCGGAGATTGACGGCATGAAAGTCGGGGCAATCCGCGAGCTGAGCGGCGGATTCAGGTACAATGTCGCCGGGCCTGCGTGGGACGCTGATTCGGAGCATATCTGGTTCAACGCTCTCGCTGAAGGGCTTCAGGCGGTCTATGTCACTGACCTTGAAGGCAATGTAGAGCGCAAGACTGACGAGAACCTGTGGTACGACTTCACGACTCCGTTCTTCATCGACAGGACTGACGGCCGCGAAATCCTCTACACCACATGGCAGAGCATGGACTTTCCGACAGAGATAGTCGCGTTCGACACGGCAACACAGACGGGAACGAAGGTCTCCGACGAGAACGGGCATATTCTCTCGCAGCTCAAGGAGCACAGGACCGAGGCACGGATGGTGAAGACCGTAGACGGCAAGAACATGCTGACATGGGTACTGTACCCGCCTGAGTTCGACCCGACGAAGAAATGGCCGGCGATAGAAATTTGCCTCGGAGGGCCGCAGGGCACGCTGAGCCAGGGCTGGTCCTACCGCTGGAACTACCGTCTGATGTGCTCGCAGGGCTATGTCGTCGTTCTGCCAAACCGACGCGGAACGACGGCGTTCGGACAGGAATGGTGCGAGCAGATTTCAGGGGACTACTGCGGCCTTAACATTCAGGACTACCTCAGCGCGGCACGCGAACTCAAGGCAGAGCCTTACATCGGCAAGATGGCGGCCTGCGGGGCGAGCTACGGAGGCTACTCGGTCTATTATCTCTGCGGTGTGCACGGCAATGTCTATGACGCCTTCATTGCCCACGCCGGAATCTTCAATCAGGAGCACATGTACATGACAACCGAGGAGATGTGGTTCCCGACATGGGACAACGGAGGAGCGCCTTGGGACAGCAACCAGACCGCCCTGCGCCACTACGCGAACTCGCCTCACAAGCTCATCAGAAACTGGCACACTCCCCTTCTCGTCATTCACGGAGGCAGCGACTTCCGCGTCCCGTACGATCAGGGCATGGCCGCCTACAACTGCGCTCAGATGATGGGCGTGCCGTCCGAACTGATTGTTTTTCCGGACGAGAATCACTGGATTCTGAAGCCGCAGAACGCCATTTTCTGGCACAGGAGCTACTTCGGCTGGCTGAACAGGTGGCTCGGCAAAGCCGAATAGCCTGAAGTTTGGAACATTACCCCGAACCGGATATGGGTCGGAAAGGCAGGAAAGCACGAGATATGGGAAGGCTGAAAGACAATGAATTTGACGTGATAGTCATCGGCGGAGGGGCGACCGGAGCGGGGACGGCGCGTGACTGTGCGCTGCGCGGGCTGCGGGTGCTGCTTGTCGAGAGGAACGACATCGCGACGGGTGCGACCGGGCGGAATCACGGGCTGCTTCACAGCGGGGCGCGCTATGCCGTGACGGACACGGAGTCGGCCGCCGAGTGCATACGCGAGAACATGATTCTCAAGCGCATCGCCAAGGGCTGCGTGGAAAGAACCGAGGGGCTGTTCATAACCCTCCCCGAAGACGACCTTGCCTATCAGGCGAAGTTTGTGGAGGCCTGCCGCAAGGCAGGGATAAAGGCCAAGGTGATTGATCCGAAGGAGGCAATTAGAATGGAGCCGTCCGTTAATCCTTCGCTTGTCGGGGCAGTCGTTGTCCCGGACGGAGCAGTTGACCCGTTCAAACTCACTGCCGCGAACATGACGGACGCAAAGATTCATGGGGCGAAAGTGCTCACCTACAGCGAAGTGCTTGAGATTGTCAAGGACGGGAACACGGTCAAGGGCGTGAAGATCAGAAACAAGCGCACCGGAGAGGTTGATACTTTCTACGCTCCCGTCACGGTCAACGCCGGAGGCATCTGGGGGCAGGGCATCGCGCGGATGGCAGGAGCCGCAATCACGATGTTTCCGGCAAAAGGCTCGCTGCTGATTTTCGGACACAGGGTGAACAATGTCGTAATAAACCGATGCCGCAAGCCGGCAAATGCGGACATACTCGTTCCGGGAGAGACCATTTCCCTCATAGGAACGACGTCCGACAGGATTCCCATTGAAGATGTTGACAGCATCCGTGTAACTCCCGAAGAGGTGAAGATTCTGCTCGAAGAAGGCCAGAAGCTCTCTCCAGTGCTCGCACAGACCCGCATCATCCGGGCCTACTGCGGCGTGCGTCCGCTTGTCGCCTCGGACAACGACCCGTCCGGACGCGACATCAGCCGAGGCATAGTGCTGCTCGACCATGAGACGAGAGACGGGATTTCCGGATTCATAACCATCACAGGAGGCAAACTGATGACCTACAGGCTCATGGCGGAATGGGCAACCGACCTCGTATGTCGAAAGCTCGGCATCAGGAAAGGATGCATGACGGCAAGACGTCCGCTCCCGGGCTCCGGTCCGTCAGAAAAACCCGCCTCACCACGCTCGGCCAAGGACGAAAGCCTCATCTGCGAATGTGAGAAAGTTTCTCTTCGCAAGGCTGAGAACGCGATTGACAATCTGCAGGTGACCAACATGATTGACCTGCGCCGACGCACGAGGCTCGGAATGGGGACCTGCCAGGGAGAGCTGTGCGCCTGCCGAGGAGCCGGACTGATAGCCCGCAAGAAAGAGAATCCAACCCGTGCGAAGGAGGATCTCAAGGCGTTCATGAACGAGCGGTGGAAGGGCATTTACCCTATCTGCTGGGGGGATTCCTTACGAGAAAATGAATATACTCAATGGATCTATACCCATGAAATTTGATACAATAATAATAGGCGGGGGACTGACGGGGCTGCTTGCCGGAATAAGACTCCAGAATGCGGGGCAGAACTGCGCCCTCATCTCCGCAGGACAGTCGGCGATGCACTTCTGGTCAGGCGCATTCGACTTGCTGAACCGTCTCCCCGACGGCACGGATGTGGACTATCCGCTCGAAGCCATGCAGAAGCTTCTGCCCACACATCCCTATTCCATTGCCGGACCGGAGAAAGTGCTCGGCTATCTGCGTGGCGCCACGGAAATATTCGGACGTTTCGGATGCCGGACACACATCCCGGAGGATCTTCGCAACACATTCAGGCTCAGCTCAATGGGCTCGCTCAAACGATGTTTCCTGACAATGGACGACCTATTGACGACCGACATTCCCGACGAGCAGCTGTGCAGGCGCGCACTTGTGGCGAACCTTGACGGATTCCTCGACTTCAACACGGACTTCATAGCCAAGGGCATAGAGGACACCGGAAGCCCGTGCAGAACCGTCACGATTCACCTCGACGCCTTGGAGAACCTGCGAAAAAGCCCGACCGAAATGCGTTCGACCAACATATCGAGGATTCTAGACCGTCCTACGTTCAAGGAATATGTCTCCCAGATTCGCGAAAAATATGACGGAGAGGATCTGATTGTACTCCCGGCCATATTCAGTCTCGCGGACTCCGGTGATGCGATTCAGTTAGGAAAAGTGATGAACACGCGAGTCAGATTTGTGGCGACAATGCCGCCGTCTGTGCCAGGAATCGAGATACAGCGCGGTCTTACCGACCTGTTCTGCAAGTCAGGCGGCAAGCTCTTCAAGGGTGACAGCGTCACATCCGGAAAGTTCGACGGAGACAGGCTCCTCAGCGTGCGTACGGCAAATATCAGCGACATGGACTTCAAGGCAGACAACTTCATTCTCGCAAGCGGTGGTTTCTTCAGCAATGGTCTGAAATCCGACAGAGAAAGAGCCTATGAGCCGGCCCTTGACATTGACATAGAATCACTTCCTAACAGAGAAGACTGGTTTGATGCTGACAGTTTCTTCGACAAGCAGAACTATATGGGATTCGGAGCCCGTCTCAGCGCCGGAGCGGGTCTACGGGCAAGCCGCGGAGGAAATGTGCTTGAAAACCTCTTTGCGGCGGGGAGCATACTCGGTGGAAGCAACCCACTGTATGAGGGCTGCGGAGGAGGAGTGGCAATCTGCTCTGCGTTCAATGCCGCGGACAGCATACTCGGCAAGGCCTGACATACTCACGAGAATCAACAGAATACGAACGATGGACACACTGAAACAGATGAATCTCAACGACATGACAGGCAACAACTTTGAGCAGTGCCTAAAGTGCACCATCTGCACTGTATACTGCCCTGTCGTGCCGGCAAATCCGGCCTATCCAGGGCCGAAGCAGGCAGGGCCGGACGGCGAGAGACTCCGGCTCAAGAACGGATCCTACTATGACAAAACCTTGAAATACTGTCTCAACTGCAAGCGCTGCGAGGTTGCCTGCCCGTCCGGAGTGAGGGTCGCGGACATCATCCAGAACGCGAGGATAAGGTACGGGAATCAGATTCCGGGAGCGCGCGAAATTGCCCTCTCAAGCACAGACCTCGTGGGAAAACTGGCCGGAAGTCTGGCAGGGCTCGTCAATCCCCTGCTCCGCACGGCTGCCGCAAAGGATATTCTTCACACCGTCGCGGGAATTGACAGACACAGGACTTTTCCGAACTACGCCTCTGAGACTTTCGAGAAATGGTTCAAGAAAAACGCGCAGGCCGGACAGGATGCCTACTCCAACAAAATCAACTATTTCCACGGATGTTACGTAAACTACAACTACCCGCAGCTCGGAAAGGATTTCGTAAAGGTCATGAACGCCCTCGGGATTGGAGTAATGCTGCTCGATGACGAGAGATGCTGTTCCATAGCGATGATTTCAAACGGTTTGGCAAAAACTGCCGCAAGAAATGCAAGGCACAATGTGAAAGTCATGGAAAAAGCCGTTGAAACGACCGGGGCACCCATTATCGGGGCGTCATCAACCTGCATACTCACGATGAGGGAGGAATATCCGGCTTTGCTCGGCATCGACAACGGCAAGATCCGCAATAGTCTCGACCTTGCGACCAAGTTCATTTTCAGGCAACTCGCTGAGGGAAAGCGGCTACGGTTCCGCCGGGACTACCACGCAAGGATTGCCTACCACACCCCCTGCCACCTCGAAAAGCTCGGTTGGGGTTATTTCTCAATCGAACTCCTGAAGATGATTCCCGGCGTGGAACTGACCATACTCGAGAGCAACTGTTGCGGAATTGCCGGCACATACGGATTCAAGAAAGAGAATTATGAGGTGTCCCAAGCCATCGGCAGACCGCTTTTTGACCAGATTGCAGCCGTCGCGCCCGACTTCGTGGCCTGCGACTGCGAGACATGCAAATGGCAGATTGAGATGTCCGCCGGAGTGAGCGTCAAACATCCTGTTTCGATACTCGCCGAAGCCACTGACGACTCGCCAAATGTCGAAGACGAGGAACTTTGACATATTTTATGTAAGTTTGCTGCCAATCCGCAAAATGCGAAAGGAAAATGGAAGACAAGACCATCGACATAGAAGAAATATTCCGAAAGAAATTCAACGGTAAAGCCCCGAAATTTCTCACAAAAGCACTGAAGCGGCTCATACACCAGGACTTCATAAACGACTACCTGCGTCAGGGCCATGAAGGTGTAGAGTTCTGCGAGAATGCAATTAAATATCTCAATGTGAAGATTGAAGTCGAGGGGCTTGAGAACCTGCCGGAGTCTCCTGACGCCCGGTTCACTTTCGTGTCGAACCATCCGCTCGGAGGCGTGGACGGCATCGCGCTCGCCGGCATCATCGGAAGGAAATACGATGGAAGGATAAAGCTCATGGTCAACGACTTTCTGATGCACCTCGGCGGGCTGGCTCCGCTCTGCATCCCGGTAAATGCGAAAATCAGGAAGAAAGGTGAGGGTATAGGCACACAGAACAGGGATTTGCCGCGTCTGACAAACGAAATCTTCGCGTCGGACAATCAGGTCCTCATGTTTCCGGCAGGCCTGTGCTCAAGAAAGAAAGACGGTAGGATACAGGATTTAGTGTGGTCGAAAGTATTTGTGGCAAAGAGTGTTGAATACCATCGTGACATCGTCCCCGTCCATTTCATAGGAGAAAACTCCAGGCGTTTCTACAGGGTGGCGAGCCTCTCGTCCGCATTGAGACTGAGATTCAACATCGCGATGGCGTTCCTCCCCGACGAGCTCTACCGCGCGCAAGGCAAGACTTTCAGAATAGTCTTCGGGAAACCGGTTCCGTGGCAGTCATTTGACAGAAGCAGGACTCCGAAGGAATGGGCACAGGAAGTGAGGGCTGCGGTCTATGACCTCTAAGAAGGAAACAAACTGACAAAAAAACGAATTATGGCAGACAACAAGACACATGATATTATTGAACCCGTAGACGTGGCTCTCCTCAAGACGGAACTCACGCCGAGGAAAAAACTTCGCAACACGAACAAGGCCGGCAACGAACTGTATGTCATCACCGCCAAAGACTCACCGAACGTCATGAGGGAAATCGGGCGTCTGCGGGAAGAGACATTCCGTGCTGAAGGCGGAGGTACGGGCCTGGCCATGGATATCGACTCTTTCGACACGATGGAGCCTCCATGCTGTCAGCTGATTGTCTGGGATCCGGACAACGAAGCCATAATCGGAGGCTATCGTTTCATTTTCGGTACAGATGTAAGGCTTGACGGGAACGGGCAGCCGACCCTCGCGACTTCCCATCTGTTCCACTTCTCGGACAAGTTCATCAAAGAATACCTCCCGTTTACGATAGAGCTCGGACGTTCGTTCATATCGCGTGACTATCAGCGGATTCAGGCCGGTTCAAAGGCTCTCTTCGCCCTTGACAATCTCTGGGACGGGCTCGGGGCACTCATGATGATGCGCCCCGGAATGAAATACTATTTCGGGAAAATGACCATGTACCCGTCTTTCAACCGCTACGGACGCGACCTCATCCTGCACTTTCTCCACAAGCACTTCCCCGACAATGAATCGCTTGTGACAACCAAGAATCCCGTTGTCATCGGGACTCCGGCTGAAAAGATGGATGCCGTACTCACAGAAGATGATTTCAAGTCAGATTACAGAATACTGAACAGGGAAATCCGCGCTCTCGGCGAGAACATCCCTCCGCTCGTAAATACCTATATGGGAATCTCACCGTCGCTGAAGGTATTCGGGACTGCCGTGAACGACGAGTTCGGAGATGTTGAAGAAACGGGTATATTAGTGGATTTCAACGATATATATGACGAAAAGCGCGCCCGCCACATAGACTCGTTCATAAAGGAACAGATTGCAAAAATCAAGACGAGATGGCCTCAGACCATAGAAAAATTCGAGGGTGAGATCGCGCAGAAAATCGCCGCCCGCAGAGACGAACGTTTTCTTAAGATTTTCAATTGGAGAAACGGGAAAAACTGAGACTATTCCTTCCTGACTCTGGCTATCAGGGCAGTGGTCATGTCGGAGCTCTGCTCGGCAGCTGACTGGGTAAGCCACTGGAGGGCGAGTTCACGATTGCCCATCATGAAGCAGCCGAGTCCGATGTTGTATTCAAGGCAGGCACGGAAACAGGGATCTTTTGCCGTGTCAAGGATTGACATCCAGCTTTTTACAGCGGCATCCCATTTGAAGTCCAGAGCCTGCTGAAGAGCGTTGCTCCACGCGCTGTCCTCTGTGTACCATAGACCAAATTCCTCCTCCTTCCATGTCGGAACAAATGACGAGGAAATTCTGTTGCCGATATTTTTCCCGGAAAGCGCGGCATCGGCACCGGCATCAGCAGTAATCGTAAATGACTTCACGCCAGAGTTTTCGCCGCCGAGGGCATCGTAGCAGTACAGCGGCAGTCTTATGCTCCCCTGCCTGTAGCCGTCCGCAAATTCGGAAGGGTGCCCGAACAGAAAGACAACATCCGCATCAGTCTTCAGCACAAGGCTTACAAGCGAGTCAGCCGTAGCCATGCCGGCGAAGTCATCCGTGTACTGAATCGTGTAAAGACGCGTGGAATCGCTCTCCGGATAGGCTGCATCAAGTTTGTCCGCAAGAGCACCGGCAACCGAGCCAGTAAGCTGCATCTCTTCCTGAGTCAGCCCATAAGGGTAGACCATGGCGACAGACTTGCCGGTAAGGTCCAGTCCGGAGGATGAAGGATGTCTCATTTCCATTGACATTTCATACACCTGCGGAGAGCAGGCCGCAAACAAAGCCGCACAAAGCAGCATGACACAAGATGAACGTCTCATAATAATCCTTTAAAAAATTCAGGAGCAGCCTGGCTCCGGGAGCGTTTATTCCAAGGTCCTGACAAAGTCCGCCGCGAGATCGTAATCGTCCGCAGCAGTAATCCTAACCTCAATGAAATGTCCCGCAAGCGTCTGAGGATCAAGATCCCCGAAATGCTCCGGGCTGTACTTTACAAGAATCTCGCCATCCACTTCAGGAGACTCGAACTCGCTGCGGCAGACAAGTATTGACTGTTCCGGGAACCATGAATCGACAAGCACTCGCACATCCGTCCCGACACGCGAGCGGTTATACGATAGGGAAATCTCCCTCTGAACCTCCATCAGTTCGTCCAAACGTTTCTGTTTTGTGGACTGGCGGACAGTATCCTTAAAATGTTCCGCCCCGTATGTTCCCTCTTCCTCGGAATATGTGAACGCCCCGAGCCGTTCAAACTTCGCTTCCTCCACGAAATCAAGAAGTTCACGGAACTCGCGTGTACCCTCTCCCGGATGACCCACAATCATCGTTGTCCTCAACACGACACCCGGCACTTTGGAACGCATCTTCCCGATAAGTTCCCTCGTCCAGCGCCCGTCGACATGACGGTGCATATTGTCAAGAACCTTATCAGAGATATGCTGGAGAGGAATGTCCATGTAACGGCAGACCTTCGGATTGCCAGCCATTATGTCAAGGACATCCTCAGGAAAATCCGCCGGATAGGAATAGTGAATCCTCAGCCATTCGATGCCCTGCACTTTCGAGAGACGCTCAAGAAGTTCCCCGAGTGCGCGCCTGTGATAGAGGTCAATCCCGTAATAAGTCGTGTCCTGCGCGATTATCACAAGTTCACGCACGCCCGTCGCTGCAAGGTTCTCGGCCTCTTCAACAAGCCGATCCATAGGAACTGAGCGGTGAGCGCCCCTGATGTAGGGAATGGCGCAATAGGAACAGCGGCGGTCGCACCCCTCGCTGATTTTAAGGTAGGCGTAACTTCCGCTGCCGCCAAGGACAAGACGGCTCTGCCCGAGACGAGGCTCCGGAGCCACTCCAAGAGCCCTGACAACTTCATCATTGTCCCTCGCGCCGAGCCAAAGGTCAACTTCCGGAATCAGACCGGGAAGCTCCGAAGCATATCGTTGAGACAGGCAGCCGAAAACGACAATCTTTCCGACCCTGCCGGCCTTCTTGCGTCCGGCAATTTCAAGAATGGTGTTGATCGACTCCTCCTTTGCATCTCCGATGAAACCGCAGGTATTCACCAGGACGACATCGACAAAACCGTCACCGCAATCTTCCTCCCCGCAGATGTCATACGCATCCTTCACCTGCGCAAGCACATGCTCAGTGTCCACGGTGTTCTTTGAGCATCCGCGGACAATTGACTGGAGCCGGAGCTTTTTTCCTCCCTCGCTCATTTTTCCTCAGCCTCAGACTTCTCTGCCTCCGGAGTCACGAAGTCAAGGGACGCATACTTGAGCAGGCAGTTATACCAGTCTACGACTTTCTTCATGTGAGAAACGTAAAAACGCTCTCCGTCATAGTCCGGCACAGCCTTGGCAAACAACGCCTTAAGTTCTTCTGCAGAAGTCTTTGAAGTCGGTGCCTCACCACCGCCAAGAACGTCCTTTAGTTTAAGGAAAACTTCGCTGAGCTTCATTTCACCCTCGGCGGTGTAG
>DJRM01000063.1:0-223 GCA_002440085.1 Bacteroidales bacterium UBA6360
CGAAGCTGGGCAGTCGCCTGAAAATGAGTGCGGTGCGACAGGCGGGCGGGTTGTCCTTGACATCGACGGCGGTCTTGAATGCGGGCCGGAGGGCTTCGAGTTCGCGGTTTGCCCCGGAGAGCTTCGCATAACCGGACATGACCGCGCCGGGGTGTTCTACGGCATCCAGCACCTTTTGCGTCAGCTTCCGCCGTCGGTCTATGCGAAGAAAGGGCTTTCAGAA
>DJRM01000063.1:329-3283 GCA_002440085.1 Bacteroidales bacterium UBA6360
TGAAGCGACAGATAGACCTCATGAGCATGCACAACCTCAATGTCCTGCATCTGCACCTTACGGACAACGAGGGCTGGCGCATTGAAATCAAGTCGCATCCGGAACTTGCCGAAGTCGGAGGATTCCGCGGAGGGGACTCTCCCGTGGGAGCGCAGTACGGCCTTTGGGACAGGAGCTACGGCGGCTATTACACTCAGGAGCAGATGCGTGAAATAATCGCCTACGCCAAGTTCCGCAACATCACCGTAATCCCCGAGATAGACCTTCCCGGGCACAGCCAGGCCATCGCCCGCGTGTTTCCGGAAATCCTTTGCGACTATGCTCCGGACACCACCCGGACGGCGGGCTACGACACGCGCGGGGTCTGGTGCGTCTCCCGCGAGGCGAACTACAGCCTTTTAGACGACATAATCTCTGAAGTCGCGGCTCTCTTCCCGTCGGAATACATCCACATCGGCGGCGACGAGGTCGGGATGAAGGGATGGCTGTCCTGCCCTCACTGCGCCGCGCTCATGAAGGAACGGGGATTCACCGACCCGAGGCAGCTTGAGGACCTGTTCATGAAGCGCGTCACGGCCATCGTCAAGTCCAAGGGCAAGACCCCGGTGGCATGGTGGGACAAGGACGTGATTACGGACAGCTTCACCAAGGAGAGCCTCGTCTGCGCATGGCAGGACATCCCGGCCTGCCGCAATGCCATGGCCAAGGGCTACAGGACGGTCTTCATGTCGGCCTGGCATCTCTACTTCGACATGAAGCAGGGCCCGCACGACCCCGGTCAGGACTGGGGCGGCATAATAGACTGGCGCTGGGTCTATGACCTTGACCTCGGGCGCATCGGCGTGACCGAAGCCGAAAGGGCCGCCGTCGTCGGCTACGAGGGCGCTTTCTGGGCGGAAACCCATCTTCAGAACGACCCGGAATGCTCCGACTATCTCGACTTCATGCTCTGGCCGCGTGCCGCCTCGCTCGGGGCTATGTCCTGGGGCAAAAGGCTTTCGGGCGAGGAGTTCGGAGAATATATGAGGACGCGCCACTATCCGCGCCTTTCCGCCATGGGCGTGGCGTTCCGACTCCCGGAGCCGTCCGTGACATGGGAGGGCGGAGTCCTCTCGGCTTCGGCGGAAGCGGGGGCGACGCTCCTCTGCATAAAGGACGGAGGCCGTCCCAAGACTTATGACAAGCCGTTCAGGACAGCGCATCCGGAGCGCTATGACTTTGTTGCCCGTTTCGGAAGCGGCCGCAGCGTTCCCGTCAAGGCACGGCAGTGCTACGGCATCATAAAACCGGCCTTCCGCCTCAGTTCCTCCCTTCCCGAAGACGGCTGGAAACCGTTTTCCGGAGTCGAGGCCTACAGGGACAAGGCTCATTTCTCCTCCGCGCCTCACGAGGGCGACTGGATTCGGATAGACTTCTCCGAGCCAGTCCGGTGCCGCGAAATAGTCCTGAAGACCGGTGAGGCCCATTTCGACAGCGGCGGCTTCCCCTGCGGCTATGCGGAGGTCTCTTACGACGGGAAGCATTTCCACAGGGCCGGCTCCCTCGCCGACGGCGGAGTTTCCATATTCCCGAAACGTCCGGTACGCGCCGTGAGACTCGTGTGCACTTTCACCGGCAACGGCCGAGAACTGACAATCCTCCAGCCCATAAGGGTATATCCCCTCATGACGGAATAATATAATGTTTAACTCAAGTTTCGCAAGTGCGAAACACCACTTTTGAGCCCTTGTGGCGAGGGTAAGTCCTCTCCCCGAGGGAGAGGATTTAGGAGAGGGGTAACGTAGACAGGAAAAAGTGCGTGGGACTTGAGAGTTTGATTAATGAGATAAGTTTAATATTCGCAATGAGTTAGAATACTTGCGAAACTTGAGATGTTTAACGAATCATTGAATGAAATGAATAAGATTTATGCTTTCATCGCGACGCTTTCCTGCATGATGCCATGCCTTGCAGCCAACGCTCAGTCTTATGTCCCGAAGGACGGTGAAATAGGGTTCAGCCTGTTTCAGACGACAAAGGACAAGCCTTTCCGCAGTGTCCTTTCGACTCCGTTCACTCCTCACCGCTACTCTGACGTGGGATTTCTTGATCTTGATTCCGCATCTGACTCGCATCCTTTTTGGGGTATTGGCATCTCCATTACAGACGCCTCCTGCTGGCTTCTGTCACAGATGTCCGCAGAGGACAGGCACGCATTTCTTGAGCGGGTGTTCGGCAGGGACGGGATGAATCTTGGCATAATAAGGCTGAACTGCGGTTCAAGTGACTATGCCACTGAACTTTATAACTATAATGACCATTCCGGCGACGTCTCGATGAGGCACTTCTCGATAGAGCGGGACAGAAAGTATATGATTCCGATAATCAAGGAGATACAGCAGATACGTCCGGACGTGTTCATATTCTCCTCGATATGGAGCGCCCCCGGATGGATGAAGACGTCCGGACAGATGTGCGGCGGCTCGCTGAAGGATGAGTACCTTCAGGCGTTCGCCAATTACTGGGCGGCCTATCTCAAGGCATACAAGGAGGAGGGCGTGGTCATAGATGCCATGACGGTTCAGAACGAGCCGCTCACGGATCAGGCCGGTGGATGTCCGGCGACTCTCGTGTCGGCGGAACAGGAGGCGAGGCTGGTGGGGAAACTGCTGCCCGCCGCCTTCAGGAAAGCCGGACTCGGGACGAAGATATGGCTCCTTGACCATAATTTCCTGTTCTGGGAGCGCGTCATTGATGAACTCTCCGACGAGGATGTTCTCAGAAATGTCGCCGCCGTGGCATGGCATCCGTACGAGGGCAGCCCGTCAGTTCAGGAAAAGGTTCATGAGAGATTCCCGGGAATGGAAATGCACCTTACAGAGCACGGTCCCGCTGTCGGCGACCATGGCAGGACGGCAAAGTGGTGGTCTGAGGAAATCTGCGCCTGTCTTAATTACGGATGCAGTTCCTACACC
>DJRM01000089.1 GCA_002440085.1 Bacteroidales bacterium UBA6360
AAATTAAAACAGCTTCTTAAAGCCTGAAGTCGGCGCGGACAGGGAAATGGTCAGAGGCGCAGCGGCCGTCGTACAGCGTCTGGTTCACCATAAAGCCGGTCGGGGGTGCAATGTTCCGGTAGTAGATGAAGTCAATATGCCGTGCCTTGTCCCATTTGGCAGGAAACGGGCAAAAGGAGTTCATGGTGCACTGCCTCTCGCCCGCAGTTTCGGCGGCATCATTCCAGTGCGTGCGCCAGACCTGATGGCTCGGATGTTCAGGACGGACGTTGAAATCTCCGACAAAAAATGAGGGGTAGCCCTTTGGATTGAACTTTTCTTCGATATCCACAAGCACGTGGGCATATTTCAGGTTCTCCTCGGGATTGAGTATGCCATGGTGGTTTATGAAGCAGAACTTCTTCCCGGTCTCCTTGTCCTTGAAGATTGCGCAGGCACCGCCACGCTTGTAGACATCGTCTCCACAATGGTCATTCTCAGACATTTCAAACGGTGTGTCGCTGATCCAGAAAAAATGATAGTCAACGAGTTTGAAGCGTTTTTTCTTGTAGAAAATGCCACTGCGCTGATTGCCGGAACCGTCCTGCCGGTAGGGAGAAAAGAATATCGCCGCGTATGTGTCCCTGAGGTCGGAGGAAAGTTCGGCCGCCGCAAAATCCGTGACTTCCTGAACTCCAAAGACATCGAAATCATTATCCCTGATGCTTCGGACGCATTTGTCGTGACGGCATTCCCAGGCGTTGGGGCCGTTCTTGTCCAGCCACTGCATGCGCAGGTTGTATGTCCCTACGCGAAGGCTGGAGGTCCCTTCCTCAGGAGTCTGTGCCATGGCAGACGCAACAATCGGAAGGGCAATGCACAAACATAAAAGTTTCCTATTCATACGCATCCTGTTTAACTGTCAGAGTCTCGCTTATTTCCCGTCCCCAACCGTCCGTGTAACCTACAGTCACGGAGTATGTCTTTCGGTCGCGCATCGTTGTGGGAAGCACGTCGAAACTGAGGATATAGTCCTTCAGGGAAAGGTTGGCTATCGCCTTCGAGTCCAAGGTTGATGCGGACAGGAAGTCAGAAGGAAGGTTGGACGCGACTCTCGTGCTTACGCGTCCTCCGGAGACCGAGACATCAACGGAGGAATCATGAAGGCTTATTGACTCCTGC
The DNA here is from genome assembly GCA_002440085.1 of Bacteroidales bacterium UBA6360. Classification (GTDB taxonomy): domain Bacteria; phylum Bacteroidota; class Bacteroidia; order Bacteroidales; family UBA932; genus Cryptobacteroides. Next base: position 1,162 of record DJRM01000089.1, read on the forward strand.
CACTTGCCCTCCTGACGCAGCTGAAGCCGGTCTGTGCGTCCGTCTGCCGAAACGGTCACATAGACGCTCCGGCAGAATCCGTCGTTGCGCTCCACGCTGAACACTATGGTGTCCCTTCCGGCCTGCTCGACGCTCATCCACGGGGCATCGCCTTCGACCGCGAGGGTGTAGTCTCTGTCGGAAATGACCTTCGCGCCCACAATGTCCGGCGCTGCGGAGGCAACTACAAAATCCTGCACGATTCCGAGCTGCACAACATCAACCTTGTCCGGGAAAAGTTTGCCGCACGAAACTTGGAATGCGCAGAGAAATACAATATAAAACAACGCCTTCGACAAGCAAAAGCACCCCCGACTTATTTTAGACGACCCAAGGCTGAAAAGGGGCGCATGAAATATCATCTTCTTCATCTTGTAGCAGATTGAGTTACAACAATGCGGCAGACTTTCTCCCCGCCGCAGACAACCACCTCAAGGCTGCGCGGAGCACCGCTGAGATTCTCGGAATAATCCATCCTCACATAGCCAATGCCGCTTCCCTGCGAGTTTTCGAGAGTCGCCCATGTCTCCTCCGGTTCAAGGGATATTGTCCAGTCACGGTTGGAGAACACTGTGACGTAGCAGTGCCCGGCAGCAGACGACGGGAGTTCTATTTTCTCGTTGTTCACGGCGAGTTCGATGCCTGTCTTATATGGCTTCTGACATGAAAGCACGGCAACGGCAGACAACACCGTCAGAAGAGCAATCAATATCTTTCTCATAGTCCGTATCTGTTATATTCCTTATTGTCAAGCTTTCCACCGCTGTTCACCACTTCCTTGTCAGGAATCGGGTAGTACTCGTGGCAGGGACGTATGTTGTTTCGCAGGCGGGTGTTGTTCTCTCCGTTCACGTTATATTTAATGACATAGTCGTACCAGACTCCCCAGCGCACGAGGTCATGCTTGCGCTGCCATTCCCCGAACAGTTCGCGTGCATACTCGTTCTGAATTTCATGAAAGAGTTCGCTGCGGCTGCCGAAAGAAGACGTATTCACGGGGTCGATGCCGGCGCGGGACTTGACCATATTGAGGTAGCGGCAAGCCTTCACATCATCCTCTTTCTGAAACCACGCCTCGGCGAGGCCGAGGATGGCTCCGGCATAGCGGAAGAGCTTGTAGCTGTTGCTGTCGCTGGTGTATTGCATTCCGAAACACCAGAACTTGTCGCCGAGATAGGGTCTTCCTGAGGCCGATTTCACGGAGCCGAAAAACTTATATGACGGTTCCACAACGCTCCTGTCGTCATCCGCCGACCAGCCGGGCCAGCCCCATGCGAGGTAGCCTCCGCCGTTCTCGAGAGGAGTGCCGTCCGTGGCATACGACGCACGGCGAAGGTCGGACGAGGAGGCGGTCATAAGGTCGCGGTAGAAATGCTTTGTCGGGCGCAGAGGCGTGCGCGTGCGCATGTTGGAGCCGAGTTCCGGGATGCCTACCCCGTCATAGAAGTCCTGGTCGCCCATCTGCTCCTCGTCTTCGTCTCCCTCTGGTGCGGACACCTTTCGGTAAGGGGTGCAGACGCTCGCGAGAGAACCGGACACATGAAGTCCGTAATCCACCGAAATGTTGGACATTTCCAGAATGGACTCGGAACAAAGGCGCTGCCCGAAGCGGATATCGGAAATCCTGTACTGAGACAATTCTCCGTAGATGGACTCAAGCGCGCCGAAAAAGTCCACAGCATCGCTCCATCTCCCGTTCCACAGGCTCATCTTGCCGCCGAGCATGAGCCCGAGAGCCGCGCCCGCACGGTACTGCTGACGATTGGAAGGGTCATTGGTCGGAAGCATGTCAAGTGCCTGTCTCTCAAGAATCCAGTATCTCAGGTCATTGATGAGAGTGTCACGCGTGTCATCCGCGCTCATTCTCCCGAGGGCGGCTATCCTGTCATTGGTCGCGGACGTCACCTCATCCTTGTAGAAAGGCACGTCGCCGAAATTGGACGTGAGAATATAGTAGAGCATGGCCCTGAGCACGGTGGTTTCCGCAAGCAGGGGCGCCTTCTGTTCGTCCGTCATGTCCGAGCGCCCTATTGCCGCCTCCACGGCATTGGCCCGGCTGACGCCCTGATAGGCCTGCGTCCAGATTGTGGTGGCAAACTGCGGCATGGAAGGGGTCACTGCCAGGATGCCGTTGAGCTGATCGGAGCGGTTGATGTACATAAGGTCCGTCTGCGCCTCGCAAATCACGAAATATTCGTTGCTGTTATAGACATTCCGGATGTTTCCGTAGCAGGCGTTCAGTCCGGTGAGGCACTGCTCGGGAGTCTCGTAATACGACCCCGGAAGAGGGTAGGACCTGATTTTCTCGTCTAACGAGCAGGCCGCGCACAGGCAGCACACCGCAATCGATATGAAAATTCTCTTCATGGCCTCTAATACTTTATCTTAAAGCTCAACATATAGGTACGCGGATTTGGATATGTGGCCGTGTCCACACGCCTCGCCGATGTGGAGGAGGAATTCACGTCCGGGTCATAGCCGTTGTAACGGGTCAGAAGGAACGCGTTGTCGATGTAGGCACCGACGGTTATGCTCTTCATCCACTTGACACGGCGGCTCAGGTCGAAGACATAGCTCAGCGAGAGATTCCGGAGCCTCAGATAGGAGGCGTCGTGGACATAAACGTCGGAGCCGTAGCCGTCCTTGGCCGCAGGCGCCGGGATGTCACTGCCGGGATTGCGCACCGGGTGCCAGCAGTCCATCATGTAGCGGTACTTGTTCGTGTTGGCTATCGCGCTGCCGAGGTTGAATTCCGAGATGTTGTACATCTGCCCGCCTATCGACCAGGTGAAATATATTCCAAGACGAAAGTTCCATATCCTGAAATTATTCTGGATGCCGCCGTACAGGACAGGATCCGTGGAGCCGAGATAGACGAGGTCGTTGCTGTCAAGCACGCCGTCATGGTTGATGTCGGCATATTTGCGGTAGCCGTTCTGATTCTGATAAGAGACATACGCCCTTGTGGTCTTGTTGGCTTCGCGTTCCTCGTCATTGTGCCACACTCCACAGCATTTGTAGCCCCAGAGGGCGTTCACCGGATAGCCTACCTTGTAGCCGTAGAGCATCTGCGAGTTCTTGGTGTAGGTTGCCACATAGTCGAACTCCGCCCCGATGTCAGTCACGACCGAATTATTGTGGCTGAAGGTGAATGTCGTCTCCCAGTTGAAATGCCGCCGGGTTATGTTGTGAGAGCTGAGCGAGAGCTCGAAGCCCCATCCCTTTGTGCCGCCGATGTTGGCGTAGCGCGAGGAAAAACCGGTCTGTGAGGCATTCTGGAGAGCCAGGAGAAGGTCGCCGGTGCGGGTAAGATAGGCATCGGCGGAAATCACCACCCTGTCGTTCAGAAGGGAAAGGTCCAGTCCGGCGTTGAAGCTGTCTGTCTTTTCCCAGGACAGGGAGTCATTGTCCACTTTCGAAGGATATGCCACACTCTGCTGACCGTCGCCGAAAATCCACGAGCCGGTAGTCACCGTAAGATACTGCTGGGACACATAGCTCGCCACGGAGTCGTTGCCGCTGCGACCGGCGCTGAGCCGAAGCGCGAGATTGGTGAGCCCGTTGGCCTTGGCTCCGGCCATCCATCCTTCGTTGGTGATGTTCCACCTGAACGCCGCGGCCGGAAAAAATCCCCACTTGTGCCCCTTGGCAAACATCGAGGAGCCGTCACCGCGCACGGTGAGGGTGAACAGATAGCGGGACATCCATGAATAGTTGGCGCGGGCGAGCACAGACAGACGGGTCAGGGAGGTCATATCGCTGCGCACGGTGTAGTTGCGCTTGTCCGGCAGTCCGCCCAGGTTATACGGGCCCACGTTGTCGTCCAGATAGCCCACGCCTTTCGTGTAGTTATAGTCTGTCGTTCTCGTCTCTCCGGTGAAGCCGCCCATGACATCGAAGGAGTGGCCGCCGGCGAGTCTCGGCTTGTAGGAGACAGTCGTCTCGCTCAGCATCGTGGTCTTTGAGGTCGCGGAACGGACGGCCGTGCCGCCGGTTTTCTGCGCGACAGCCAAAGGCATGGATGCCGGAGAATAGTTGAACGAGTCTATGTCATTCAACGAATATGAGAACGTGGACTTCGCGGTGAATCCCCTGAACGGTGTCAACTCGACGTATGGCGCCATGTTAAGGAACTTGACATTCACGTAGTTCGTGGCCTTCGTGGCTATCAGATAGGGACTGTTGAATATCGAGCCTCCGGAGCCGCCTTCATCGCCGTAACGGTTCCACACGTCCTCCTTCCCGACAAGCGGGCTCATGCACACTGCCGAGGAATTGCTTGTGCCGTTGATGGTGACGCTGTTGTTGTCGCTGTGCCTGTAGGCATAGTTTATCCTTGCACCGATTTTCATGAACTTGAAAAGCTGCCGGCTGAACTTGACCAGCGTGCTGTAGCGCCGCATCCCGGTGCCGATGACGATGCCGTCGCGGTCCTCATAGCCGAAGGACAGCCAGACGGACTGCCTGCGGTCGCCGTAACCCACATTCAGCTTATAGTCCTGCTGGAACGCCTTTCGCGTCAGCACGTCCTGCCAGTCAGTGCCCTCGCCCCATGACGACGGATTCTCGAAAGGATAGGAACCTGAAACCTGAGGGGTCGTCACGGTCACGTTTCCCGCGGAAAGACGGTAGTCGTTCCTGAACTGCGCGAACTCCGTCGCGTTCATTATGTCGAGTTTCCGGGGAAGTTCGCTCATGCCGGCGCCTGCGCTGAAGTTTATGGAAACCTTTGAGGCAGTGTCGCCCTTTGTTGTCACGATGATGACTCCGTTCGAGCCCCGTGAACCGTATATCGCAGTGGCCGATGCGTCCTTGAGCACGGATATGTCCTTGATGTCATCGGGGTTTATGTCGGAGAAACTCTCCACCGCATCCAGAATGCCGTCAACGACAATCAGAGGATCGTTGCCGGCAGAAATTGAGCGCGTGCCTCGGATGCGAATTGAAGAGGCCGCCCCGGGCTCTCCGCCGCCGCTGAGAATGTCCACGCCGGCTATGCGTCCCTGAAGCGCCATGTCAACCGACGAGACTGCGGGAGTCTGTATCTCGTCCATGCTCACAACGCCCACGGAACCGGTGAGATCGGATTTTTTCTGCGTTCCGTAGCCGATCACCACCGCGTCATCGAGCACTTTTACGTCCTCCTTCAGCACCACATTGATTGTACTGCGTTTCTCGACACCTTCCGAGGCCTCCTTATAGCCGAGACAGGAAAATATGAGAACATCGAACGACGAAAGCCTCCCGATGGAATATTTGCCGTCCGCGTCCGTGACTACGCCGTTCGAGCTGCCCTGAACAAGCACGGTCACGCCCTCAATCGGCATGCCGTCCTCGCCCACGACCTGCCCGCTCACGGTAATGTTCTGCGCCCAAAGAGCGAAAGAGGCCAGAACGCTCAAAAGTATGGTCAAAAGAAATCTTTTCATATCCATGTTCTACTTTGAGGACTGTTCAACTTTGAGCCTCACATTAAACGAAACCCCACCGTCCTGACGGACAAGGCCGCCGAGCCTGTCGAAGACATTGGAGGCGGCATACATGAAACGACCGGACCCGGCCTCCTCGGAAAGAAAATGGCGGAAACAGTCGGCGAAACCCATGCTCTCAAGCTCAGCGGAACGGCTGTCAAGCGTCAGACAATATATCCACTGTGCGGAAGTCTCCTTCCAGAAGCTTTCCTCCACGAGTTCAGCAATGTTCCGGCACTCGCCGGTCACGATCCGCAGCGCGCCCAAGGAATGCACCGTGCAGTCCAGCACCGGCTCAGCTGTCATCCCGACGACAGAACAATTCACGGAATAATCCGCCCCGACGACTATTTCAACGTCCTCATATTCAACGGATGAAGAAACCTCAGCCGCGAAGTCATGAGGGCGGCTCACAGGAACCTCCTCCGTGCAGGCCGCAATAAAGACGGCGCATCCCAACAGCAAAGCATATCTTCTCATTTCAACATCCCCCTCTGATTGATTATCAACGTGTCACACTGACCGCCGTCATAACTGCGAACGACCACCCTGCCGATGCGGTCATGCCGGACGTCTCCCTCTACCGAGCGGTTGGAGCCATAATTCAGCGTAATCACATGGCTGCCACGGTGCCAGTCTCCCTCGACGTCAATCCAAGGAACAAGAGACGAAGCGTTCCACACGCCGTCCGCAGAGACGAGAATATCCAACGAACCGGCTCCGGAATCGACGTCAGTTTCAAAAATGACCTTTCCCGAAGTGACAAGAACCTCTTTCGCGCAGGAAGCGCACAGAAGACAGGTCATCAGTATAATCAGTATCCTTTTCATATCCGTCCTAATCAAATTCAACTTCCTCACCCTCGAAGTCACCGCCCTCATAGTCGTGGCGGCGTTCGCGCGCGTCAACGTCAGTCTGCTTTCCGCTTTCGACCCTGACGACACCCTCTATGACCGCAGTGACGGACTCGTCTCCGGCCGAGACTGAGATGAAAAGGCCGCCGTAAGTCCCCGGAGGCAGCATTAGCCACGCCTCAAGCGGACAGGCCACGCTTGCCGGAGCGTCGATGCCCGTCAGGCGGATGGACTTTCCGCCGTTCACAAGGCGCTCGTCCGCAAGTCCGCTGACATCATAGTCCCCGCATATCTCATCAGCGGAGGAAAGCACGATGCCCTGAACATTCCGCGTGAAGTCCATAGCGACCCTGACATGCAGAGCACCGCAGTGGCGGCGGAAATGAAGCCGTCCGTTCTCCGCACGGGCGACAAGGCATGGAGAGTTGCCTGACATGTGAGCCTCGAAGCCGTCGTACCATTTCTGCTCCGAAGGAATGCGGACGCGCCCGTCCGCACACGGGGAATAGCCTTCCTCCGACCACGGCCAATAGGCATAGACAGTTCCCTTGGCCTCCGGTCCGAAAATCTCGACTTCTCCGATCTTGCCCACATAGGCTGCGCGTGGAGACCAGCATGAATTGGCCGACGACTCCGAGTATATCCCGACCCTCGCATCCGGCAAAGTCCAGACAAAGGAGCCGTCCTCCATCTGCGCACGCAGGAGACACACTCCCTGCTCCGCGACTTCGGGCTCAGCTGCGACCGGCAGTTTCTCGACACAGGAAACCGCAGTCAGGAGCATTCCGAACAAAAGAATTGACCTTTTCATATTCCCGCCTCCTTTTTCTGATAACAGCCCGGCCAAAGTCCGGACGCGTCACGCACATTGCCGTAGCAGTCCGTCTCAAGCGCGTTATGTTCTCCGATTCTGACAGTCCGGAGCCAGCCGGCAAATGCAGTCCCGATGCCCTCCGCCCCGCCGAGTGTCGCATCCGAAGTCAGCAGCGACTCAATCTGTGCCGATGTCGGGAGGTATTGAGCCTTATCCGCAGGCATTTCCCAACTCCAGACATAGCCGTTGCCCTCCGCAGGTTCGGCGTAGTAGTCCGGAACGCCAACCGCATTGTCATTGACACCTGCGGAGCCTCCGGTCATGGTCCAGGAGTAAGTCTCCCCGAGCGAGACATTGGACGAGGTCGCCATGCATGCGCTGCCGTACTGGTTGTAGCCTACGCTTCGGAGAAAATATGTCGCGGCTGCCGTGTAGAAACTGTAGCCAGCCGCGTTTACATTATAGACTATATTGTTGACCATGAACGCATTGTTCATTCCGGCCCCCGCTCCGCAGCGCAGGGCATACCGGTAGCCGGCGACGCTCTGCACGATGGTGGTGTTGAGCATTATGAGGCTTGCCGCGCCGGAGGAAACAGCCGCAGGCTCGGAGGAGCCGCTGTTCCTGTTGCCCCAGAAAAGGCAGTTGTTCAGCGCCAGCGTGGAATTTGCGGCCTTTGAGAAATGCAGGGCCGAGCCGTAGTTGGAACCGACGTTGTCGATAAAACGGCAGTTCGTGAGCCATACGGGAATCTGCCCTTGGACGGTGACTGTTGCCTGGCTGCCCGTGACGGATTTGGTGCTGTTCCCGATGAAGTCACAGCAGGCTATGGTTATGAGTCCGGAGGTTGCCGACGAAGGCACCGAGAGCACAGGCACATTGGCAGCGGAGTTGCCTATAAAGCGACAGTTTTCTAATGTCAGTTTCCCGCCTCCGAAGGTGAGTATTGTGTTGGTGCAGCCGGTGAAAGTGAGGTTTCTGATTGTCAGGTCACAGTCCGATGTCGCCTTCTGGATGAAAGCCTTGGTCGTAATCCCTTTCACGCTGTGGCCCATGCCGTCAATGGTGCCGTCGAAGCCCGAGCCGCAGCCTTTCCATGAGACGCCGGTCATGTCGATGTCGTTGTGGATATAGACGGTCTTTGCCTCGGTCGACGAGAGGAGGGAGAAGTCCGCCGCATTCCTGACATGGAGGACATCAGCCCCGTCGGGCACAAACTCAACCTCCGGAAACTCAAGAACTTTGGCAGGATCTACCATGCGTGTTCCGCCCCCGAAGAAAGAGAGCATCATTGCCTTGCCGTCAGCGCTCCACAGAGTTGCCTTGAATCCGTTGGAGTATTCTCCTGAGGGGATTGCGATATATATTAAGGCAGGCTCGGACGACAGTGTCAGACCGTCTTCCCCGAAAGTCATCGTCAAGTCCGAGGAGCCGCCGGCAGGTTCCGTCTCTCCCGTGAAACGCCCCTCGGCATCCTTCAGGAGGCGAAACTCCCCGCTGAGCTGTTCTCCGCCCATGGAGCAGAGACTGACGCCCTTGAGGACAGTTCCCTCGGCATCCTTGAGCGAAAGCCTGACGAGCGAGGAAAGATGCCGCAGCTTCATGTCCCCATAACTGGAGCCGGAGGCCCACATCGGAGCCGCAGCCGGGTCAAAACTGTCGGCAACATAACGCTGCTCCGCTGGAAAAGTCACGACATCCGGGCTTTCCGTTGCGGGATAGAGTATGTTGAACGGGGCATACAGGCCGCCTCGGAATGCAAAGGATGCTGTCCGTCGGCCGCTCTGTTCCGCATCAAGGGCGGCCGACGGCACTCCGTTGAGAGATATTCGGTCTCCCTCCTGCCAATACGTATGGTAGACATTGCCGTCCTTGCCGCCGATGCAGGTTCTGGTGGTGGCACCGTCCTCTATCGTGACAGCAAGGGTCAGCCGCTCTCCGGCACTTCCGCCGGCTGTTGCGGCATCCTTGGTGCAGGATGCCGCAGCTCCGAGCGAAACCATGAGCAATGCGCTCTTGAGAAAACTGTTCATCAGAGATTTGCTGTAAGTTTAAAACACGCACCTATAATAAGTAGGAGCCGCTCAACAAGTTGCGAGGGTCTCTCAGTTCTGGGTGTTGTGGTACGCTCCCGGATACATCTTGACACGGTTCTTGCCGAGAATATCCACATCGTAGGCACCGAGTTCCTTGAGCCAAGCGGAGAATGCCGCGCCTATGCCCTTGTTAGACTCGACCGCCGCAATGATGTCTTCCTTGGAAGCGAGGCTGAAACCCGGATATGTCGGGTCGTCGCCTTCGACGAAATTGTATTTGTAGATTTCGTGCTTGATGCCACGGATGGTGCAGTCGGTCGTATTATTATTTGTGAGGTATGCCGCACCATCGGGAACGTCATTCTGTTTGAGTCCTCGGTCATAGCAGTTTGTAAATTTGTAGTTAGTGCCCTCAACTGCCACAGGGCTTGTCGAACTGGCATCAAGACCCGCATAGATGCTATGGGACATATTCAGATAATAGTTCCCTGTCAGGAACAGAGTGTTATACAGCGTTTCCGTGGTATTCTTGTGATGAATCATACAGTTGACTATGGTTGCCGGGGATTCCTGTTTATTCTTATTGCCGACAAATATCAGCGCACGCTTGCCTGTGTAGGCGGCACCCCAGATTGTGGTGTTGGAGATCACTGTCTGACCGATGCAGGTAATGTCACAATAATTCTTAGTGTTGGCGCAACTCGGGGTCTTTACAGTGCAGTTGTTCATTGCGATGCGAGCTCCCGTGTTGCCATAAATCTCATATCCGAAACTGCCCCTCGATGTCGTTCCCGTTGATTTATTGTTCCCGGAGAAGCTGCAGGCATTGAAAAATACCATCGGAGCAGGCTGGGAGGCATCATTATTATTACACAAAAGTACCGCAGCCTGAGAGTCATCTTCAGTCACCTTGTTATTTTCAAAACGGCAGTTGTTGAAACGAATTTGACCTCCTTTCGCTGCCTGCGCAACCAACACAGCAGCACCACTGCCTGAGACTTCATTCCTGGAGAACAGACAATCCTCCGCCGAAAAGACAATATGCTCATCGCTCTGTGCCGCCGGAGATGCATAGACAGCCAATCCCGCACCATTGGTTGCCTCGTTTGCTGTAAATTCACATGCCTTTGCACTTACGGAAGCATTGGTAAACACTGCAAGCGCGGAGCCATTGCCGGAAGTCGTGACATTGGAGGTGAACTTGCAGTTTTCAAGCGCGACACTGCCGTATGTGACCCGAAGCGCAACCGCCATGCAGGCATTGAATATCACGTTCTCGATTTTTACAGCAAGACTGGAGTCTTCAAATGTTGAAGAAGCCTCCGTCGTGAACACCGTCGGATTCTCCGAGTCCGCGCTTCCGCTGATCGTCAGCGATCGCTCGGCAAGGGCGTCGGAGTTCTTGTAGCACCACAGCGGAGAGGTGTACGTCCCACCTGCCAAATGCACTGTGACCCCGTTGCGCATCATTGCCGAGGCAAGCGTATTGCTTTTGAATGCCGGCAAGGTCTTCAAGCTTGAAAAAGCGAGCGGGGAGTCAGCCGCAAGGCCTGTCCCGGTGCCATCGACGGAAAGATAATAGTCTGAGACTGCCCTGCTTTCCACATTGTCTTTGAAACTATAGATTTGGCCCGGCTTGAGCTGAATGGTATTTTCATAGTATGAGGCCGTGTGATTGCCGCCGTCTTTGGTCAGGCAAAGGATGAAACCGTCGCCGTCCGTGGCATCCGCAGCTGTCTGGCCGTTACCCGGAAGAGGGAGGTAATATGTGCCCGCACCGTCTATTCCGAACGTCACGTTTGTCTGCGCCGTGGCCGGTTTGCCGAGAGAGACATTGCCTTCGGTGTCAAAGCTGACAGGGAAAGAGCCCGAGCAACATGTGATGCCGCTGCCGTATGCCCCGAAAAGGATGCCCGTCGCATCGGCAGTCTCCGTCTTGACCTCCATAATCGTGGATATGGCCCTGAAATCGAGAACGCGTGCATCCGCAGTGGTTCTCGCGGCATAATATGCGGCGTCTCCGAGCACAGACTTTGCGTCTGGAGCACTGCCGAAATCCACGGTAAAGACAGTCTCGGCGCCATCTTCATCGGCCTTGGTCAGAGTCACTTCCAAAGTCTCGGGCCAGACCGCGTAATAGACGTCGGAGGTCTCGACTGTAGCGGTGAATCTGCCCCCCCCATTTTGGAGCGTAACCTCTTCGCTTATAACAGTTTTGGGATTACCCTCGGCATCCAGGCTGATAATCTTTATCCTGTCGCCTTCCTCCCACGAG
>DJRM01000044.1 GCA_002440085.1 Bacteroidales bacterium UBA6360
GCGGACGTCCCTGCCCTCTGAATCGGAAGGCGTGCGCTTCACGATGTCCGATGGCGGATACGCGCAGCGGACAAGGGAGAACGCCTCCGCGGCTGACCTCACGATAGCCTTCGCGGCGGATTTCAGCACCGCCGGGGAGAAGGCGACTGAGAAGGCGGCGGCCGGAAAGATCATCCAGATTCCGATGGACAAGGAAAACCGCGACGCGAAGGCGATGGCGGCCGACATCCTGTCCTGCATGACCGACAGGGAGCGGGAATCCGAGCTGGAAGTAAATATCGCCGGCAACGGAATGCAGACCTTCGCACAGCGGGGACTGTCCAGAGAGCAGGTCGCATCTACAGTCGCGGCTGTGATGAGGGAGCTTGTGGAGCGGTATGGGATAAGGATAGCCGCAATCAGGAGCGGCGGACAGACCGGCGCGGACGAGGCCGGTATCCTGGCGGCGAAGGAACTAGGTATCCCGGCCCACGTGCACGCCCCGAAGGGATGGCTGATGCGCGGTGAGGACGGAAAGGATATTTTCAGCGAATACGCCTTCAAGGAGAGGTTCGTGACAATGCCCGCGAAGGGTCTGTCTTACGAAGAGATGGTGTCCACGGAAGGATTCAGGAAAGTGTATGACGAGATCGTTTCTGATGCAAGGAAAGGATACAGGCAGGCCATAATGTGCGCCGAGACCTCGCCGTCAGACTGCCACCGGTATGCCTGCATAGGATTCGCACTGAGCCATCCGTCGCTTGTCGGCCGCAGGTATGACCCTACTGAAGTCCAGCATATCAAGCGCGACGGGAGCACCATCGCCCAGGATGTCCTGGAGCGCAAGGCGTGCAGGGACGCAGGTGTCGAGTACAATGACACGGAGCTGAAGAAGGTGATGAAAAGAGCCGGTGAGCATCTTCAGCATCCCAACCCGGACGAGAAGGGCATACGCATCACGAAGAACGGCTCACATCAGGGCAGGAGGAGATGACATGGGAGTGCTTGGTTTGGCAATAGCCGCATTGGCCGTGATGGCCTCCGTTACCGGAGTGTCCGCAATCACGGGCGCGGTGATGGGCAGCCGTCGGGAGATCGGTGCCGTTAAAGGATTCCTGTGGGGACTCTTTCTGCCTGTGGTCGGTGTCGGGAGGGTCTGGATTAGCGATAAACTGACGCCCGGGGACACCAGGGCCGCCGTACCTGCCGGGGTTACTGTTCGTCAGGTGGCGACGGACGCGGCAAAGGAGCAGTTCGCGAAGGACAACCCAGGGCGGCGGAACCAGAATGCTGCCAGACGGCAATCCGTCCAGGATAAGAATGTGACCAGCAATATGGTATCGCAGACAAAGGGCAGAAAGCATTGACACGAAATAGGTCGGCATCCAAATGGTTGCCGACCTATTTCGTCATAACATCCGAATTGATTTTCTAGACAAAGGACGAATTGAGCTGCCTGATTTCTCGTATAATGCCAGCGAGGTGAATCTCATTTTGTATTAAGTCTGTTGCCATGTTGTTGTCCTGAAATGGATGACAATGAAATTTCGGGGCGCAACTATGAAGCGCCCCAATTAGGTCCTATTCATAGAACTCTTCGGGAAGGTCGTCCTCCTCTTCGGCGGGCGCGGAGCCATCCTGCTGCGTGGCTCTCGCATTGATGCGGTCCACGAGCGTCTGGATCCAGTTTATCTGTGCCGATGTGTCGGCAACCTCGTTCTCGCCTACGGTGACATAGCGTACAGGCGGCATCGGCTCATCGGCCCAGTGGAGTTTCTGTCCGCCGGCGCTTACGACGGCATTGGTAAAGCCTGTCTTGGAAGTATAGACCTCAATCTTGACGTCATTGAGGTTTCCCAGTCCCTGTTCGGTTACAAGGCTTCTCACGATGGACTTGAACACACCCGAATCACGGCTGACGGAGATGTCGTAGTCCTCTCCGCTTTCGGTGTCCGTCAGGATGATGTGCCAGTTGCGGAACTTCTTGTTCTCGAACTCGTGTTCCTTGAGTTCGATGCCTTTGAGGGAACCTGAGATTGCTTCGAACGAAGTCACCTCGCCGTTTCTCTTGGAAATGATTGCACCGTTTGAGATGCGCAGAAAGATCTTCTTGGTCTTTCCTGTCTCGCTGATTGGATGTAGCATGATTGATTGCTTTAAGTTGAACATTCTCTTACCTCCCAGTAAATCGGGCGGCCTTCCTTTCCTCCGGAAGGTGACGCAATGCTCAGGCGAGCACACAAGACAACAAAGGCAAGACAAAACGCACCCTCAATGGGCTGCGGATTTGCCTTGCCGTTTGTCTTTTCGCCTTACTTCGCGGATACCTACGGAGGGAAGGGAGAGACGATGATTCCTCTTTTTCCTATCATTTCGTGGAAAAGGTGTATCTTTGCTTGGAACTCAATATCAAATGTAACAAAAGATGGAAACGAACAGGATACTGCTTCGCCGTTGGCGGGACTCTGATGCCGAGGAGCTTTTCAAGTATGCCTCAGACCCGGATGTGGGCCCGCGGGCAGGATGGCTACCTCATAAGTCTGTGGAAGAGAGTCTGGAAGTGATCCGTACATTTTTCAATAACGATTCGACTTGGGCGATTGTCTTGAAAGGGACTGGCGAAGCCATCGGGTGTATGGGCTACTATACCCATAAGTTCAGCAACATTCCTATTGGAGATAATGACTGTGAGGTAGGCTATTGGGTTGGCAATCCCTTTTGGAACAAGGGAATCTGCACCGAGGCGTTAGAATTGATGCTTGACTATTGCGTCAATGTAAAGCAGTTTGAAAATGTCTGGGCAGACCACTTTACCGGCAATCCCGCATCGGGAAGGGTAATGGAGAAATGTGGCTTTACAGATACAGGCCTATTGAACAGGTGTAGCCGACTCGTGGGCGGTGACAAGGACATGGTCAAGGTGTTCAAATACTCCAGGAAAAGTTGATGATCAAGTTTGGCACCATCCGTAGAGTTTCACATTTCCATTTCGTCAAATCCACATTAAGCGAAATGCCTCGTCCTAAACAAATAATACGGCAGATGGTCTTCCGACTTATCTGCCGTTTTATTATTGACGCGAGAATCACTTTTTTCTCGACCGGATGATGTTCGCTGCTGAAATACGCGATTCT
>DJRM01000073.1:0-26095 GCA_002440085.1 Bacteroidales bacterium UBA6360
CAGCGCAACGCCGCAGATCGCCATTCCTGGGCGCAAAATTCAAATAAGAGGATGAGATGCAAGGCGCGCAAGGTATTTGAACCGCAGCAACCTTTCGGTTGTGAGGATTCAAATTATCGCAGCGCAACGCCGCAGATCGCCTCTTATTTGGATTTTGACGCGATGGTGTATGTAAATCCGAAGGAGATAGACTCAGCGAACTGCAGTCCGCGCTTTACCATAACCTTCTCCCCAGTAACTGCGTCAATCACTTCCTTGCCGTTTTCCTCCTTCACTTTGAAGACATTGGTGTCGTAGATCATGTTGGTAGTCACGGTGAGGGCAAAATACTTCGCGAGCTTCCAGTCAAACTTGTTGTCCCAGTTGAAACGGATGTTCGGATTATACTTGCCGTTGTCCTTCTTGCTCAGATAGTCGGTGAAAAGGACAATCTGTGAGGTGTACTTGAAATTGTCGTTGATGTTCACCTTAAAGTCCGTCTTGAGCTGGGCACCGAACTGGAAGAGAGCCGGCTTGTAGGCCGAACCGTTACTCAGAGCATTGCCGAAGCGCACATATTCATCATACGCAGTCTTGTCCTCACCGGTAAGGGAGGCTATCGCTTCTGGCGTCAAGTCCTTAAACCTTGTCCGCGCAGCCTCGTAATTATCCATACCATCGGTGTAAGCCTTATCGAGTTTCATTCCGTAAGCCTTACGGAACTGACTGTCAGTCACCACTGTAAAACCACCTGTAAGCGGAGCGAAGCTGACAGAAACCCAATTTGCCGGATTCCAGTCAAGACCGAGCGCCAATGTAGTGTAGGCAGGTGACAGTAAACCGGACTTCGGCTTACGGGCATTCTGCCAGGCTTTTGTTTGGTCCTTCTTGGAAAGCCCCTCAAGGGTAGCATCCGTGCCGAACCACTCGGTCACCTGTGCTGCGGACGGTGTCGGATAGTCATATCCCTTGGCGAACTGGCTCTTGAAGTCGAAGTTCGCGGAAGCATAAAGCTGCTCGTGAATCCTGTGTCCCCACTTGCTCTCAAGATAGATTCGGTCGTTGCTCTTCTGAAAAAGCGGCTTTGAAGAGGCGTAGAGCAGTCCGAACTCCAGCTGGAGACGGTTGTTCCAGAACATCTTGTCCTTCTTCCAGTTCGCATTGCCGTCGGCGTAACCCTTGAGCGTGAAGGTGTTGTCTCCACCGGCAGCCCAGTTCGTGAGGCTCGTCTGCCCCACATTTATCTGGGTCGTGAGCGAATTTGTCCAATAGTTCGGCTTTTTCGGCTTGGCTTCCTGAACCGGAGCGGACGCAAACGCGGCTGCGGCTTCCTGTGCGGCCTTCTGCACGTCATCCTGAGCTGAAGCGGTGAACGCCGTAAGCGCCATCATCACGATGGCAACAAATGTTTTTTTCATATCGTCAACACACAAACTAATAAGAAATTGAGAATATCACCCTGCGGTGCGAAGGCTTGCCGGTGTAGATGCACCTGCCCTCCTCCTCGCAGACATAGCTGTCAATCGGGATGCAGCGTATGGTGGCCTTGGTCTCCTCCTTGATGCGCTCCTCGGTCTCTGTCGTGCCGTCCCAGTGGCAGAGCAGGAAGCCGCCCTTCTTGATTTCTTCCTTGAACTCGTCCCAGGAGTCAACCTTGCGCACATTAGCGTCACGGAACGCGAGAGCCTTTTTATACATATTCTCCTGAATGTCCTTCAGCAGCTGTTCGATGTGAGCGGAGACCCCTTCCTGAGAAATCGAAGCCTTCTCCAGAGTGTCCCTGCGGGCAATCTCAAGCGTGCCGGCGGCGAGGTCACGCGGACCCATCGCGATGCGCACCGGAACTCCCTTGAGCTCCCACTCGGCGAACTTGAAGCCCGGGCGCAGGGTGTCGCGGTCGTCAATCTTCACGCTCACGCCGTCCTTCTCAAGTTCAGCCTTAATCTGAGACATCCTTTCAATAATTGCATTGTGCTCATCCTCAGTCTTATAGATAGGCACCATAACCACCTGAATCGGAGCGAGTGCCGGAGGAAGGACAAGGCCGTTGTCGTCGCCGTGAGCCATGATGAGCGCTCCCATAAGACGGGTGGAAACGCCCCATGAAGTGGCCCATACATACTCCTGCTTGCCCTCCTTGTTGGTGAACTGGACGTTGAACGCCTTCGCGAAATTCTGACCGAGGAAGTGCGAGGTTCCCGCCTGAAGAGCCTTTCCGTCCTGCATCATGGCCTCAATCGTGAGAGTGTCAAGCGCACCGGCAAACCTCTCGTTAGGAGACTTGTGCCCCACGACAACCGGAAGCGCCATGGTGTTGCGGGCGAAATCCGCATACACGCCCACCATCTTCTGTGCCTCCTGCTCGGCCTCCTCGCGGGTTGCGTGAGCAGTGTGACCCTCTTGCCAGAGGAATTCGGCCGTGCGGAGGAAAAGCCTGGTTCTCATCTCCCAGCGCACGACATTAGCCCACTGGTTGCAGAGGATAGGAAGATCTCTCCAGGAGGTAATCCACCCCTTGTACGTGTTCCAGATGATGGTCTCGGAAGTCGGACGGACAATGAGCTCCTCCTCAAGCTTCGCGGACGGATCGACCACAACGCCGTTTCCGTTCGGATCCTTCATGAGACGGTGGTGCGTCACCACGGCGCACTCCTTCGCGAACCCTTCCACATGCTCGGCTTCCCTGCTGAGGAAAGACTTCGGGATGAAGAGCGGGAAATATGCGTTCTGGTGCCCCGTGTCCTTGAACATCTTGTCCAAAGTATGCTGCATCTTCTCCCAAATCGCATAGCCGTATGGTTTTATGACCATACAGCCCCTTACAGCGGAGCGCTCCGCCAGATCAGCCTTAACCACAAGGTCGTCATACCACTGCGAGTAATTCTCCGACCTTTTTGTAACTTCCTTTGCCATATCTATATATCAATTTTGTTTTCCAATATTTTGCAGTATCCTCCGCACCTTTTGCGACGTTTTCGCATAAATCCGCATCTTTCAGTGGATTGTGCATATTGAATAGGTATATTCTTTGCAAGTCACACTCGGTTGCCGTATTCGACAACAACGGAATGCGGCGCGAAGTTAAGAAAAATATATGGATTTATGACAAAACGGCTTTATATATCAGGAGTGTCGGGAATCGTGGCGCTGGCGATATGCGGCGTCATGATGTCTTCCTGTGGAACTGCGGCGCAGACTGCAAGTCAGTATGACGGAATATATTACACCCGGACGGAGAAAACGCCGTCCGCTGCGGACCTCGCGAAGAGCAAGGAGGAGACGGACGCGCTCGCCGAGCTGACAAAGACGACGATGCTTGACGCACGTGACAGCACTGCGACCGCACAGACAACGGCCTCACAGGCACCGAAGACGCTCACGCTCAACCTTGAGGGAGCCAACGTCACGACGGTCTATGTGGATCCGTTCATGGGCTTCGGATACAGCTATGCGTGGGCTCCGTACAGATACAATTGGGGAATCTACAGCCCGGTCTATTACGCCGGCTGGTACGATCCGTGGTTCTACGGAGGAAGATTCTATGACCCATGGATTTACGATTCATATTGGTATGGGCGATGGTACGGAGGCGCCTATTGGGCAGGATGGTATGACCCGTGGTACGGGCCGTGGAGAGACCCGTGGTACTATGACCACTATTGGTATCACCACCATCATCACCACTACTACGGGCATCACGACCCGTTCTTTGACGGTCCGGGATACGGACCTGGCGGCGGAGGGCCGATGCATTTCGGGGCGAGAGACAGCAGAAGCGGAATGTCAACAAGATACGCAACCAATCCTTCAACAAGAGGAGCGTCTGCAGCAGTGCGCAGCTCGGCATCATCAAGACAGGCGACGTCACGCGGAAGTTCTGTCAGCGGCGTGGCCCGCGCTTCACGTCCGGCGGCATCCCGCGCGACATCCGCATCCCGTTCATCGGCATCGGCACGAAACAGCGGAACGACAAGGACAAGAAACTCAAATGTCGTGAGCGTGGCTAGGCCATCCTCCACCCGGGGGACGTCATCCTCATCCGTGCGCACCGGCAACACGACATCTGGAGTCCGCGGAACGACATCAGGAACACGCCCGGCAACGTCATCTGCGGCACGCGGCACTTCCTCAAGCACAGGCTATAGCCGTCCATCTGGTTCATCCACAAGGAACACGACCTACAGCAGACCATCTTCAGGAAGCAGCTACAGGAGCAGTTCTTCAAGCTATGGGAGCAGTTCTTCCTCAAGAGGCTCAAGCAGCAGTTACTCCGGAAGCCGCAGCAGCTCAAGTTCAAACTACCGTTCGTCAAGCTCATCCCACCGCAGTTCCGGTTCATCTTACGGCGGAAGCCACTCGTCTTCAAGCCATTCCGGCAGTCGCAGTTCGGGCAGCAGCCGATCTTCAAGACGGTAATTCTTAATGAACTCCTGTTCGAGTCAGAATACTTGCAGAACTTTGATTATTCATGAATTAATTAAACTGAAAATAATATGAAAAAATTAGTGTTGACGGCGGCAGTTCTCGGCATCGGGTTCTCGGCAACGGCTCAGAACTATACGGACGGACTGCGGTTCAGTGAAAACGAATATGAGGGAACGGCAAGGACCATGGCCATGGGAAACGCCTTCACTGCCCTCGGCGGAGATATGGGGTCGCTCGGAATCAACCCTGCCGGCTCGGCAGTGGCAAGGCACTCGCAGTTCACGGTCAGTCCGGGAATGAACATATCCATAGCACGGGTTCAGGGAGAAGTTCTCAACGACGGTTCCGTCGGGTTCGGAACGAAACTCCAGAACGACAAGAGCAGGTTCAGCATGCCGAATCTCGGAGGGATGATAAACTTCAACACAGGCAGGTCACGCGGACTGAAGAACTGGTCCATGGGATTCGTGGTGAACAACACCCGCAGCTACAACGAGGACATCATTGCGCGCGGTCTCAACACGAGGACTTCCGCTTTCGGAGAAATGGCTGCAAGGGCGCAGTACTGGTGCAAATACGCCCCAGATGACTTCAATGGCGACAACGTATACGACAACATTGGAGACTATGACCTTGTCAGCGCGTTCCGTGCGGGGGCGATTGCCGGAACCACTTTCACAAACGGAAAGAACGCATTCGTCGGAGTGACGGAAAATAGTACTGCGGATGGCAGAATCGGGATAGGCGAGCATGGACTGAACCAGAATTTCGGACAGACAATTTCCGGAGCAAAATCGGACTTCGTCTACAACCTTGCATTCAATGTCTCTGACGTGTTCTTCTTCGGAGCAAACATCGGAGTCACGACCATAAATTACAATTCCAACGAGTTCCTCAGGGAAGACGCTGTTGACATAGACGACGTAAAGATAGACTTCGGAGAGAGCGGCTCCACATATTTTTCCTCCGCGAAAAAGACATACAGCTACAGGGCTGACGGAACCGGAGTCTACGGAAAGTTCGGGTTCATACTGACCCCGTGGAGAGGCCTCAGACTCGGGGCAGCCATCCAGACTCCGACATCATACACGATAAGGGAAAGGATTGGCTATTCCAGCGAGGCAAAGTTCGAGGACCCGAAGTTCAACGGCAGCGACTCCGCCCCAGTCAGCAAATATGAGTACGACTTCAAGGCTCCGCTCCGTGCCAACTTCGGCGTGGCATACACATTCGGGAAGTTCGGAATCGTCAGCGCCGACTACGAGCTCAGCAACTACAGAAAGATGTATTTCAGCGTTCCTGACACATCCGACAACAGCGAGTTTGACGATGCGAACAACGGGATTTATGACCTCTGCGGTGTGCAGCACTATCTCCGCCTCGGAGCGGAAGTGAAACCTGCCGAGTGGTTCTCGGTACGCGCGGGCTACACCCTGAAGACGACCGGACAGACCTACGAATATGACGGGGACAGCCTCGTGAAGGCTCCGGCCCAGAACGTTCAGACGGCATCCTTCGGATTCGGGTTCAGCAGCGGCGCCTTCTTCGCAGACTTTGCAGCCGTGGGCTATTTCTATCCGACACAGTACATCATGCCTTACGGCAACTACGACTACGCGGACGACACCCACCGCAGCCTTACGACCGAATCCCCGATAATCCGCTACCGTCGGAATCTTGTCAAGGTAGTGGCGACGTTAGGAGTGAGGTTCTAAAGCGCCTGCAAAGAGATTAGGCGAATACAATCAAACTGAGCATTTGAAGAGGTGACGCGACAAATCCTGATATCGTTGTCACCTTTTTTCATGCGCGTGACAACCGGTATTTCAATGAACGCTCCATCCGTAGCCGGTGAGGACACCGGATAGGATTTGCCGTTGACAACAAGTTCAAAATCTGCGGCATCGGGAGTGGAAAGACGGACTTTGACAACGTAATTACCACCGCTCCTGCGGTAAATGTTATCCCATTCAAGATAATTGCTGTCAGAGCCGCCGAGGTTCGTCGTGACAGCACGTCCCGAGGCGCCCTCGACTTGGATATACTTCATCCCTGTACCGGCAATGTCAGTAAAGTCGGGGCAATAGCCCCATTCTGCCTCATAGAGAACCGGTTCGGAACGACGGCCCTCAATTTTGAGAATTTTCGCGGAATGAGGCTGAAGAGTCATCCGGAGCGTGTCACAGGACGGCATATCAGTCCGCCGGTTCAGGTCACGGACTTTCATCTCTCCCGCAAATTCAAATGTTGCAGCAGGAACACAGAACACTGCCTCCTTTTCAGCAGGATTGTAGAGAGCCACAGCCCGTGTTTTCCCGTGACGCGAAAGAATATCCTTTGCAAGGACATAGGTTTCGCCTTCATGCTGCACGACATGAGCCTGAAGACCGAGAGGATCCTGGTTCACGGCTATGAGTTCCGGATTGGTGATGATGCGCATGGTTTCCTCCGGGACATATTCGAGGTCACAGCCGACGAGCAGAGGCGAGGCCATTATGCACCACATCCCGAAATGGGCCTCTTCCTCCGTGTAGGTCAGCGACTTGCCAAGCCCCTCCCGGGCAAACAGCGAGGGCTTGATGTTATAGCCGACGACGAGCATGTCCATGTCGTTGTAGTGACCGTCACGGGCGTATGCCGAGAGATACATATTTCTCCGGACTATACGTTTTACGGCAGGCCAGTTTGCCGTCACGTCAAGTGACATTCGCCAAGAATCACCCGCCTCCGCGACCCAAGTACCCGGATAGGCCCAGCGGCATACGTTAATGTCTATATGCCGTCCGGCCACACTGTCAATCACATGCCGAAGTTCAGTATAGCGTTCCCGGACGTCAAGCCCCATCTCCTGCCCGCCGCAGAAGTCGATTTTGATGAAGTCGAAGTTCCAGTTTCGGAAGCACTGCTCAGCATCCTGAACGTCATGTCCCCAAAGTCCGGCCCCGCGTCCGTTCCCGTCACCGCTCCAGATCAGGCCGCATGTGTTCATCCCCCCGTCGGAATAGATGCCGGCTCTGAGTCCGAGGGAATGGATGTGATCCACGATGGCTCTCATCCCCTCTGATCCGCTTGGGAACCGCTCCGGATGCGGAATCATATAACCGAGAGAATCTCGATAGCCGAAATAACCGTCATCGATGTTGATGTTGCGATAGCCCGCCTCACGGAGCCCGAGTTCAACAAAAAGATCCGCCTGACGAACAATCAGCGAATCGGAAATGTTAATCTGAAAAGCATTCCACGAACTCCAGCCCATAAGAGGCGGACGCACCGCATTCTGCCGCGTGCAAGCGATTGACGCAAACAGAGCCAATGATGCCGCGAAATGTACTATCTTCTTCATACCAAGTAATTTGTCATTCTATTATCATCAATATTCCCCTTTTTGCCTCCGGAGGAAAATAAAGCCCCGGAGGCTTCAATGCTGCCGGGGCTTCGTGGCGTCAATTTTGTTATCGGCTATTGGGTCTATTCTTTCACGCAGCGGACACTATAGCCAGCTGCAGGATGCACTGTGCTGTTCACATCATATTCTGGAGCATAATCTGTTTCTGAGTAATTGGCAGGAGCCAAGAAACGGCACGCGTGTCCCCATGCGGAACTATGAGGGCAACTGTCAATGCACCAGAAATTGGATTCTGTCTTATAACCAGTTGCTGAGACAAATTCGACCCGTCCATGCTGGCTGTCCCGTCCTCTGCCCGTAAGCGGGAAATAATACCCTTTGTACATGTATCCACGAAGATTAGAAGCAATCTGTGCGTCTTTAACAAAGCTCGTCAAGAAAACAGTAGCCTCCGCAGATGACCAAACGCGCCACCCTGCAGGACACGGATCATACAGAGTCTTTTCTGAGCCCCACAATGATTCCCAAGACTTGTCCTTTGTGTTCAGCCAAGCATAAGAGCCTTCCCCAGAAACAGGCGTGCCCTTTATGATTTTATGAGGATTCTTCGTCGCATACCCCACATAAACCTCATTTTGGGCGGCTTCAACAGAAATATCAGACTTCAATGGCATATTCTCCGCATTACTCAAATCCAATGATCCGTCATCCTTATGCTTATATCCGAACATCTGGTCGTTGAGACTCTGTTTCCCCTGTCCGCTCAGCCCGAGAGCCTTGACCGGGGTCCATGTCGGAAGCGCGAATAAAGAATTACTGTAATTTGAGCACGGATAACTTGCGTTGCCATAATCAGGGAAGTTCGGGAAGGGGTCTTTGCGGCCCCATTGGTAGACATTACCAAGAGCGGCCGCCGGCTCGTACACGCCAGTGGTTCCAATCCCGGAAACAGGAGCTCCGAGATTGCGATCCATCAGTTTCCTGCCATCTGCAGTAAGCGTACTTGCCTCCGGGTCATAGCCTTCTGCGACCCAAATGTTCCAGCTCCAAAGGAGGGTCGCGTTGGTAATGCAATAGTTTTCATCAGCCTTTATGCTGTCGTACGTCACGCCCTCTTCGGCAAACGCCGCAATTAATACGTTGCCCGAAATGAAACTCCGTGGAGTTGAGAAACAGATATATCCGTCCTCGATCGAAGCCGAAGATAAAACGACCGGACTGAAGTCCTGCCAATTATTGCTGTTCTGCACGGTGTTGTACCAAAGGACAAGAGCAGACTTCGGATTCAATTCGGCATTGCCCGCAATGGTTCCCAGAGCAGATGGTATATACCCGTTGCCCTTGACTGTAGCCTTGAACTTGTAATTGCCTGGAGCTGATATGATATAGCAGTTAGATGTGCCGTTTGCGCTCAAATCCTCATAATTGCCATTTTGGTTGCTGACAGGGAAGACAGGGAGCTGAGCCAACACGCCGACGGGGATGCCAGCGGAAGGGACTTTCACCGAACCTACCTTTGTCTCCACGCCATTCACCGTCACGTAAACAGACAATTTTTTACCAGCATGCCCAGGAGTTACCTGAATATAGAAACGAGAAATCTCATCAGAAAGTGTCACATGTTCATCAAGGTAGAGATCAATACTTGAAGAACCTGCTTTTAGATCAATGCTGCCGTCTCTTGGATCAAGAAAGCCCTCCGAAACGGAAAGGAATTCCGTTTCATCATCGAGAGCCACTCTTACGCTTGACAGTTTCACTATTTCAGAGGCTGCCTTCAAGTTAACTTCAAGAACAGACAGTGCCCGTTTGAAAGAAAAGAAAATCTGATTGCCGTATGGAGCGGGAATATCACCGTCATATTTTGCGGACACTTTTGCATACATAAGATCCGTCTTGGAGACATGCTCCATGCTGTTCGCACACTTCTGATATTGAGACGCCGGAACCTTAAACGCTATTGCCAAAGAATCTTTTCCTGCTGATTCAGAATACGGATAATAAGAATAAAATGAGTACCTATATGTATGTTGATACCAAGCAAAACCACTGACTTCTTTGAATATAGTTGTTTTACCCGCCTCCGTCGCCTTAAAGAGAGCATTCATGCAAGCATTTCTGTCTCCATCGCTCTCAGGCCTCTGAGAATGAGAATACAAACCTATTTTATCCCCAGCAACCCAAGTCGTCTTAATGACATCACCGGCATCGGTATAAGCCGTTTTCGTGTCGCTGTCATCAATGGTGGCGACAATTTGGAATGCAGGCATTTCCGTTTCCGGCTGCTCCATTATTTCGTTTTTCTGGCAGGCTACGAGCGAGAGTGACGCCGCCACTGCAATGTAAAAAATCTTTTTCATGGTCAGTTCCTCCTTATTCGCCGTCCGGGACGGTTTCCCATTGGTTCCACTTAGACATGTCCTGAATGCCGTTGCTGTCTGCAAATCCCGATTCGACCTGCAGCGCATACGCGGTCAGCTCCGGTGCCTCATAGGCTCGCAGAGAGGTCTGTGCCCCTCCCGATAAAGTTTTTCTCATAATTCTGATTTTTGATTATATGGTTTATAATTTATTGCTCTCTGACACAGCGAATGCTGTAACCTGCGGCAGGATGTCCTGTATCCGCCGCATACTTAGGAGTCTTGTCTTCGGCATTGACATAATTGGCCGGAGCCGAGAAACGCAGTTTCTTTCCCCAGACGCCGATATACGGGCAGCTGTCGGCGCACCAGAAATTCGACTCTGTCGGATAGCCGGTTGCCGCGACATAGTTGACCCTGCCGTTTTGGCTGTCACGTCCTCGCCCGGCGAAAGGGAAATAGCAGCCTTTGTAGTCATAGCCGTACTGGTTCGCGTCAAGCTGCGCGTCGCCGGCTACAAACACGGTCAGAAAATCCTCGGCCTCAGCCATTGTCCAGACGCGCCAGCCCACAGGACAAGGATCATAGACTGTCTTGTCACTTCCCCAGAGGCTGTTCCAGGAATTGTCCTTCTTAGGATTGAACCAGGTGTAGTCTCCGCTGTAATCGGTAGAGGCGACCGGCTTGCCGCTTATGAACTTGTGCGGATGGGTCTTGGCGTAGCCTAAGAACACATCGTTTCCTGCGGATGCTTCGGTGGTGATTTCCGATCTCTGGACCATCGTATAGGCATTGTCAGTGTCCATTGCCCCGTCGGCCTTGTGCCTGTAGCCGAATATGAGGCCATCGACTTCCTGCGCCCCCTGCTTTTGCAGGCCAAGAGCCTTGACCGGAGTCCATGACGGGAGTGCGAAGAGATAGTCGAAGTAGATGCACGGAAAACTTGCGTTGGTGTAGCCGACGAAATTAGGGTACGGATCCTTGCGTCCCCACTGGTATACATTGCCGAGCGCTGCGGCCGGCTCATACATGCCCGTGGTTCCCGTTCCGGAAAGAGCCGCGCCGAGATTGCGGTCCATCATCTTGCGTCCACCGGCTGTCAGCGGGCTGTCGTCCGGATTGTAGTCTTCCGCAGCCCAGATGTTCCAGCTCCAAAGAAGGGTCGCGTTGGTTATGCCGTAGTTTTCGTCAACCTCGATGTTGTCGCAGGTCACGCCCTCTTCGGCGAACGCCGCAATGACGACATTTCCCGGAACAAACTTCTTAGGAGTGTCGAAGTATATATAACCGTCAAGCAGGCTCACGGACGAGATGACAACCGGGCTCGCGTTTACCCAGGAATTGTTTGTCTGGACGGTGTTATACCACAGAATAAGGGCGGACTTCGGTTCTATGGTCTCGCCGCCCTCAAGTGCAGAAAGCGCCGAAGGAATGTTGCCGTTTCCCTTGACGGTTGCCTTGAAGCGGTAGAAGTCGCTACCGTTCGTGACTATGTAGGTATTTGCGGTTCCAAGTCCGCTCAGGTCCTTGATCTGGATTGCCGCCTCGTCCGGAACCGTCACGTTCGCCTTCAGGTTTATGGTCTTTCCGACCGGAAGTCCCTCATCAGGAACCTTCTTCTCCGCCAGCAGAAGTTCGTTCTCCCCTATCTTTGCGAGAACCCGGATCGTCTCTCCTCCGAGCGCCGGGTTGAAGACAAGGTAGAAATGCGAAGAAGCGGGATACGAGGTGGCGAATCCGCACTGAAGTCTTATTTCAGAGGAAGTCACTGCCTTACTGAGGTCAACCTTACCCGTCGCGAGATCAATCGTGGCTCCGGTAAAGGACACCGGAGCATTCGGGTTTGACGTGCAGCGAAGAATAATCTCACCTACGAACATCCTCTTGTCATTCGTCACTTCGAGGTCAAGCACGGAGAAAGCATGATGGAAACCGAATGTCACATCAGTGCCGTCAGCCTTGGAAAGGTTCTCCGATGCCGTCCACATGAAGTCTACGCCGTCAAGATGTCCGGTCACATTGTTGCTTTCCTGAGCCTGTACGGCAGGAATGGACACCGGGACCGAGTGCGGGTCTGTTCCGGATTCTTCATTATATGGCCAGCAGGCATAGAAGGACTGCTTACCGGTCTCCGAAGCCCAGCGCAGCCGCTCGGAGCGCACGACATAGGAGAATGCGGAGGCGGCTTCGGAACTTTCGGCCTTGTAGCGGCTGTTGGAACGCAGAATCCCATCGGCATTCGAGGACCAGATTCCTATGCAGTCGTCTTTTTCCCATGAGAGTTTAAGCCCGGAGGCGGTGACGCCGTAGCCGACTTTCGTCGGTGTCTGCGGGCGGTCTTCCGAAACCACCGAGGCAGTAAAGGTCAGGGCGTCATCCTTTTCCGTGTCGGGAATGGCCGTCCCGGCGGAACAGCCTGCAAGGACAGCGAGAGCCGCCGACACGAATACTATTGATATATCATTCTTTTTCATAACTTAAACAGCTTCTTATTTCCATTCCCAATTGTCAAGATCGTCCATTCCGCTTCCTCCCGGACGCGTTTCATCCGGATCGTGGAGAAGAGCGTCAATCAGCGGCTTCAGGATGCCTTCCATCACAATGAACGCATCGTAGTTAGGATGGACGGAGTCGGTGCCGGCCCACATGTATTTCTGCGCAAGCCCGTTCTGCTCGTCCTTGAGAGCAGTATGGTAATCGGCATACTTGTACCCGTGAGACTCGGCATAAGCCTTTATGAGCTTGTTCGCCTCTATAATCTTGTCGGCTACCCAGTCCCCGTCATATTTTTCTTTCCACTGGTCTGACTGCCACCACATGCTGCGTGAAGGCGCTATGGAGCCGAGTATGACCGGCATGCCCTTGTCCTCGGCCATTCTCGCCATCAGGGCAATGTTTGCAAGCAGGTCTTCGCGGCTGACATAGAACCCGTCATTCTCGGCGAAGTCATTTGTACCGCAGGTTATTACCGTAAGATACGGGTCATCGTTGAGCAGCTGTGAGAAGCGGTTGACCATATTGTTGCTGGTGGTTCCGTCGATTCCGAGATTGAGGTAGTTGTTGTCGGTGAAGAAAGACTTGCGTCCGCGGTCACGCCATGTGCGGGTGATGGAGTCGCCCATGAGTGCAGCCCTGTGACCGCTCTGACGTCCGTATGAAGGAGCCGCGGCGGAAACGTCCTCACGGACGCAGCGAATCTGAAGCCCGGCCCCGATGTAGCTGTTTCCGGAAGTGACGGAACCGCCGCCATCTACAGCCGTTCCTCTCGTCGGGTAGAGACATCCTGAAACGCTTGCAGAAGCCACCATGACCTCGCCGTTGCCGACAATCACCGAGCCGCCGTATCCGGCCTTGCGTTGTCCTGCGAACGGGAAGTAAAGATCGTACATCGGGAAATACAGCCCATGCTTGCCGCCCGAGACTTCAGCTTTCGCGAATAACTGGGCGAAAAGGTCTGCGGTCGGGACTTTCCAGCCGGGAGGACACGGATCATATATGGTCTTCTCGCTGGTGACATTGTCAAGGCTTCCCCAGATCCAGCGCCATTCGCCCTGCTCATTGAGTGATTTTTTCGTATACCCATTTCCATCGGCAAACCATCCGTACTGAGGCCACTCGGCGTCACCGGTACCTCCGAACATCCATTTGTGCGGGTATTTGACAGACTCCGCGATTGCGGCCTCCATCGAATATCCGGAACCGAGTTCCGCAGCAAGCATACGGCCGTTCTGAACCCTGTCGTCGGAAAATATACGGTTCCCGACGAGTTTGCAGGCTTCGATGTCGGTGTACGCCTCATTGCCCCAGCTGTCCTTTATGCCGAAAGTGCCATCGCTGTACTCGGACGCCGCCGGGAAAGGATCCTTACGGCCCCATTGGTAGTAGTTGCCGATTGCTCCGGCTGCCGATATTCTGTCGGATATGTCTTTTGACTCCGGGCCGAGAACGGCACCGAGATTGCGATCCATGACACCGTAGCGGCCGACCTGTCTTGACGAGGCTTCGGCATCATATCCCCGCACAGCCCAGATGTTCCAGCTCCAGAGAATCTCGCCCGCAGCATCAAACGCGGCAATCACCGCATTCCCGTCCTCGAAGTCTGCCGGAACGGTGAAATATACCCGACCTTCGTTCAAAAACACTGTCTCTGTAGAAATGGGACTCTTTCCCGAGAATCCGTCTTCTGTTTCAGGCGTGCTGTACCAAAGAAGCGCGGCTGTCTCCGGGACGATGGTGACGTCGGAATATCCGGCGGAACGGGATTCGCCCTCGAAATTCCAGTCAAAGCTGCGCGGAAGACCGTTGCCCTTGACATCGGCACGGAAAGAATACACTCCCGGACGGTTGACGATGTAGCAGTTGGCAGAACCGCCCCTGCTCAGGTCTTTGGAACTGTCGGTAAGTGCAATGTCGCAGTTTATGAGCATTCCCGGCTTGAGCCCTCCTTCGGGAAGTTCAATGACGACGTCGTCGATTTCAAATCCGTCGACATCACATACGACGGAAAGCCTGTCCCCGTCGTAGTCCGGGTTGACTCTTGCCCAGAACTCGACCGGCGTCCTTCCGAACTTCACCGCAGAAGCCGGCTTGACGATTATTTCCGACGATGTCTTTTCTCCGGTGGAAAGCGTCGACGCGAAAAGGTCGTAAGCGCCTTCCTCAAACGAAAGGGCACTTCCCTGCTCGCCGACAATCCGCACATAGTCACAGACGGCATCTATCTTGGCGGACAGCATAACCCGCACGAGAGCGACCGCAGGCGCAAGCTCCGTTTCCAAAGTGCCGGTTTCCGGAACAGCCACACCGGTTTTCGTGCAGACGAAAAGGGCCTTGGCCTTGACCTCATCAAGAACCATCGGGGAATCCGGAGACATCATCTGCTCCGACGGGGCGCTCACGGGTATGGAAGACGGAGTCTTGACACTCGAACGGTAGGGATAGTAGAGACCGAGGTCGTATGTCCTGTCCCTTCCGAAGTTCAGCCCTGTTCCGGTCTTGAGCGGTTTGAACAGGGATCTCTCTGTCGACGTCTGCGCGTCATAGTAGACGTTGTCGCTCAGGAGTTCCCCGCTACCGCTTTCCCGCGCAAACACTCCAACTCTGTCGGAGACGGCGACCCACCTGAACGGAGATTCGGTCACGGACGTGACCGCAGCGGCCCTGAAAGCGAAGCCTGAAGAAGACTCCGGTTCCTGTATGTCTTCCACCCGGCATGACGGGAGAATGAGCGCCGCTATGGGAAGAATGTATAGCAATCTTTTCATATATCTCGATTATTATTGCAGTGTTATCTGGTAGAATGAATCCGTTCCGGAGTAGTAGTCAAGGGAAGAGAACACTCCCGGAGTCCAGCGAAAATCCCCGACGGTGCGGCCGTCAAGGCCATCTACGGCATTTCCGCGGAAAGCGTACGGTTCATAGAGTCTCATTTCGCCACCGGGCAGATTCATTGAGCAGAGGCTGCCGCGCACTATGTCCTCGCCGTCGTTGTAGCGGAGAGACCAGACCTTGCTTCCGTAGTATTTGCTGAAATTGTCGAGAACCGGAGCAGAGGCTCTCGTTGCCGTCCCTATGGCCTTACCGTTGACACAAAGGTCAAATTCCGTCCGCGCGGTAAGAAGCACTGACTTGTGGATTTCCTCTATATACCGCTCCGGGGTCATGTCTTCCGGAAGCGGGCGCAGGACAATGCGGTTGTGTGACTTGAGTCCCCGAAGGACAATCTCGTCACGAGCCGGAGACATTGACATGAACGTGAACTCATGGTCCCCGCCCCATCCCTGATAGCCTCCGCCGTTCGGGCCGCCCGGAAATGAGAAGAAATGAAGATAGTCATTGTTTGTCACGAAACGCAGCATCGGCCCGGTGCCGAAGTCAACGGCATATTCGGATTCGGTGACGGGCTCGTCCTGAGGCACGAAGCCGGCGCCCTCGAACCAGGCCTTTACGGTGAGATCCGTCCGGAATTCAAGGACATATATCCAGCCGCCGTAGCGCAGCTGCTCGTCAGGAAAGTATTCCATGACCCAAAGTCCCTTGTCCGTCAGAGCCGTTCGGTAAAGATCCAGAGTCTCCTGTGTCCTCTGCGAAGCCGACTTGTCGAATATCCGCTCATTCTTGGTACATGAGACGCAGGCGAGCAGGAGCAGAAGTGCGGTGGTATATATTATATTTTTCATCTTCATAGTCATTTAGTCATCAAGTGATTCCCAATCAAGCTCGCCGAGACGGGCTATGCGTCGGTGGTAGATTTCACTCCAGCGGTCGACGTCCACTCCATAGGAGTCTTTCAGCCATTTCTTGAGGAGCGTATATTTCTGGCGGAGCTTGGCCCCTCCGTCAGTTCCGGCAGCGGCAAACATGGCCTCCCACTCCTCCGGCGTGAGGGAGACAAGGCGTCCTCCGGTCTCGGCGATGTCCTCGGCGTAGCTGGAACGGGCATAGTTGCTGACAAAGCCTTTTTTGAGAGGGTCCTCGGTCAGGGATGTGTAGCGGTTGCCGACATAGTCGCTCGTGGTGATGTCCTTGAACTCGGCAGGAGCGGCATAGATTCCGTCAAGGATGTGCGTGAACTCATGGAGCATCGTGCCTGCAATCCGCTCCGCGTCTTTCTCCCATGTGAAGAAGTTGACTCCCAAGATATTGATCTGAAGCCCGTTCTCCGCCGAGGCGAGGTTGGTGGTGCCGCCGCTTGAAATCTCGAAACTGCCCACAAGGAAAAGAACCTTCGGGAAATAGGACTTCACGAAGAGAGCCGGATCTTCGGCCTCGTCGTCCGTGGACATCATCTCGACCATAGCTTCAAGGGTGGTATACTTGAGAAGCTTGGCTATCATTATGGACTCCCTGACATTCGGAGGCGACACCCAATAGCTGAAGCTCGTCTCGCGGTCCGGCATACGGTACTCGAAGCGTATGTTGTACGGCTCGACATAGTTCCTCTGAAGCCATTGGTCAAATTCGGTGTTCCTGTGCGGCTCTTCGACGAAGATGCTCTCATCGGAGAGTTTCTCACCCTCGCAGGAAACTGTCGTCGGGGCGAGAATCGCCAGGGAAAGAGACGCCGCAAATGCGGAAATGTATCTTTTCATATATGTGTCCTCCTATTCATATTTTACAAAAGGATGCGATGCCTCTGCGGCATTGTCCGTCGGGTTCGGCTCAAGGCCTGTCTTTATTGCCTCCTGCGGAATCTGGAACGCACGGCGAAGGTCATTGTACGGAAGGGTCGCGCCGGCGCGGTAGCCGGAGGTCGTCGTGTCGTCATAATCCGTGTCGTCGAAACGGTCCACCGTGATTCCATATCTCTTTATATCCATCCATCTCATGCCCTCGCCAAGCGTCTCCACTCGACGGCAGTAAAGCAGGCACTGCGTAAAGTGCTCCTGCGTGCCGGGCTCGACCGTGAAACCATGCGGGTGGAGCGGCTTGCGGGAGGTCGGAAGTTCGCGCGTGTACTCGCCTATGTAAAGGGACGAGGACTCTTCGCCATAGACCTCGTCTATCAGTTCTTTCGTAAGATGTCGGATTCCGGCGCTGCCGACTCTGAACACGGAACCGCTCCATGTGTCCAGATCCGATGCGGCCTTGTCATACTCCTTGAGCTGGATGTAAGCCTCGGCTCTATTGAGAAGGACTTCGTTGGCAGAGAGGGCGACCATTGTGCTGCGGGAGTATCCTGTCCCCGTCACGGCATCCGCGACCTCCCACTGACTCGGCCATTTCGGGAAATAGACCTTGTTTGTAACCTGGTCGCACCAGTAGAACGGAACCATCTGATAGAGAACCTGATAACTATCGTTCTTGCCAGTATCGTACGGGCCGCACATCGGCCTCTTGGCGCGAAGGGTCTCCTGCTTCGCGATTCTGTTCGTGTGGCTGTAGCGTCCTCCGGAGCCGTTCCATGCGTGAAAGAGGGAACCGTTGGCGGAATAGACAGGTATGAGCAGAAGGTTGCACTTGTGGGTGACATCGATGTAGTCGAGGGTCCGCGCCTCATAGTCCCACGCGAGCCTGTTGGTTCCGGCCCAATCCCTGAGCATGCCCGCAGGATCGGAGCCGAGCACCACATCCGCGGCGTCTATGGCCTTCTGCCACTGGTTGCTGTAGATGTAGAAACGCGTGGCAAGGGCATAGGCGGCCTTTTTGTTGAAATGGTATTTCGGGACTGTGTAAGCCTCGTCATTAATGAGCGGAAGCGCCTCCTCTATGTCGCGCTGAATCTTTTCATAGTCCTCCTGAAGATTGCCTCGGCTTCTTATCGGATTGAGCGTGGTCTCGGGCTCATCCATGTATGTCACCCCGAGATACTCGGACGCATGCTCCGGATGGTACGGGAGGCAGTACATCATAGTCAGGCACAGGTGGGCGTATGCCCTGCAGAGGAGAGCCTCGCCCTTGTAGGGAAGCGCGTCCTCCGGTGTGCCCATATCCTCAATGGCCTTGAGTGCGGCGTTGGCCGTCGCAATCATGCCGTAATAGCCCTGCCACGTGTTGACATTGCTCTCGTTGTCGGCCTCTGTCATGGGTTCCCAATTGTAGCACTGCTCAATGAGCACGGAGGTGCTGTGGTTGTTCTCCGTGTAGAGTTCCACATTGTCGGAAGCGTATTCGAAATGCCTCGCGTATGTCCTTGAGGCATAGGTCGTGACAAGGAGTTTGCGAACTTTTTCCACGGTATTGATTTCCGTTCTGTTATCCGGCAGCGTGTCGAGGAACCTGTCACAGGACAACAGGCCAGGCAGCGCGAGGATGAGGACAGTTGTGAGTCTTATGTTTTTCATCGTCATTTTCTTTTTTAGAAACCAATCTTGCAGGTGAGGGTGAACTGCTTAGGCATAGGCACCGCCACACCTCCGGCATTGAGAAATTCAGGATCCTGGCCTTCGAGCTTCTTGTCAGAATAGAGCAGACAGAGGTTTGTCCCCTGGAGCTTGAAGGCGAGACTCTTCAGGCAGAGCTTCTCGACGGCCTTCTTCGGCAGCTCATAGCCGAGCGACACCTCCTTCAGGCGGATGAAGTCGCCCTTCGCGACCCTCTGATCACAGTAGTTATAGGCGTTGTAGGCGATGTAGAGGTTGTTTATCTGTGTCGTCTGACGCTTGCTGGCAATCGTCGGAACGTTGGTCGTCTTCTCGTCACCCGGGTTTATGAACCGGTCCATGAACTCGCGGGGCATGGCCGTAAGGTCGGAGTACGAACTTGCGAAAACAGGATCGAGGCGAACGACGTTTCCGAAAGAATATGTCATAAAGACATTTACGGTGAATCCCTTGAACTTGAAGATATTGCCAAAGCTTCCGGTCATCGTAGGATCTGTCGGCCCCTCGTATTTGAGATTGCTGAAGTCGTTGAGTTCCTGGAAGGCGATGTCCGTTGACGTGATTTTCCCGTCCTTGTTGAGGAAGGTCGGGATTCCCATCTCGTCAAGTCCCATGAAACGGAGCGAGAACATCGAGCCGCGCGGCATTCCCTCCATCGAGTAGCCGGAACCCGTGAGGTAGCTGATGACAGTCTGGTGGGTCTTGAGATCTGTGACGATATTGCTCATGTGGGAGAAGATGAAGCTTGTCGTCCACGAGAAATTCCGCGTGTCTATGTTCTTCGTGGAGAGGGAGAGTTCTATTCCCTTGGACTTCATAGAGGCCACGTTTCCATATTTGTTGACCACTCCGCCGAGCCCCTGGGTGACGACATTTCCGATGAGGTCGTAGTTGTTTCGGGTGTATGCGTCGACAGAAAGGAGAATGCGGTCATTCACGAAGCCGAAGTCCGCACCTATGTTGAGTTCGTGCTTCTTCTCGTAAGTGAGTTCGGAGTTCTCGATTGACGACTGATAGAGGGCTGATTCCCGGTCCGATGTCGTGCCGCGCCATGGAGTAGACGGGTAGAAGAGCGCAGTGGAATTGTTGACCCACGCCGGACCTCGGTCTGCGGTGAGCGAATACGACGCCCTCACGCTGAGTGCCGAAAGGGCGGGCTGAAGGTGCCTGAACCACTTTTCCCTGTCGGCCGACCATTTGCCGGCGATGTTCCAGGTCGGAAGCCAGCGCGAGGTACGGGCACGCCCGAGACGGTTGGAGCCCTCGTAGCGGAAAGTTCCGTTGAGCGTGTAGCGGTAGTCGTATGAATATGAAGCGGTTGTCGCAAAGGCCGCGTTGCGCTCGTGAAGATTGCCGATATTGTAATAGTAGGTGTTCTGCTCTAACTGTTTCTTGAACAGGTCAAGGATGTAGAATGGCGTCTCTCCGGATTCGTACTGAAGTCCCCATCCCTGGAATGACGTCGAATGGCGGTCAAGTGAGTTGACTTCCAACGCGGCGAAGGCGTTGATGACATGACGCTCGGAGACCACCGTGTTGTAGGTCGCCGAGGCACGGAAGTCCATGCTCAGGGCGGAGTAGCTGTTCTTTCGCAGGATACCGCCCTCCGGAAGAACAGAATACTTGTCGCCCGTCGGGTCGTCCGGATTCTTGTAGAGGAACGGGTTGCCGTTCTGAATCATCTTCGTATAGGCCGCACGATAGGCCTCGGCCTGGTTGGAATTGTCGCGGATGTTGTGCTCCGTCTCTGAAAGCTGATAACGCACCGAACCGAGAGCCGACAACTCCAGACCCTTGAATGGATTGGCCTTGAGTTCGGCCTGGAACTTCGTGTCGAGGACGGAAATGTCCATATAGTTGTTCTCTAACTCGTGTTTTATATTGAACGGCGCGTAATTCCTTGTGTAAAACTCGTTTGCGTCGAGTGTTCTCGATGTGCGGAGGGCGTATGAATACGGGTTTATGTCGAAGTCACGCTTCACCTGACCCGTTGCCGCGTCAATATCGGAAGAAAGCGTTCCGGGGGCGCGCTGCTGACGGTAGGAAGCATTGGCGATGAGATTGAGAGTGAGGTAGTCCCTGAAAAGCTTTTGGGATGTGTTGAACAGGGCGGTGTAACGGTTCACCTTGCTCTGAAGCGTCCATCCCGGATCGACAAGGGCGCCGAGAGACGCATAATAGCTGCCCTTCTCGCTGCCGGAGGTCACGCTGACAGAATGGCTGTGCTGGACGCTCGGACGGAAGAGTTCACTGAACCAGTCGGTATTTCTCATCTCGGCCTGCCGAAGATATGCCCTGCGCCCTTCTTCGGTGTTCTCAACCATGTACCTGCCCGTCTCCGGATTGTAGGTATTGATGAGCTGGGAAAGTTTCGTGTAGACGCCTCCCGTGGAACTGTAGACGCTGTTCGTGAAGTTGAGCCACCCCTTCCGGTACATCTCTTCATAGACAGACATCTGTTCTTGAGAGTTCATTATGTTGAATTCGGAATATGACGGGACAAGCCGCATGGAGTATTCCCCGTTGTAGTTTACCCTTGTCTGACCAGGGGTACCCTTCTTTGTGGTCACCACAATCACACCGGCCATCGCGCGGGCTCCGTAAATGGATGTCGCGGAACCGTCCTTCAGAATCTGAAAGCTCTCGATGTCGTCGGAGTTCAGTCCGGCAATCGCCGAGCTTATGAGAGTTGTCGCGTCCCCGGAAGAAAGAGAGTTGGCGTCGATGTCGACGATGTCTTCCATTATGACGCCGTCCACGACCCAGAGTGGCTTGGAATCTCCGAAAATGGATGTAGCACCCCTGACACGAATCTTAGGGGCAGTTCCGAAGGTTCCGGAAACGTTCTGGACAGAGACGCCTGCGGACTTGCCTTCGAGAGAGCGGCTGATTTCGCCGATACCGCTGATGTTGACGTCAACTGCGGTGAGTCTGTCCGTCGCACCGGTAAAGAGCCGCTTGTCGGTCTTAGTCATACCGGTCACCACGGCCTCGGAGATGAGTTCCGTGCTTTCCGCCATGACGAAGTCCGTCCTGGAAGCCGCAGTCGCGGTCATGTTGTTGTAGCCGAGGCAAGAGGCCTCAAGCCTTGCCCCGGAAGGAACCCTGGACAAAGTGTAGTTTCCGTCTATGTCAGTGACCGTGGCATTGTTCGTGCCGACGACGGCCACCACCACTCCGGCGAGAGGCTCGCCCGAAGCATCCCTGACAGTTCCGCTGACGTCCGGCGTCTGAGCCCGGGCAGCCAATGAGAACAGCAAGGAGAACAGCAATGCTGCAATATACTTTTTCATTATGCCTTGTGGTATTTGCGGTTGGTTATCAGTCTGTGTAGTTCCTCGTCAGGACAAGATTATTGGCCTGCACGAGCGGCGTTCCGCTGCCGAAGTTGAAGAACGAGTCCTTACAGCGCCACAGGTTGAACTGGGAAGGTATTGCAGAGGCGTTTGTCTTTGCGTCCGCGAATGTCAGGGTGACGGTGTGCGCGTCATCGTCAAAGACAGGCACCGCGCCCCAGGAGACGCTTTCGTCAATCCAGATGTACCATCCGGACGGGTTGTTTGTCGAACCCCCATTATAGTGTATCGAATAGAAATTGTCTCCGTCCTGTCCGAAGCCTTGAGCCGCAATGAGAACCCGTCCGTCCTCGGAGAGCGGAGCCTTAATCTTGTACGCCGACAGTTCTTCCGTGTTGATTGTGAGGAAGAAGGATTTCAGATGTGTGTCTTCGGAAAGAGTCACGGACTTGAGGGAGGAACCTCCGCTTACCGTCCATTCCCCGAGAAGGTAGAACCAGTCCTCCTTCCTGTCCTGAAAGAGCGAGACCTCAGACGGGGCAATGGTGTTGTCAGTCGGAGTAATCACTGCCTTCCCCTCAAGGACATGGCGTCCCTGCGGCTTTCCGGTCGTAAACGTCACGCCGGTCTCCCCCTTCACGAAAGAGAAGGCATTGTCCGGATTCTTGGTAATGGCGACGTCATAGTCCGAGTCGCACCTCACCCAAACGATAAGGCTCTTCTCCGCGTCCGAGAAGGAGAGTGCCCTGTGGCTTACGACAAGTCCCTTGTACGCGGCCTGCCTGACAGTGAAGGAAATCTCATTGCCGCCCTCTGCAGCCACGGTGATTTCAGCGGAGCGCTCCCCGCCCATGTTGCAGAAGACATTGAAGCTGATTTCAGACTGCCCTGCCTCGACGCGGAGCCAGTCAGGTTCAGAAGAGGTGGCGGTTAACCTTGTACCCCCCCCCATTATTTCGGCGGTTCCGAGTCCGCCTGCGGCGTCGAAGTTCACGGACGATATGTTTCCGAAGCTGATTTCAGGCACCGCGACGACGTTCTTCGCGCAGGAAATTCCCATAAGGAATGCCCCTGCAAGCAATAATGTTGAAAATGTCCTTTTCATCTCCGAAAGGGTTTATCGTACATATTCTATATTGACTTGAGAATCGCCGAGCTTCTTAGTCCCGTCAAGCAGGACATGAAGATAGATGAACTGGAATGTCTCACCCTTCTTCAGCTCCACAGGAAACTCAACGAGGGGGTTCTCGCGGCTGATTTCGATTCCGATGTCGTCTTTCTTGAAGCGCACCCAGCCGGCGGCGTTAATCTGCACAAGCTTCAGGGTGACGGGGTCCTCTCCGTTCCGCCACCGGAAACGGATAGCCTTCAGCGTCGGGTAGTCCTCAGGCGTAATCATACGGATGATTCTCGTGGTGCCGTCCTGCATATCAAACGATGTCCAGCCCGGAAGCATATCCGGATTCCCGGAGATGTCGGCGGCGTCCATCACGAGTTTCTTAGCCTCCGCAACAAGGTCGGAGCAGCGCTCCGGCTCGGACACGCCGCGGCCCTCTTCCGCATATTTATATTCCCATGCAGTGAAATCGAAAGGCTTGCCGTCCTTCTTCGAGTCGAAGAAATGCCGCCACCTCGGAATGTAGTAGTCCCTTATGAGGCCGGACCACATTCTGCACGAATAGTCGTCAAGCCCATCCGGCCGACGGCCCCTGCCCCATGTCGTGACAAGCCGTCTCGCGTTTGTCTCATACTTGTCGCTCTCTTCCGGAGTGCCTCCCCAGTCGCGGGCAAAGCCTATCCATCTGTCAAGCCTTGTCACCGGGTTCATGTCAAAGAACTTGTCGGCCCGGCGCATCATGTCAAAGAAGCGCCCTTCAAGCGCGGCGGCCGTTTTCCTGTCGCCCGCAAGGTAGGCGTCGTTTATCTGCTCCGCGAGCAGATCCGCCTTTCCGAAGGCATACACGCCCGCCCACAGGGCGAGGTCTGTGAGATATTCCCTGTTTCCGCCGAGCTCACCGGAAGCCTCTATGAAAGCCTCTATAGCCCTGAAATGAGCCGGAGAAGTGGAATAGCGTCCGCCAAGGCCGTCAAAAGGCATCTTCTGCACCCTGTACTGGGCACGGCTCGTGCACATTCCGTAGTCGCTCTCAAGCATCCCGTCCCAGAAGCGGACAAGGGACTCCGGACATTTGCCGTAGCGGGATATGGTGTAGTCCTTCAGCCACTCGCGAATGTCCTTGTGGGAGGTGCTCCATGCGGAGGCCGCAATGATTTCATAGACGACCTCGTTGTTCTCGACCCCTTCCGGAGCCGTTCCAAGACCTATGAGACTGCCCTTGTTCGCCGAAGTCAGAGCATTGAGATGCCCGTTCAGATAGAAGTCAAGGTCTCCTGCGGGGCAGGTTCTGCCGCCGAAGTTGGGAACAGTGCTGTAAATCCACTTTTTGCCATAGATTCCCTTCGCATAGTTCCATGTGTACTCGTTTTCCCATATTCCGTAATTGAAATCGACGCTCAAATCCAGAAGAATCATCCTGTCGTCCGGAACCTGCGAGAAGAGCGCGCGTATGCTCTCCGGATCCCAGATGTGCCTCTGGTAGCCGAACATCCAGCCCTGAAGTACCCAGACGGCATCCGGATTGGCGGATGAGATGGAATTGTAGAGAGCCTTTCCGTAGGAGGCTATCTGGTCGAAGCGTTCCTGCGTGCCGCGTTCGGCAAAGGGGACCTTCATCTCGTTGAAGCTGTCGGCAAGATAAAACTTTCCCTTTCCGAATTCCTTTTCCCACTCCTGAATGTACTCCTTGGCTATGCGCTGATAGAGTTCGGTCTCCGGGAAGATGAAGCTTGAGAAATAGTCCGGGCCGTCACCCCACCCGGTCTCAACGAGTTCCGCCTCAGGGAACACCCGCTTTATCCCCTTCGGGACAAATCCCGCGAAGGCGTTGTAAATCGGAGACATACCGAGTTCATTCATCCGGTCAACTATGCGGTGCTGCAGTTCTATTGTCCTGTCATACCACTCCTTTGAAGGATGTCCGTCTATGCCCGAGAGATTGCCCATACGGAACCAGGGAAGATGCGCGGCACCGGCCATGAACTCGCCTATTTCCTCCTCTGTGAGTCCGAGCTTGCGCCACACACGGGCGAAGATGGCCTCGCTGCCAATCGGAGAGAGCGGCATATCGATGCCGTGAAGCGCCATCCGGTCAAGCTCCACCTCCCACTGCTCCCAGCCCCAGTAAGGCATGGTGTAGCCGAAGGTGCAGACATTCATATACTGCCTGTGCTCGAACGGGGTGGTGACAATCTTCAACGGCTGATCGGGAAGGCTCGCCGGAAGAACGATGTTGTTGACCGTCCATGTGGACATTCCATAGTGATTGGACGTGACATAGTCATAGAATCCCCGGCAGACGGCGGTAACCGAACTGCCCTTCACGAACAGCCGTCCGTTTCTGACCTGAGTCGAGAAGTATTCGCCATCCTTCACCGGACCGGTCACTTCGAGCACGAGATTCTTAGGATAATGTCCGAGTGTCCTTTCAATGACACCGCGCGCTGCCTTGGAATCACGCTTCAGCGAAGTGTCTCCAGCTGCGGAAAGTTGAAATGCCGAAATTGAGAAGAGTAATGCCGATGCGGCGAGCATCCTCAATAATGAGTTCATAAACGATGTGTGGTTTTTGCAGTTATTAAATTTTCAGCAATTTAGACCTATAAAAGCGCAAAAACAACATCAAGTAATGAAAATATAAACCTTCGACAAAGGTATCATTCTGATTGACAAAAAGATGACACTTACAATATGCCATTAAAATACAAATTAAATATCAGGCAAAGAAGCCTTAGAAGCTGTTTTAATTT
>DJRM01000073.1:26219-34698 GCA_002440085.1 Bacteroidales bacterium UBA6360
AAAATCTGACTCAAAAATACATCTCAAAATAACTGAACAAAAAATTCAAACAGCTTCTTAAATTGAGGAAATTCTCATTATGTCATCCTCAAAAGAGGCCGGGGAGACGGCCTTGAGACGGGTGCGGGAACGATAGGCGTAGATGGTGGATTTGGAGTAGCGCAGCAGTTCCGAAATGCGGTCAGTGGAATTCAGGCCGAGGCGAATCAGCGCATAAATCCGAAGTTCGGGAGACAGTACGCCGGGAGCCGGCTGGCGCACCGCATTTTCCGGCAGCAGAAGGGCGTTGAAATCAGAGACGAATGTCGGGAAGATGGTAAGAAACGTCTTGTCGAACACGCTGTAGAACGAGGCCCATTCACGCTCCACCACGGCGTTGGACTTAAGTTCTTTCTGCAGGGCGTGGATTTCGCCGGCAATGGCCTTGCGGTTCAGCGACTTCCGGTACTCCTCAAGACGGCCTATCCTTGCTATGCACTCAAGCATAAGCATTGTCACATAAGTATTCTTTATATTGCTGGCCTCCCTGACATTACGCGCCGCCTCTTCCTGCCTGGCACCCGCCTCCGCAAGCCTTGCCTTCTGGCGTCTGAGAACAAGCACAAGCATAAACAGAGCCGCCATAAGCAGGAGAGTCAGAGCCAGACAGCCCCCTATCGCCACAAGACTTCGTCTCTGGGCCTTGAGATAGGCATCATTTACGATTGAAATCATCGGTGCTATGGCATCTACCTTGAGACGGGCCTTGCAGAACACGGCATCGTCAAGCGAGCGTGTAAGGTACTCATGAGCCCGTCTGATGTCGCCATCCTCGTAGAGCATTACCGCCAGAGTACGCAGGGCGACATACTCTTTCTTCGCATTGACGAGGTCGGACATCGCGGACATTATAAGGTAGGACTTGGCAGTTTCTCGCAAACCAAGCGACTCATAAAGTTCCGCAGCGGCAAGTGCAGCCGGTCCCATTCGGGTGTCACGGACATCAAGGCTGTCACAGACAGGAAGGATGACCTCCATTGCAGCCCCGACATTCCCCTCGGCGAGAAGTCGTCCGCATTTGAACACGGCATAGTCAGGACGCCACAGCAGGATTGAGTCCCGCGCCGTCAGCGCCTTCGAGTCATAAAGCGAGGCCAGGGCAGAGTCCGGGCTAAGACTTGAAAGGGAACCATAGGCGAAATAATAGAGATAGTACATGTCCACGAGACAGTCCGCAGAGGCTGTACTGCGGTCAACGCTATCCAGCAGATCCAATGTTTC
Source organism: Bacteroidales bacterium UBA6360 (assembly GCA_002440085.1). Classification (GTDB taxonomy): domain Bacteria; phylum Bacteroidota; class Bacteroidia; order Bacteroidales; family UBA932; genus Cryptobacteroides. The sequence goes on from DJRM01000073.1 coordinate 27,480, forward strand.
GTAATACAGACCCGAAGTGGCATACTCCTTTGCCAGTGCCGTAAGCGACAGGTTTACAAGTTTCTTCCTCCCCATCTTTTCGGCGAGGGAGAGGGACCGTCCCGCATACGACGCGGCGGAATCTGTCTGGAACTTGTCGTACAACCCGCGCATCCCGTTCAGAACCTCGTAGCGTCTTTCATCAGAGAGCACACCGCCGAGCAGAGACCGGCAGGAATCTATCCTGTGCAGCCGCCGTCCGTCATACAGTTCCGCATCCCGCACTACCCTGTCCAGTTCCGCCAACGACGGAAAACTCCTGTCTGCCGTACCCGCCTTACTTTGCAACGGGACAACAAACAGGAGTAATGATATTAGACTCTTAATCAACATCCGGAACAGCTGTCTCAAGTAAAAAGCAACCCGCAGCAACCTGATGGTTGTGAGGACTAAAATCCGATTTCCAACGCCGCAGACGTGCCGCTTCCACGGCTTTAGAAATATGAAAAGAATAAGTTGCCTCAGATTGGGGATTTATTTTTGAGTATAGATTTCTTTTGGAAGAGGGAGTGTACTGGAGGTACATGACCGATGAGAAAAGGAATATAGACCCAAAAGAAACCACAAGATGAGGCAAGTTATTTTTTGAAGATTTCTTTACAAGGTTCGTTTGACTTCGACGACCTGGTAAGCCTCGACAATGTCACCGACCTTGATGTCATTGTAGTTCTGGATGTTCAGACCGCAGTCCTGACCGGAAACGACCTCCTTGACGTCGTCCTTGAACCTCTTGAGGGAGCCGAGTTCTCCTGTGTAGACCACAATGCCGTCACGGATGACGCGAATCTTGGAAGTGCGCTGGAGCTTGCCTTCGCGTACAATGGCGCCGGCGATGGTTCCGACCTTGGAAATCTTGAACGTCTCAAGAACTTCGGCGGTAGCGGAAATCTCCTCCTTCTCCTCCGGAGCAAGCATGCCCTCGATACCATCCTTGACCTCGTTGATGGCGTCGTAGATAACCGAGTAGAGGCGAATTTCTATTTCCTCCTTCTCGGCAAGCTTGCGGGCGCCGGTCGAAGGGCGAACCTGGAAGCCGATGATAACGGCATCCGAAGCGGCTGCAAGAAGCACGTCGGACTCGGAAATGGCACCGACAGCCTTGTGAATCACGTTCACGCGCACCTCCTCTGTGGAGAGTTTGATGAGCGAGTCGGAAAGAGCCTCCACTGAACCGTCGACATCACCCTTAACGATGACGTTGAGTTCCTTGAAGTTGCCGATCGCGATTCGGCGGCCGATTTCCTCAAGGGTCATGTGCTTCTGGGTCTTGATGCCCTGGATGCGGATGAGCTGCTCGCGCTTGTTGGCGATTTCCTTCGCCTCGCGCTCGTCGGCCATGACGTTGAAGGTCTCGCCGGCAGTCGGAGCTCCGTTGAGTCCGAGGACGGAAACAGGAGTGGAAGGACCTGCCTCGTCAACCTTCTGACCGCGCTCGTTGAACATTGCCTTCACGCGGCCGGTGTAGCAGCCCGAAAGCATCACGTCGCCGACGTGCATAGTTCCGTTCTGGACGAGGACTGTGGCAAGGTAGCCGCGGCCCTTGTCGAGAGAAGACTCGATGACGGCACCGGTAGCCCTGCGGTTAGGATTGGCCTTGAGGTCAAGCATATCGGCCTCAAGAAGCACTTTGTCGAGCAGCAGGTCCACATTGGTTCCCTTCTTCGCCGAGATCTCCTGGCACTGGTACTTTCCGCCCCAGTCCTCCACGAGAATGTTCATATTTGATAGCTGCTCGCGGATTTTGTCCGGATTAGCTCCAGGCTTGTCTATCTTGTTGATTGCGAACACCATCGGAACTCCGGCCGCCTGCGCATGGCTGATTGCCTCGACGGTCTGCGGCATTATGGCGTCGTCCGCAGCGATGATGATAATCGCAAGGTCGGTCATCTTGGCTCCGCGGGCACGCATCGCCGTGAAGGCCTCGTGTCCAGGGGTGTCGAGGAAGGTAATCCTGCGGCCGTTCGGCAGTTCCACGTTGTATGCGCCGATGTGCTGGGTGATTCCTCCGGCCTCGCCGGCAATCACGTTTGCCTTTCGGATGTAGTCGAGCAGGGATGTCTTACCATGGTCTACGTGTCCCATGACCGTAATCACAGGAGGTCTCGGAACAAGATCCTCCGGCTTGTCGGCCTCTTCCTCGGAATTGATTTCCTCAGTGAGGTTGGCGGTCACGAACTCAACCTCATAGCCGAACTCCTCCGCGACGAGCACGAGGGTCTCGGCATCGAGGCGCTGGTTGATTGACACCATGAGACCGAGGCTCATGCAGGCGGCGATGACCTTTGTCACAGGAGTGTTGTTCATGAGGGTCGCGAGGTCATTCACGGTCACGAACTCCGTGACCTTCAGAACCTTCTTGTCGAGCTCCTGCTGCTGCATCTCCTCCTGGAGTCTGTCAGCCGCGGCCTCCCTCTTCTCTTTCCTGTGCTTAGCACCGAAGTTGTTCTTGCCCTTGCCCTCGTTCATTCGGGCGTAGGTTTCCTTAATCTGCTTCTGGATCTCCTTCTGCATTTCCTCGGTCTCGGCCTCGGTCATTGCAGGCTTGAACCTTTCCTTGCCCCGGTTGCGGCCCTTTCCGCCGCCATTACCGCCGTTGTTGTCGTTCCTGCGGCCGTCCTTACCGAACCCGCCGCCGTTCTTGCCGCCGCCGTTTCCGCCCTTCGACGGATTGTTGGAAGCGTTTATCTTGGTGACATCAACCTTCTGGCTCTGCCCAGGCTTGATTCTTTCTCTCTTGCCCTTCTTCTTCGGGGTCTCGAACTTGCTCAGGTCAACCTTGCCCATAACCTTCGGTCCGACAAGCCTCTCGACTTCAATCACGGCCTCGCGTGGTTCCCTTCTGACCGGCTGTTCCTCAACCGGCTTAACAGGCTCGGCCGCCGGGGATTCTGCGACCGCATCCTGTTTTTCCGGCGCAGCCGGTTCCGCAGGATTCTCCTCGACAGCAGGCTTCTTTTTCCCTATGCTGTCAAGGTCAATCTTGTCTATAATCTTAGGCCCGAAACCTTCACGTTCAGGCCCCTGCGGTTCTTCCTCAACCTGTTTCTCCGGAGCGGAAACATTCGCCTCCTCCACCGGAGCCGATGCGGCAGCCGGGGCCTCAACCGGAGCCTCAACCGGAGCAGCGGTCGCCGATGCCGGTTGTTCCTCAACCGCAGGCTCAGGCATCATCTCAACGACAGGTGCCTCGACCGGCTTTGCAGCCACAGCAGGCTTTTCCTGCGCCGCGATGGACGTTGTCTTGATGATGATCTCCTTTTCGGCCTCGTCTTCCTCCGACGCGGGCTTCTTCTTTGAGACGTCAATCATCTCCTTGAGCTTTGTTGCAACCTTCTCGGAATCCTGCTTTGCAGCGAGGTCTCCGCCGAACTTTGCCTCCACAGCCGGCATGAACTCGTCCGAAATCTTGGCGTTCGGATCGCTTGAAGTGATGTTCGCCCCTTTCCCGTTCAGGAAGTCGATGAGAGTGCCCAACCCGATGTTGAACTGTCTTGCAATTTTGCTTAATCTGATTTCTGCCATATAATCCCCTTAAAATTTATTCCATTCACATCTGTCCGCACACGGACAAGCCCGGACATAAGCCGGGCATACGGCCCGCAAGCCTATTCGAACTCCGCGTTCAGGATGCGGCGCACGTCTTCCACGGTCTCGTCGTCGAGATCCGCTCTCTTCGCAAGATCCTCCGGATCGATTGCAAGCACGCTCTTCGCCGTGTCGCAGCCGATTGCCTTGAGCTTGTCAATGACCCACTGGTCAATCTCGTTGGCGAACTCGTCGAGCAGCACGTCCTCTTCCTCATCCTCCTCAAGATCAACCTTCGGAGTCTCTCTCCAAACCTCAATCTCCTTGCCCACGAGCATGCCTGCAAGACGGATGTTCACTCCGCCGCGGCCGATGCCCTTGGTAACCTCCTCAGGAAGCATATATACCTTAATCTTGCCGTCCTCTCCGTTGACGATGGACGAAATCTTCGCAGGCGCGAGAGCACGGGTGATGAGGAGCTGGGTGTTGGAAGTCCACTGAATGACATCGATGTTCTCGTTACGAAGCTCCCGGACGATTCCGATGATACGCGATCCCTTCACGCCGATACATGCTCCGATAGGGTCAATCCTGTCGTCATACGACTCGACGGCAACCTTGGCCCTCTGTCCAGGGACACGCACGACCTTCTTGATGGTGATGAGGCCGTCGTAAATCTCTGGAACCTCCGCTTCGAAGAGCTTCGCGAGGAACTCGTCGGAAACGCGAGAGAGCGTGATAATCGGAGTGGTGTTCCGCATCTCCACGGACTTGATGATGGCCTTCACGGAGTCGCCCTTCTTGAAGTGCTCGCCCGGAATCTGTTCCATCTTCGGAAGCTTGAGCTCATTGCCCTCGTCGTCGAGGAGAATGACCTCCTTCGCCCAGGTCTGATGAACCTCTCCCGAGAAGAGCTGTCCGACCATATCCTTATATTTATTATAGAGGTTGGCCTTCTCGAGATCCATGATGCGTCCCTGAAGATTCTGCCTGATGTTGAGAATGCCCCTGCGACCGAAATCCTTCATCTCGATTTTCTTCGCGAAGGTCTCGCCTATCTCGTAGTCGTCGCCGTTCGCGTTCACTTCCTCAAGCGAAATTTGCTTGTTCGGATCCTCCACAGTCTCAACGACTTCCCTGTTCCAGTAAATCTCGCAGTCACCCTTGTCGATGTTGATGATGACGTCGAAGTTGTCGGCGTCGCCATAAATCTTCGCAAGCTGAGTCCGGAACACATCCTCGAGAACGCCCATCATCGTCGGGCGGTCGATGTTCTTCTGATTCTTAAATTCCGCAAAAGCGTCCTTCAGTTCAATCTTTTCCATATTATTATATTACTTATTTTATTTGAAATCAATATGCGGACGGACGTAGTTCACATCGTCATATCCGAACGTGTCGCAATGCTCCACGAGTTCCTTCTTTTTCTTGCCGTCCACAGTCTCGCGCAGCGTATATTTCAGCGTCACAGTATTTTCGTCGGCATCGACAAGTTCCGCCACGAACTTCCTCCCGCCCTTGAGCGCCGCCTCGACCTGTGTCCCGACAGCCTTCCGATATTGCTTCAGCACCTTGAACGGCTGGTCAAGTCCGGCCGACGTAACTGTCAGCGAATAGTCCTCAACCGCCCTGTCGAAGCATTCCTCAAACCTGCGGCTGATCTCCACGCAGTCGTCCAGAACGACGTTGGAGGTCTCGGACTCTATGACAATCTCCACATCATTGTCCTTCGACACATTTATTTCCACAATGAAGCACCCCCGTGCAACAACGGCATCGCCCACTGCATCTATAATCTCTGAAATTTTCATTTCAACAAAATTTGGAGTGAACCTTTCACTTTTGAGCATGAAAAAAGGGAACTCTGCGTCCCCTTTCTCTCTCACGGCGGCAAAGGTAAGAAAAATGTATTACCTTTGCAAATATTTTTAAGAATCCGAAAAAACAAAAGACTGCTTATGGAGTTGACGGCAGGGAAGATAGCTGAAATATTGGGCGGCGAGGTCGACGGAGACAAGGAGGCGACGGTCACGACCTTCGCGAGAATCGAAAGCGGAAAGCCGGGAGCGATATCGTTCTACGCAAATCCCAAATATGAAGAATACGTCTACGCAAGCAAGGCGTCGATAATCATAGCGAACAGGACGTTCGAGCCGAAGAAACCGGTCGGCGCGACACTCGTCAGGGTTGACGACGCATACTCCGCAGTGGCCCTGCTTCTCGAGTATGTCACGGCACAGAAAAAGAAATATTGCCGCCATCGCGGAGCGCGCTGTCATGTCGCATTTTCGTCGAAGATAGGCAAAAAAGTCTACATCGGCGATTTCGCATATATCGGAAAGAAGGCAGAGGTCGGCGATTACACGAAGATTTACGAACAGGTATACGTCGGGGACGGCGCGATCGTGGGAAAGAACTGCATACTCTACCCGGGGGTGAAGATTTATCCGGGGATGGTCATCGGCGACAACGTGATTATCCACGCAAATGCGGTCATCGGAGCGGACGGATTCGGATTTGCTCCGCTTGAGGACGGGACATACAGGAAAATCGAGCATACGGGGAACGTCGTCATCGAGGACAATGTGGAAATCGGGGCTAACACCTGCGTGGATAAGTCCCAGATGGGCTCGACGATTATCCATAAGGGAGTGAAGATTGACAACCTCTGCCAGATTGCGCACAATGTGGAGGTGGGCGAGAACACCGTGATGAGCGCGATGGTGGGCATAGCCGGTTCCACTAAGGTCGGCGAGCACTGCATCTTCGCGGGGCAGGCCGGCATCGCGAACGGGCTGAAAGTCCCGGCACACACCACTCTCGGAGCACAGACAGGCCTCATAGGCAATCTCAGGAAGGAGGGCGAGGTGCTTTTCGGAACGCCGGCCATCCCTCACCGGGAATTCCTGCGGGGCTACGCGATATTCCGAAAAAACGGAAGGGGAGACAAATAGGGGGGGCGGCAATTCGGCATTTTGAGCAAGTGCCTGCACCACAATGGGGACGAATAAAAAAAATTGCTTACCTTTGCGCCCCGAAATTGCACACATGTGGTAAAACCGAGGCTCTTGACTTATGGTAAACTTCCGCCTCGCAAAAAAATGATTATGACGAAAAAACAAAATACTATTAAGAAGGATTATTCGTTCCATGGCAAGGGACTGCACAGCGGAAAGCCGGTGACGATGACGCTCAAGCCCGCTCCGGCCGACACGGGAATCCGTTTTGTGAGGACGGACATCAGCCCTGACGCTACGGTTGAAGCGCTCGCGGAGAACGTCTCATCGACGGCGCGCAGCACCACAATCTCATCAGGAGAGGCTACCGTCGGGACAATCGAGCACCTTCTTTCGGCGCTCACCGGGCTCGGGGTTGACAACGTTTTGATTGATATTGACAGCGCCGAGGTTCCGATTCTGGACGGAAGCGCGAAGCCTTATGTCGATGCAATCGCCCCTGACGGTCTTGCGGAGCAGGACGCGCCGAGGCACTATGTCACCGTGAAGGAGAAGGTGGAGTACAGGAATCCCGAGACCGGAGCATTCCTCACCGTCGAGCCTGCCGACGCGTTCAGCTACGACATCACGATTGACTTCAACTCGAAGGTTCTCGGAGTCCAGAGCGCGAGGTTCGACGCCGGGACGGACTACATCCG
>DJRM01000087.1 GCA_002440085.1 Bacteroidales bacterium UBA6360
CATGTGCACCTCGTCGATGATAAACACCTTGTACTTGCCCACCTGTGGTGGGATGAGTGTCTGCTCCATCAGTGTCTTGATGTTTTCCACCGAGTTGTTGCTGGCGGCGTCAAGCTCAAAGATGTTCATCGATCGGCCTTCGTTGAAAGCCTTGCAGTTTTCGCACTCGTTGCATGCCTCTCCATCGGCCGAGGGCGACGAGCAGTTGATGGCCTTGGCAAAGATGCGGGCGCAAGTGGTCTTGCCCACACCTCTAGGACCGCAGAAAAGGTAGGCGTGCGCGAGCTGCCCGCGAAGAATCGAGTTCTTGAGCGTCCGCGCGATGTTGTCCTGCCCGATGAGCGTTCCGAAATTCTCCGGCCTGTACTTCCGCGCCGAGACGATATACTGTTTGTCCTGTTGTTCCATCACTTCCGGTTTTCAAAGAAATTCTTTTCAGATTTCCAACCTACAAAGATACATTTTTTCTCGGAAACATCCTTTCGGCTATTTGAACTGCCGAGGTTTTCTCGGTAGTTCGGCGGTGCCGGATAGAAAATTCTGCACAATTATTGCTGATGAGGGGGATATAAATTCGTGCGCGTCATATTCCCGTGTGACGTCGCTTCGTTTTGTGAATATATGATGCATAGACATGATATATGATATGACGCGACATATTGACATATATTGAAAATTTATGGAGGAAAGAATATGAGAACAAGAAGGATTGTTGCGACGTTGGCGGCTCTCGCGACGGCGGTGCTGATGTCGATGGGTCTTGCGCCCGAGGCTTGTGCCCAGGCTCAGATTAACACGAAAAAGATGAAAATCGGAGATTTTCCGGAGAAGATAATGAAAGTCGTCCTTACCGGCAACCCGATGATTGACAGCGTGCTGCAGGACGAGATAAGCTCAGGTTGGAGAATTTCCCCGTATGAGTTCTGCACCGTGGAGGACTTCGAGGCGAACAAAGGCAATTCCGAATTCTATTTCATGCTGCTGAGCAAGGCCCAGTTCAAGAAAGAGGACGCGCCGGGAATCGAATTCCTGACTGTGGTCAAGGGAGGAAAGGGCGCGGACAAGGGAATCGACGAGATGCTTGAGGCCTGCACATTCCCCGTGAGGGCGGCGCAGATGCCGAGCGGGCGTGAGTTCGACTTCCTGCCGTATATCATCGGGGCGATGCAGGGATACATCCAGAAGTCCATGACAGACGACCGCGTCGGCTACGCAGGGCTCGGCAAATACGCCGCCGGGCTCGGAGGAACCGCAGGAAAGAAGGTCGTGTTCGCGAGCGGAGACGTGTCAAAGAATCTGCCTGAGACAGTGAAAGAAAAGGCTCTTGCCGCCGGCATCGAGATTGTCGATGACGACGAGGCGGACGAGCTGCTCGGTACGGGAGACATGAACTGCATCGTTTCCTACACCGTGGCTCCGAGCAATCCGGAGTTCGGCTCGTACTGCTACAAGATGCTCTTCGGAGCCGGCGACCACAAGCTCTACTATTTCAGGAAGCAGAGCGTCGGCCGTGACGGAGACTGCGGATTCATAGCGTCGGAGTTCAACAAGCTCGCGGCTGTAAGAAGATAGTGCCGCAAGTGCGCCGGGTCTTGGAGTTCGATAAATATTCGCAATAAACTTGAGTCAGCAAAACAACGGGGGAATTGACAGGGAATGATAGTTTCAAAGACTGAAAACGGGCTGAGGTATGCGGTGCTCCGTGAGGGCAAGCGCGTGGCCTGCTGCTCATTGAGCGTGCGATGCGGCACGAGGGAAGAGAATGTGACAGGCTGGGAGAAAAGCGGAGGAGACTTTCATTCCGGGACCGCACATTTTGTCGAGCACACACTTTTCAAAGGGACGACGGACAAGAGTTCTTCTGTTATAAATAGTTACCTTGAACGTCTGGGTGGTGAACTGAATGCCTACACCACAAAGGAGGAAATTGTCCTGCACGCGACGGTGCTGAAGGAGGACATCGAGAAGGCAGCGGGGCTGCTGATGGAAATGGCAACGCGGGCGACGTTCCCTGAAAATGAGACTGAGGTTGAGAAGACCGTGGTCATCGACGAGATTGCGGGATACAAGGACTCGCCTGCCGACGACATATATGACCGTTTCGAAAGTATCCTGTTCGAGGGACATCCGCTCAGCGGGCGTGTGCTCGGAACGCCGTCGTCGGTGAAGAAAATCTCGACGGATGAGCTTCGTAAATATGTGAGGACGTTCTTTGTACCGGAAAGGATTTCATTTTCCGTTGTCGCCCCGATTCCGGAGGAGGAATCCGCGGCAATGGTCGAAAGGCTTGTCAGAGAATATTTTGGAGCAGGAGACAGTGCCGTCTCCAGTTGCTGTGTCGCCGCAAGGCGGAAACCGGATGTCACAAAGGCCGCCGCAAGGCAAGACTCCGCAAATCCGGAACCGTCCGTCACAGAGGCCGCCGCAGAGCAAGTCTCCGTCACCGGAGAAACCGTCGGCCGAGAAGAATTTTCAGGCAACGTCTTCAGCAAGACCGTAAACCGCCACAGCCATCAGGCAAACTGCATCATCGGTGCCACCGCCCCGTCGCTATACCGCGAAAAAGAACGCATTACCGCAGCCCTTTTGGCAAACATCCTCGGCGGCCCGGCCACCAACTCCATCCTGAACTCTGTCCTGCGCGAAAAAAACGGCTGGGTCTACAGTGTCGAGTGCAACTACAGCCAATATGCCGACACGGGCATCATGGCCATCTGTTTCGGATGTGACCGCGACCGTCTCGACGACTGCATAAACGTGATCGAGAAGGAGCTCAGCAAACTTCAGGAGACGACTCTCTCTGAAGACGAGCTGAAAGCAGCCAAGAAACAGTTTGAGGGGCAGCTTGCCATATCCTCCGAAAACAGCGAAAGCCAGGCTCTGTCCATGTGCAAGAGTCTCAACGCTTTCGGCACAGTCCAGGACGACGATGCCGTGCGCTGCAAAATCGAGGCTGTAACATCCGATGACCTCCGTCAGACAGCCGGTGCCATATTTCGTTCGGACCGTCTCTCAAGGCTGATATATCTATAGCCCGAAACCGACGGTTTCCTTTGTCGAAGAAATTCAGTATCTTTGGGGGGATTTAAAATACGAGAATATGGGAAAAGGGATTGACAATCAGAGATATAAAAATATGAAAACCATGCCGGGGACATATATTCCCGACATAGACATCGAATATCCGGAAGACGAATCGGACGCACACATCATGGGGGTCAGATATGACGGGAGACAGGTGGCACTGGACGAGACATTCCCCTACTACGACCATTCGTTCAAGTTCCGCCTCAACCATACACTGAATCGCCTCCTGCTGCGATGTGTCGTGATTTGGGTCAATCGCGTGCGCTACGGGCTGCGTATCGTCGGGAAGGAGAACCTCAGAAAAAACAGTGCTCTGCTGAAAGACGGGGCGATGACGGTCTGCAACCATGTCTACCGTTGGGATCTCGCCTGCGTACTCGACGCCATAGGCAACAGAAACCTCTGGTTCCCCATCTACGGCGACCACATGAGGGGCAAGGACGCATGGTTCATGCGCTACCTCGGCGGCATCCCGATTCCGGAGACAAGAGCCGGCCTGCGCCCGTTCGATGCCGCCTTTGACGAATACCGCAAGAAGAAAGAATGGCTGCACGTCTTTCCGGAGGCCGCAAGCTGGAAATTCTACACGCCGATTCGCTCATTCAAGAGAGGAGCGTTCTCGATGGCCTACAAATACAACATCCCGGTCGTCCCGTTCGTCATTTCCTATCGCCCGAGAACCGGAATCTACAAGATTTTCGACAAACCGGAGATCCCGCTTCTGACCCTGCACGTCGGAACGCCGATCGTCCCGGACGTGACAAGGCCGCGCAAGAAAGAGACGACAAGGCTGCTTCAGGAAGCACACGCTCAGATGGTCGCGATGGCAGGAATTATCGACAATCCGTGGCCGGCGGAAGCGAAATAGTTGCGGACGAGATGAGAATAGAAACGATAACATCAGCCCAGAACGGGAAAATAAAGACGCTGCTCTCGCTCATGGAAAAGTCCAGAGTCAGAAGCGAGGCGGGGCTTTTCGTCGTCGAAGGGCAGCGGGAACTCGGGCATTGTCTTGATGCGGGCTTAATTCCGGAGACACTTTTTGTCTGCGGCGAGGTCATGGCGCGGCGGGCTGCGGCAAATTCAGACGGCGCTGGTGGTGACAGCCTCGCGACAGGAAATTCCCGCACCGGGGCCAATGCCGGTCATATTGTCGCGAACATAGAGGGAAAGGACGGGCTTGAGGCGTTGGTGGCAAAGGCGGAAGCGCTCAACCCCCGTCTCACGCTTGTGCAGATTCCGGCGTTCCTTTACGAAAAAGTTGCCTATCGGGGCTCGACTGAGGGCATCATCGCCGAAGTCCGCTGCGTGCCGCGAAGACTCGAAGACCTTCATCTCGGGGAGAGTCCGCTTGTGGTTGTGCTCGAGTCCGTCGAGAAACCGGGCAACTTGGGCGCTGTCCTGCGCAGCGCGGATGCCGCAGGAGCCGACGCGGTGATTGTCTGCGACCCGCTCACCGACATCTGGAATCCGAATCTGCTCCGTTCCAGCGTGGGGGCGATCTTCTCCGTACAGGTCGCGGTCTGCACGTCGTCGGAGGCGATGGCATTTCTGAAAGAACGAGGCATCCGCATACTCACAGCCCAACTCCAGGACTCGGAATGGTACTATGACGCGGACATGAGGTCGGCGACAGCGCTCGTCATGGGCACGGAATCAACGGGGCTGACACAAGCCTGGCGCGACGCCGCGGACGCGCACATAAAGATTCCGATGCTCGGCCGGCTCGACTCCCTCAATGTCTCAGCCAGCACCGCCGTTCTGCTCTACGAGGCTGTCCGCCAAAGGAAATCCGCATTTCCGGACACCGGACGGCCTGCCGGAAAGCGGATTCTGTCTTCCGGAAAAATTTGAGAGCCCATTAAGCACACAAGACATGTCCAGATTCGGTCTCATTGGCTTTCCGATAGCCCATTCTCTCAGCCCGCGACTGTTCAAGGCGGCCTACGGCGGACGTTTCCGCTACGACCTTATCGAATCAGAGGATTTCGACACGGCTTTCCGCGTATTCATGAAATCATACGACGCCGTCAATGTCACAGCCCCGTTCAAGGAGCAGGCATTCGACAAGGCGAAATTCCGCAGTCCCGAATCCGAACTCATAGGAGCCGCCAACATCCTCGTCAAGACTCCGAGAGGACTCAGCTGCTTCAATTCCGACTGCACGGCGGTAAGGGCGCTGATAGAAGGTTTCAACGCACAGGCTCCGGAAAGCGGGCAGATTCACAGCGTCCTCGTGGTCGGCTGCGGAGGCGCGGGCAAGGCGGCCGCCACAGCGGCATTCTCTCTCGGACTTGAGGTAACGCTGATGAACCGCAGCATTGCCAGAGCACTCGCCTTTGCGCAGCACCTCACCGCAGCGGCACCGGCAGCGCTCCGGAGTCGCCAGGGCGCATTCAAAAGTCTCCGGCCGGGCTCGGTTTTCACGCTCCCGATTGACAGGTTTCCGTCCGCGCTTCTGCAGCACGACGCCGTGATATACACCCTCCCGACAGCACTTGACGCGCCTCCGTTCACCACGGCAATCGCAGACTCGCCCGAGCCTCCGCGCCTGAAGCTGCTGCTCGAAGCGAACTACCGCGCCCCGGCATTCTCACCGGAAGTCATCGCGCGCCTTCCACAACTCGTGAGACATATTCCCGGGGAACAATGGCTTCTGCAGCAGGCGCTCACAGGCTATGGGCTTATGACCGGCATAAATCCTGACTCGCAGGCACTTGAGGCTTCAGTCAGTCAAACATCACAAGCATTCTGACCCGGGACGTTGCGTGGAACGGTTATTGAATTTTATTATAAGGGTTGCAAAATTTAAAACACGAAAAAGACATCACCATGAAACATATCGCGAAAAAAATCATTCTATCCGTCACTGCTGTGGCATTTCTTTTGGGGACAGGCATCGTATTGAGCGGACAGAGCCGCGGCTTCAAGCTCGGACAATGGACGGAAATCCACAATTCGGTGGTACGTCAGCTCAGCCAGACCTACGTCGACACGCTCGACGTCGACCGCATAATGAAAGCGGGAATAGACGCCATGCTCGCGGAACTCGACCCGTACACCGTTTATGTGCCGGAGGAGGAGAATGAGGACTTCCAGATGATGATTTCCAAGACCTACGGCGGAATCGGTGCGATAATCTACAAGAAAAAGGGAGAATATGTCGTCATCAACGAGCCTTACGAGGGTTCACCGGCAGTGAAATACGGACTTCAGTGCGGAGACGAGATTATGGAAATCAACGGCGAGGACACGCGTGCGCTCGAAAGTGCCGAGGCTTCGGAGAAGATGAAGGGGAAGCCTGGAACGAGCGTGAAGTTCAAGGTAAGGAAGGTGCGCAGCGGGGAAATCAGGGACATGGAAATCGTTCGCGAGAGGATTCACCTGCCGGATGTCGAGTACTATGGAATGCTCAATGACAGAGATGGTTATATTCTCCAGAGCGGATTCACGGAGAACGTCTCCTCTGAAATCAGGGCCGCATATTTCAAACTCAAGGAGCAAGGTATGCAGCGCCTGATTCTCGACCTTCGGGGAAACGGCGGCGGATTGATGTCGGAAGCCATCAACATCGTAAGCCTGTTCGTGCCGAAAGGCTCTCTCGTCGTAAGTTCAAAGGGAAAGACCGAGGACACGAAAGAGTACCGCACGACAACGGAGCCTGTGGACACGGAGATTCCGATTGTTGTCCTCATTGACTCCGGCTCGGCATCATCCTCAGAGATTGTCACCGGGGCACTTCAGGATCTTGACCGCGCCACCATAATGGGACGCCGCAGCTTCGGAAAGGGCCTCGTGCAGTCCATCCGTCCTGTTGCCTACAACGGCCAGCTAAAAGTGACGACCGCGAAATACTACACCCCGTCAGGCCGCTGCGTGCAGGCCATAGACTACAGCCATCGCAACGAAGACGGCAGCGTCGGGCAGATTCCGGACTCGCTAACCCATGAGTTCAGGACGGCAAAGGGACGAATTGTCCGCGACGGCGGCGGAATCACCCCGGACATCGAACTCACGGCCCCAAGTTATAGCCGCCTGGTATATTCCCTCGTTCTGTACGGCGTCATCGACCGCTATGCCCTTGAGTTCGTGAAGACCCACGACAGCATCCCGGCACCGGATGATTTCCACTTAAGCGATGCTGAATTCGACGATTTCGTGAATTTCGCGAAGACTCAGGAGTTCGACTACCGCAGCAGCGCGAAGACGATGTTCGACCAGATGAAGAAGGAACTCGAAAAGGACGGTCTTTCAGACGGAATCTCGGAGCAGCTCGCCGCCATAGACAAGGTTCTCGAAATGGACAAAGAGCAGTTCATCCGCCTCAAGAAAGACGAGATTATCCAGTTCATCGAGGAGGAACTCGCCGTCCGCTACTTCTACCAGAAAGCCGGCGTCAAGCTCCGTCTCCGCTACGACACCCAGCTCCAAGAAGCCCTCACGGCCAAGGTCTCATAAGGGCGGAAACACACCAATTCCGACGAATATATGGTCGAAAACAACATAAATTCTGACGAATCGCAACGACAAACTTACACTTATTCGGACGAATCACGAAAAAGGTTGCGCTATACGCGAAAGCTGATTGTGCACACAATTTTATCAAACAAACTTTACGAAAAAATCTACCTCGGAGACATCTGCCAGAGGCACAGAATCGGAAACGACAGAGTGCTGAACATCATGATAAAAAAATGGCGGAAAGCGTAAGGAATCCTCTGTCATTCAACCGGTTAAGGAACAGCGTTGTGGCAACTGGAGCACAGATTTCCGTGCCGACAACCATAGATTATGTCGGGTTCGCCGAAGACAGTTGGCTCCTGCTGCCGATGAGCAATGAGGTGGCGAAGTTTTCCGACAAGGAAACGATAAGGAAATATTACTTCATTGACAACGGCATTCTCAATCTGTTCCTTGTCAGGCAGGAACCGGCACTTCTGGAGAATCTTGTGGCAGTCCAGCTATGCCGTGTCTATGGAAAGGAAAATGTGACATACCTGAACAAAGAAAAGGAGACAGATTTCATCGTAAGCGAAGAAAGGCTGGCCATTCAGGTGACATATTCTTTGAAAGACAAGGACACATTCGACCGCGAGACGGAACCGCTGGTGTCATTCTTCCAGGAGAACCCGGATTGGACTCCGCTGATAATCACATACGACGAAGAGGAAACAATCGAGCGGGACGGCGTGACAATCCATGCCGTCCCTGTCTGGAAATGGCTGCTATAGAATGAGCTTATCAAAAATCCAAGACTTGCGAGTTTAAGCCCTACAGCAGCGGCTTGATAGATGTTTTCAGCGCCATGACATCCCGATGTCCCAATGGACAGCATATTTCGCGGATGTCTTTTCCTTCGGCAAGTTAAACTCTTCAAGGATAAGTTCGTATGCCTGAGGATATTCCTCCAGCCACTTACCGACGGCAATCTCGTAGGTGTCCGATTTGAGGTTATAGAATATACGGCCACGAGGTTTGTCCTGATAGGCTCCAATATACGGACCGGAACCGTCACCATGATACTTTTGCTTTCGGAATTCTCTTTTCCACACATCTTCATACATTTCAGAACAAGTAATCCTGCCGTCTGAAGCATTAGCCTGAGTGTAATCGCTGATTTTGTGGGAAACGACTCCAAAGAGTTCATTCTTTGAGCGGTTGTACCAAAACAATCCAACTTTTGGCTCGGAGTCCTTGCCACGGTTTGCTGCCATCTGGGACATCACAGCAGCATATTCATCCTCGGTAAAGGCCTGCATGGAAAAGCCGGAGTTCGCACCGCTATGGGAAGTCCCGGTGAAAGAAAACGAGATGACAATCATTTTCGTGTCATCGAAGACATAATACATTTCATCTGTCGCGGACAGTCTCCGCATCCAGATCCCTCTGTACACCCCTGCGAGTTGGACAGGCTCTCCGATTCCGGTTGCCGGGTGCTCCAGAGCATCCTTGATTATGGCCTTTACTTTTGACGTGAGGGACGGATTCGAACTCTTCAATGTCTTATATGCGTCCAGTGCGCCGGGCAGGAACTCCAGTATCATAACTCATCAATGTCAACAGCGACTGCCTTTCCGGAATTAAGCTCTTCAATTCCTGTTTCGAGCCGGCCCGACAGTCTTTCTGAAGACAGCACCTTTTCAGTTTCCTTGATTGAGTTATATTCATCGAGCGATATGAGAACCGCAGCCGTGTTGCCCCGGCTAATCAGCAGCGAGCCTGAATTATTGATGACATCATCAACATAACGCTTCACATTTGCTCTAAAATCAGAAATTGTCGCAACAGTCATATCCTAAAAGTTTCCGCAAAAATATGTACAAATTTTTGTACAGCAAAGAATATTCACAATAATCGGCATTTACTATGCGCAAAAGGGAGGGCGGACGAATCCACCCTCCCGATCTCTTAAGTTAATCTTTTTTCTTCTCAATTAAATGCAGGAAGATTAAGTGATCTAAGACGGTTGTCTCCTATCCTTCCAGAGCAAAGGCCTTACTTTTATTGCATTCTTTTTTGCGAACTCAGGTTAATTACGCTCTGCTACTCCCCTGAAAGAATAAGCCACCCATCTTGCCCCAGTATCAGAAATCGGGCATGGGTATGAGAGTGAGTGACTACCGCCAAGAAACACATAAGAGCAACTCGACCAGTGAGAGCCTATGGAAGACGATGCATAACTCGCTCCTCCAGACGGATACGGCAAAAAGATCTGATGCCCATTGCGAGCAATATAGGCCACGCCCCAAATGCCATTGTACTCAGTCTCATATCGTGTACACGAGTTAAACAATTCTTCCCATTCCGACTTCGTTGGCGTGCGTGCCCAACTGCTGTTTCTGTAACACGTAACCGCATCGTCCACTCTTTCAAGAGTGGTCAAACCGTCTGCATCTGTATATTTTGAGTAAGGTTCCACAACGCCACCATAGAACTTATAATCGCTCTCCTTATTCTGGTTATCACCAGAGCGTGGAACAGTTTCTCCCCAAGCAAATAAATCACCAAGCCCTTCTATTTTATCTGTACCGACATTGGTCGAACACCACAGCACCGAAAGTCCAAGATCAACAAGCTTTCGCCCATCAAAGCCAGCATTATAGTATTCCTCTGGGTTTGGTTCGACCACAACGTTGACATACGTTGATACTGGTCCACAATCACCCTCAGCATAGGCTTGAATACGCGTTGTTCCAATACATATAGCAGTAATCAGCCCCTGCTCATCCACATCTGCAGATGGCGCATCGAAGCCGTGATCATCATAAGGTTGATACATAAAATTCTTTGTAGAGAAGAAGCGAATGCGTCCTCCGCTTTTCCTCGGAGATACAGCAACTTGAAGTTGATATGTCTGACCCCTCACCAGGCGAAGCGTGTCTTCCACATTCAAAAATGAAATACTTTCCGCCGGTCCTTTCTTGCAGGAGCACAATATTGCCACTGCAAATAACACAATTGAGATAATTCTTTTCATGTCAATAACCATTAGAACTGCCCGTTAGTTATCCTTTGGGATAGCAACTCCCAACTCGATTTGGTCACCGACATTCAGGTTTGCAAGATTCGGGTCACATGAAACCGCACACGCACTGTCATTCTCATAGTAAGCCGTCACTTCTTGACCGTTACTGATGAGAAGAATCTCAAATGAACGGCATCCGTCTGAGACTATAACTCTCAACTCCTGCTGCCCGTTCTCCCGTACAACTGGTTCAGATAAAATAACTGTGATTGTCATTGTTTTTGTAAAACCACACATGGTAAGATAGTTTTATAGGCCGCCGACTCCAAATCAGCCAAGTTTAAGCAAAAAGAAAGTGTGGAGTCGAAGCCTATCGTACCGGGGGCTCTGGTAAGCCAAAGAACAGATAAACCGCGCAATACCCCACACCCGTATATGCGATTACCTGACGATAACTCACAGTGATACAAGGTGAAGAGTGAATGCCTTATTCCCTGTTCCTTTTTTGAATTTACCAGATTCCCAGTACAGGATAAAAGCCAAACACTTTCATCAATATGTCTGTCACCTTTCGATGACGCGACAAAGATAGAAAATGTTTTCGGTTTATGGGGATATTGCACCGCAAATTTCGGCTATTTATTCAGCACATCGCACAAGTCCATTTTTTGTAACAATGTTTTATTTTTCAGAATTTAGCATTATCTTTGTTGAATAATCGAACGGATATGAGAATTTTTACGGAAAAGACATTAAAAGAATACATTGAGATACATTCTGATGCGAAAGCTGCAATTCAGGAATGGGTTGACATTGTTAAACGGAGCGAATGGACTTGCTTTGCCGATGTCAGACGAACATTCAACAGTGCAGATGCCGTGGGAAATCAGCGATATGTATTCAACATAAAGGGAAACTGTTACAGGATAGTTGCAGTTATCAAATTCACAATAAAGTTCGTTTATATCAGGTTTGTAGGTACACATTCAGAATACGACAGAATTGATTGCAGGAATATATAGACAAATAAACAGGCACAAAATGGCAAGGATAGAAAATGAAAAACAGTATGAATGGGCCGTCGCACGAGTGGAGGAACTTCTTCCGCTTGTGACGGACGACACGCCGAAAGATGACCCCAACAGTATTGAATTGGAGCTTCTCTCAAATATGGTGGCAGACTACTCCGACGAACATTATTCTGTCGGGCAACCAAGTCTGGCCGATGTCCTTAAACTCAGGATGTACGAACTGGGACTCACCCAGTTAAGTCTCTCCAAACTGTTGGGCATCAGCGCATCACGCGTAAGTGAATACCTCAACGGAAAAAGCGAGCCGACATTGAAAGTCGCACGAAAAATCAGCACCGAACTTGGCATCGACGCCAACATCGTGCTTGGAGTATAGAACATTACTGACGAAAAGCGGAGACACAGATACTTACGGCCGCAGGCATCCAATCGGGACTACATATACGCCATCTTCCGGGCGACGGTATGCGTAATCCCCCGTGGCGGTAAGAATCATTTTGAACGCGGGTGCTTTCATTCTTGTCGTATCAATCTGATTAGACAAAGCTGTCAACGTTGCAGCCCCGTCGTCAATTAAGGATTTACCGCCAAGTTTAATCTCCACGAGCCCGTAGTATCCTCCCCGCAAGTGTACCACGGCGTCACATTCCAAACCGTTCTTGTCGCGATAATGATACACATTTCCGTTCAAGGACTCGGCAAAAACCCTCAAGTCCCTTACGCACAATGTCTCAAAGAGGAGCCCCATTGTGTTAAGATCATGCATCAAGTCGGTCGGTCCAAGTTCGAGTGCAGCCGTGGCAATGGACGGGTCAACAAAATATCGGGTGTCAGCCGTGCGTATCGCGGTCTTCGAACGAAGGTTAGGATTCCAGGCCGGCATATCCTCAATTACGAATATCTTCCGAAGCGCGTCCAGATAGGTGTATATGGTGCTGTCGTCAAGAGCCGAGGAATCATTGTTCTTCAAATCATCGCGCAATGTAGCGATGGACGCTTGGGTTCCTTGATGACGAGCGTATGAACGCATCAGTCGCTTGACTCTTTCGGAAGCCCTTTTCACCCCATCAACTTTTGAAATGTCCTCTTTTGTGACAGCATCGTAATAATCGAAAGCCTGTTCAAGAGCCACATCATCCGCAAGTCCTACTGCCATCGGCCAACCGCCTCTGCATATCAGGAATGCGATGTCTTTGAGTTTCAAATCATTTTTTGCAAGAATCTTGTCAGGCGACAAAAATAATTCCGACAGGCTGACACTTCCATTGGACTCGCCGGATTCAAACAACGTCATAGGACGCATCGTCAACCACGCGAACCGCCCGGTTCCCGAATGTTCAATCTCCGCCTCCGCTTCTTTGTCAGGAACGGCAGAGCCTGTCAATATGAATTGCCCGGTCATTTGACGTTCATCGACAATGCAACGCACTGAATCCCATAGTGTCGGAACCGTCTGCCACTCGTCTATAAGCATCGGAGTTTCTCCCCCAAGAGCCGCATCAGAATCTATTTCTAAAAGACTTCTGAACTGCTCCTTGACATCTTTTCTGGCAAGCATAACTTTGCTGGCGGCGACTTCTCCGGCAGTTGTCGTTTTACCGCACCATTTCGGTCCTTCTATCACAACAGCTCCCTTTGCCTGAAGTTTTCTATCAAGCAAAGCATCCATTATCCGATGTTTATAATCCTTCATAACCGCATCGTGTTTATTTTCCGACAAATATAACACAATAATTTCCAAAATAGGAAATTTGGCGCGATTTTGTTCCTGAATTTGGCATCGGTTTGTTCCTGAATTTGGCTAAACATCCCTGAAACAGTCTTCCGGCATCAAAATATTTCCGGAAGAAACGATAAGACCTTCTGCCTTAGCCGCTTGCTAGTTCTGTCCCTACAGCAGCGGCTTGAGGTAGGGACCGGTGACGGAGGCGGGGTCGGCGGCTACCTGCTCGGGGGTGCCCCGTGAGACTATGAGGCCTCCTCGGCGGCCGCCTTCGGGACCGAGGTCGAAGAGGTAATCGACGGACTTGAGGACATCGAGATTGTGCTCGATTATGATGACCGTGTTCCCGGCATCGACAAGTTTCTGGAGGACGCCGAGAAGAACCTTGATGTCTTCGGTGTGGAGGCCGGTGGTAGGTTCGTCGAGGATGTAGAGGGTCTTGCCGGTGGATTTCTTGGAGAGTTCGGCGGAAAGCTTCATTCGCTGGCTCTCGCCGCCGGAAAGCGTGACTGAAGACTGACCGAGAGTGATGTAGCCGAGGCCGACGTCAAGCAGGGCCTTTAGCTTTACCGCGATTGCTGGAACGGGCTTGAAGAACTCGTATGCCTCCGAAATCGGCATCTCAAGAATGTCGTTGATGTTCTTTCCCTTATAGTATACCGCGAGCGTGTCCTCCTTGTAGCGACGGCCGCCGCACTGAGGGCAGACCACGTTCACCGACGGCAGGAAATTCATCTCGATGACCTTCAGGCCTGCGCCCTTGCACTCCTCGCAGCGTCCGCCCGACACATTGAAAGAGAAGCGGCTCGCCTTGAAACCGCGCACCTTCGCGTCCGGAGTCGCCTCAAACAGTTTCCTAATGTCGTCGAACACGCCCGTAAACGTGGCAGGGTTGCTTCTCGGGGAACGCCCGATCGGTGACTGGTCAATCTCTATGACCTTGTCAATATTTTCAATCCCCTCAATCGAGTCGTATGGCAGCACCGGCAGCCCAGACTTGAAGAACCTGTTCTTCAGAATCGGCATCAGAGTCTCGTTTATAAGAGTCGACTTCCCCGAGCCGCTGACTCCGGCCACACCTATGAAACAGCCGAGCGGGAACGCCGCATCGACCTCCTTCAGATTATTGCCATGCGCCCCTCTTATCGTCAGGAACAACCCGTTCCCCGGACGACGGACGGCCGGAACCTCTATCTTCCTTATTCCACGCAAATAGTCCAGTGTCACAGAATTGCCGAAAATGCAATGCTTCACGACGGCACGGACATCATCTATCGTGTCCCCTGTCCTTTCCGCCAAATACCCGCACTCCGCGTCCGTCAGGGCAGCCACGCCGGCACCGCCCGCGACATCTTCCTCATCATTCGAATCCACGAACCCCGGAATTTTTTCTTCCACCGCCTCCTGATGCGCGGCCAGCAGTCCAAAAGGCCCGTTCATGCAGATGCGTCCGCCCTCCGAGCCTGCTCCGGGGCCGACATCCACGAGCCAGTCGGCCGCCCTCATCGTCTCCTCGTCATGCTCCACGACCATCACCGAATTGCCGCTGTCCCTCAGTTCCTGAAGAGACGCAATCAGCTTGCGGTTATCCCTCTGGTGCAGTCCGATTGATGGCTCGTCAAGGATGTAGAGCACGTTCACGAGCTTCGACCCGATTTGCGTCGCGAGCCTGATTCGCTGGCTCTCTCCTCCCGAGAGCGACGCGGTGGCACGGTCGAGCGAGAGGTAGTCCAGCCCAACATCGAGCAGGAACTGCACCCTCTCATCAAGTTCCTTGAGAATGTCCCGGGCAATCGCGTTTCCACGGTTGTCAAGCTTCCCCGGCAGGCTCAGCAGCCATTCCTTCAGCGTGCTGATTTCCATAGCCGAGACCTCCCAAATCGGTTTCCCGTCAATCCTGAAACAGCCGCACTCTTTCTTAAGCCTCGTCCCTCCGCACTCCGGGCACACAATCTTGTCGTCGATGTCGCCCACGATTCCCGGGAACGATACCATCTCCGACATCGTGCCCTCCCCGACCCGGAAAAGTTCGTCCGAGCCGTAGATTATCAGAGTCAGAGCCTCCTGCGGGACGAGTTCGATGGGATCATATAGCGAGAAGTCATATTTCCTTGCAATAGAACGGATTATGTCAAACTTTTTCGTCTGACGGATATTTCCCAGAGGGACGATCCCCCCGTCCGCAATCGAAACAGACGGGTCTGGGATTATGGATTTCACATCGACATTCACGATGGTTCCAAGTCCCTTGCAGTGAGGACAATAGCCTTGCGGGGAATTGAATGAGAACGTGTGCGGGGCCGGCTCCTCAAGTGACAGTCCAGTGTCCGGGCACACCAGATGTTTTGAAAAATGGTGCAGCTCGCCCGTATCCATATCAAGAATCGCCAGCGAACCCTTGCCTATGTTCAGGGCAGTCATCACGGACTCCCTGATCCGCTTCTCGTCCTTCGCCTCCGGCTTGAGCCTATCAACCACAAGTTCGATGAAATGCGGCTTGTAGCGGTCCAGAGCCTCGACTTCCGAAAGATTGACGATTTCCGAATCAATCCGCGCCTGCGCATATCCCCTCTTCCGCAGCTGGGCGAGCAGTTCCTTGTAGTGCCCCTTGCGCCCCCGGACAAGAGGAGCGAGAAGCAGGCACTTGCGCCCGCCGTAGCCTCCGATAATCAGCGAAACTATCTGGTCGTCCGCGTATCGCACCATCTCCTTTCCCGTCGCGGGAGAATAGGCTTTCGACGCACGGGCATACAGAAGTCGCAGAAAATCATATATTTCCGTAATCGTCCCTACCGTCGAGCGTGGATTTTTTCCCGTTGTTTTCTGCTCAATGGCGATGACCGGACTGAGCCCCTCGATGCTCTCCACCTGAGGCTTTTCGAGTATGCCCATAAAATGCTTCGCGTAGGTCGAAAGCGTGTCCATATAGCGCCGCTGTCCCTCCGCATAGAGAGTGTCGAACGCGAGGGACGACTTTCCGCTCCCGCTCAGCCCCGTAATCACGACAAATTTGCCGCGAGGTATGTCGAGCGAGACATTCTTGAGATTATGTGCCCTTGCGCCCCGTATTTCGATGTATCTTTCCGTCTGTTTCATATTGTGCAAAATTACGAATTTTGTGGAAAATATGTCCGTATTATGCGTCTTCGGTCGTTAATTTGCAGTGGCATTCAGAACCTTTTCGACAAGTGAGGGCAGAGCCAAGCTTGCTTGAGCTGTGACGAACGCAGAAAAGTAGCGTATGAAATACGGACAGTTCCGTTCCTCCGGATGACCGGACGGTGCGGGGTGATTTTGTGCCGACGAGAAAAACATTGATATATGGATAAAATACGGATTTATTGCGAAAACACAAATGAATATCGCGACGTCGAATTCGGAACGACGCTGCTCGACATCGCGAGGGACATGATGCCGAAGGAAACCGAAGGCACGGAGGACAAGCAGATTCTCGCCGCGCTGGTCGACAACTCGCTGAAGGGGCTTAACTTCGAGATTTGCAGGCCGCATCAGGTGAAGTTCATCGGCTATGGCGACCCCAACGGAATCCGGACATACGCCCGCTCGCTCTGCTTCGTGCTTCAGAAGGCGGTGAGGGACGAATTTCAGGGTAAGTTCCTGAACATCAAGTATGCGCTGCCGAGCGGGCTCTACTGCGAGCTGCACGAGAATCCGGACGGCGGGAAATATGAGGTTCACGTGCCTTCGGGGGAGGAATTGCGTCGGATTAAGTCCAAGATGAAAGAGATTATCGCGCAGGACATTCCTTTCCGCAAGGCGATACTCACGGAGGACGAGGCCGAGAAGCTTTACGCCGGAAACGGCCAGCCGGAAAAAATCGAGCTGCTCAAGACCCTCGGCCGATACACCTACAGTGTCTATTTCCTCGGCGAGACGGCGGACTCGTTCTACGGGCCTATGCTGCCGTCAACCGGCTACCTCAAGACATTCGAGCTGCGTCCGTTCGGCAAGGGAATGTGTCTCCAGTACCCGGGGCTCGGGCAGAAGGGAAGGATTACGCCGATGAAGAAGCAGTCCAAGCTCGCCGCCGCGCTCGACGACCACGAGAAATGGAGCCGCGTGCTCGGAGTCAGCAGTGTGGGCTCGCTGAACAAGGCGATACTCGACGGGCACGCGCGCGAAATCATCAACCTAGCCGAGGCCAGGCACGAGCGCAAGTACGCCGCCATCGCAGATGCAATCTGGCAGAGGCATGAAAATGTGAAGATTGTGTTCATCGCGGGGCCGTCGTCATCGGGAAAGACCTCCTCGTCGCTCCGGCTCGCGCAGCAGTGCAGGATTCTCGGACTGAACCCCAAGGTCATCGAGCTTGACAACTATTTCGTTGACAGGGAGCATACTCCGAAGGACGAGAACGGGAACTACGACTTCGAGTCGCTCCATGCGATGGATCTTGATTTCTTGAATGCGCAGCTGAATGATTTGCTCTCGGGCAAGGAGGTGGAGATTCCCAAGTTCAACTTCAAGACAGGCTCGCGCACTTTCGAGGGCAACAGGATGAGGCTTGAAAAGGAGGACATTCTCATCATGGAGGGCATCCACGCCCTGAATCCGGAGATGGTGCCGGGAGTGGACCAGTCGAGGATTTTCCGTGTCTATGCATCAGCGCTCACTTCCCTCTCGCTCGACGAGAACAACAACATCTCCACCACCGACAACAGGATTCTGCGCCGGATGGTGCGCGACAACCGTGTCAGGGGCATATCCCCGGAGGAGACGATTCTCCGCTGGCCGAGCGTGCGCCGGGGAGAAAACCGCAATATCTTCCCGTTCCAGGAGAACGCCGACGTGATGTTCAACTCCGCGCTCGTGTTCGAGCTTCCGATGCTGAAATACTACGCTGAGCCGCTTCTGAGGCGTATCAGCCCGATGTCACCGGCCTATAGCGAGGCCGTGCGGCTGCTTAAGTTCCTAAGTTACATTGTAGCGCTGAGCCCCGAGGAGATTGCTATGATTCCGCCGACTTCGATTATGAGGGAGTTCATCGGCGGGCAGACGCTGTGAGGTCCGGACAAAATAAAAACGTCACAAACTTTTATCGGTTTGTGACGTTTTTTTTGTGGAGATAGACGGATTCGAACCGACGACCCTCTGCTTGCAAAGCAGATGCTCTAGCCAACTGAGCTATACCCCCTTTGTCGTTCTTTTGAGCGTCTGCTGCGTTGTCCTCCCTCATCAGTCGGTCATTACCATAAGGTAACTCCCACCATCTTCAGTCGTCCGCCTTGCATCCATCTCAAAATAACTTCCAAAGTCCAAGGAAATATCCTTGAAACCGATGCGGCGCAGACATCTCTGTATTTTAATGAACTGGTAGTCCTGAGCAGACTTGAACTGCTGACCCCTACATTATCAGTGTAGTGCTCTAACCAACTGAGCTACAGGACTGTCTTTTTAGTGGGAGCAGAGGGAGTCGAACCCCCGACCCTCTGCTTGTAAGGCAGACGCTCTGAACCAACTGAGCTATGCTCCCCTAAAAGACTGATCGGAAGACTCG
>DJRM01000106.1 GCA_002440085.1 Bacteroidales bacterium UBA6360
CGCAGAACTATTTTGTCGCCGCAGGAGCGTCAGAATAGTCCTTCACCAACGAATTTTTGTCCACACGGAGCTTGACATCCTTGTCAACCTCGATGAGAACAGACTTTTCCTTGATCTCCACCACCGTTCCGAAAATGCCGCCCACGGTCACAACCTTGTCACCCTTCTGAAGGCCGTCGCGGAATTTCTGGAGTTCCTTCTGCTGCTTGCGCTGTGGCCGGATCATGAAAAACCACATAACGACGAAGATGAGCAGGAGCATCACCCACATAGTCCACTGTCCGCCTGCCGCGCCCTGTGCGCCGGCTGCCTGCAATAAAGTCATGAATATCATATCCTAAAATTTAAATGTTTGTTTCAATTTTTGTAATTTTCCCCTCTTCCGTAAGATTTTTCACGATGCGGTCGAGTATTCCGTTGACGAAGACACGGCTCTTCGGTGTCCCGTAATATTTTGAAATCTCTACATATTCGTTCATCGAAACCTTCACCGGTATGCTCGGGAAATTGAGTATCTCCGCGATTCCCATCACGACAAGGACGACATCGGAAAGAAAAAGCCTGTCCGCATCCCATCCCTTTGCAGAATCATAGACCAACCGGGAATACTTTTCATAATTCACTAACGTGAGGTTCAGAAGCTTCCTGACGAAAGCCCTGTCGTCCTCAACTCCTGAAGCGGTACCCTTCATCTGGCTCTGATAGAGATAAGGAAGCGTCCAGCGCCCGCCCTTGGCAATGTCCTCAAACGAGCGGCAACACCATGTCAAAGCGTATGCCAGATCATCGTTCCAATAGAGCGACATGTCCTCAAGAATATGCTCAAGTTCCGGGACATCAACCAGTTCCTCCTCAAAGATGCGCACGAAGAGCTTGCAGTCCTCATCGAGCGACGACTTTCCCGAAGTCATGTAGTCCTTGAAGTATTTCTTCGAATAAACTGAGTCCAGAATCTTCTTGAGAAGGATGTCGTACTGCTCCCAGGAGAACTTCCGCTGCTTCATTGCCTTGTTCAGATCCTCGTCGTCCGCAAGCAGCTGTGCCAGACGGTTGTCGCAGAACTTCATGTTCGGGTTGCGCTCCTCTTCCGTCGGATTGAACTTGGAACGGAGTGACTCTATCCTCTCGCGGGCCGTGCGGGTAAGCGGGACAACGATTCCGGACATATACACGAACAAGTCACGAGCAGCCTCGCACGAGTCGTTAAGTTCCGCCTCCGCATCGCGCGTCGAGAAGTTCCCGTCGAGAGCCGCCGAGTATGCGACCTTGAATGCCTTTATCCGTAGTATTCTGCGATTCAACATATCTTCTTCAAAAAAAATGTTCAGTCTATAAAAAAAATGTTCAGTCTATATATTCAGTTTTCTTGTGCAAAGATACACACGATTTGATAAAAAAAACTATATTTGCGAAGATTTACCAATAAAAAACGCATAAGATGTACAGCGAGGATTATGATGGAGCATACGCCCGTGAACGCAACGGCGAGGACGTGTATTCAAAACCGGTGAAGGCCGGAAAGAGAACCTATTTCTTTGACGTGAAGGCGACCAAGGGAAATGACTATTATCTGACAATCACGGAAAGCAAGAGAAAGATTGAGAGCGACGGAAGCTATGTATATGACAAGCACAAGATTTTCCTCTACAAGGAAGACTTCGACAAGTTCGTGGAGGGTCTTGAGGATGTTCTTGACTATATAAAGAAGAATGCACCTCAGACTGAAGGGGGCGAGGGCAAATACAATTCCGACGTGAAGTTCGAGGAACTTTAGCATTCCTGATTCAGTGCACAGGGCAATGGCTGACAACTATCTTGAGAACCGCTACGAGGACTATCTTGCACGGAAACGGAAGAAGGAGGCAGAGCGGAAAGCAAGGTTCCGCAAGCAGCTCGAAGAATACCGAAAAGGGCTCAGAGAGCAATGTTCAGAAAATCAATGAATCCCTGAACGTCAAGGCTGTAACCGCGCGGCGGAGCGAGTTGACGGCCGTTGCTGTCAAGCAGGATGTAGTTCGGCTGTGAGTTGACATCGAAACGGGTTCTGGCAATATAGGCATTGGCACGTCCGATTTCCTTGTAGACGTCACCATTCGCGGTGTAAACCCAATCCGCCTCATCGAGTTTTGTCTTGTCGTCGACATACAGCGCGACGACAACAAATTTCTGAGAGAGAAGTTCAAGCACACGGGAATCGCTCCAGACGCGAGCCTCCATCTCGCGACAATTGACGCATCCGTGCCCGGTCACATCCACAAACACCGGTTTACCGGTAGACTTGGCTGCCGCAAGTCCCTCTTCAAGAGTGAAATAGCCGTCAAGTCCGAGGGGCAGATGAAGGCCGTATTTTTCTCCATACAAGGAAACTGCATGACCATTGCCATGAGTGCTTGGGGTCGCCGTACTGGCAGCGCCGAGCACGAAGTCCTGCGTGCTGAGCGGCGGAAGATAGCCGGAGAGAGCTTTCAGAGGAGCTCCGAACATTCCCGGAATCATATAGACGACGAAAGCGAAGTCCGCAATGGCGAGCGCAAGTCTTGTCACGGACAGATGCTCAACCTTCTCATCGTGCGCAAAACGAATTTTTCCGAGCAGGTAAAGACCAAGCAGAGAGAAGGTCACAATCCAAATCGCGAGATACACCTCCCTGTCAAGCAGCCCCCAATGGTAAGTCTGGTCGGCAACGCTCAGGAACTTGAATCCGAGCGCCACCTCGACGAATCCGAGCACAACCTTGACACTGCCGAGCCAGCTGCCGCTTCTGAGTTTCGTCAGCAGCGACGGGAAGAGCGCGAACACCGTAAACGGAAGCGCGAATGCCACGGAGAACGCAAGCATAGTCACTATCGGCATCCAGAACTGTCCCTTTGTCGACTGTATCAGCACCGTGCCGACAATCGGTCCGGTGCAGGAGAAGGACACAAGCACGAGCGTAAGCGCCATGAAGAACACGCCTATGAGACCTTTCTTGTCGGACTTTCCGTCTGCCTTATTGACCCATGATGACGGGAGTGTTATTTCGAAAGCTCCGAAAAACGAAGCCGCAAACGTCATGAAAACAACGAAGAACAGAATGTTAGGCAGCCAGTGCGTTGCAAGCCAGTTGAAAATGTCCGCCGTCACTGTATCGCCGCCGGCTATCCATGTGATGAGGATAATGAGTGAAATCGGAACAGTGTAGAGCAGCACGATGAAAACTCCGTACATGAACGCGTAAAAACGTCCTCTATGCGCATTTCCCGAATTTTTGAGGAAAAACGACACCGTCATCGGAATCATAGGAAAAACGCATGGAGTCAGCAGCATCGCGAAGCCCCAGAGAATTGCCTGAAGCACAAGTCCCCAGTCGAACGGGGCCGGCTCTGTCCCACCCGCGACCGTCCCTGCTGCTTCGGGCACAGCATCCACTCCGGCCGTCGGCTCAGATTCATCAGTAGAAGCCCCCACCGCGGTCTTCTCTTCGGCTCCCTTTTCCGGAAGATTCTCGTTCAGCAAAACATCAAAATTTTGATATTCAGGAGGATAACAAGATGTTTCCTCGCAGCACATTGTCCTGAACGTTCCCTTCACCGCTGCCGGCTTTGAGGTGTCTGAAACCCGTATTTTCTGCACAAGCACCAGTTTACCGTACACAAGACGATGCCCGCCATGCACAGTGACCGTACTCTTGTCCGCAAGTCCGCCGACAAGTTCACAGTTGTCCGTGAGCGTATACTCGATCTCAGGAGCGGAATCCGGGTCGGAAAGAGGATAGCTGTGAATCCCCTCCCCCATAAGCCCCGTATAAGTCAGTTCCCAAACTCCGGATTCATCCGTTTCGGCAGCCGACACCGTCCAGTCTATATTCCCTGCAAAAAGCGAAGAAATGCTGCAGACGAATCCCGCCAGCAGCATAACACTCCTTATAAGCCTTCTACTCATCATATCAGATTCAGAATAAGTCTAACAACAAGCTGAGACCGAGGGGATGCACAAAAGGATGGGATGCAAGGCGCACTGGGGAATT
>DJRM01000008.1:0-1980 GCA_002440085.1 Bacteroidales bacterium UBA6360
CAGCCGGGAGTGTTTGCTGTGCGGGAGGCGTCGTCTGCCGGGAGGCCGCTTACAATGGAAGAGGCTGTGCTCGGAAAGGGACTGCGGGTGAAGTTCCCTAAGTTCGAGTGGATGCTGACGCGGAGCAGAGCGGAAAGGGCCGTGAGCGAGCGAATTGACGGGCTGTCGCAGATTATGGTTGACGGGAAGGTCATCGTGAAGGCGGAGGAGCCGGGAATAGTCTATGGCGAGACCGTGAGCCGCAACGAGTTCGGGATTGACGGAGGGCTTTTCTGGTCTCCCGACAGTCTCAAACTGGCATTCTACCGCAAGGACGAGACGCGCGTGACGGACTTTCCTCTGCTTGACATCACGACACGCACAGGGACTCTCAGGACAATAAAGTATCCGATGGCCGGAATGGATTCGGAGCACATAACTCTCGGAGTCTACGACCTTCGGGACGGCAGGATAGTCTACATGAACGTCACTGACTTCACGGAGGAACGCTACCTCACCAACATCAGCTGGACTCCGGATTCAAAGGACATTCTGATACAAGTGCTTGCCCGGAATCAGAAGGAAATGCACCTGAACCGCTACGATGCGGCCACAGGGAAGTGCCTCGGGACGATACTCACTGAAAAGAATGACAGATACGTCGAACCGAGCGACCCTGTCCGGTTCGTGAAGGACGCAAAGGCTACAGACGGTCACTCCGCGACTCAGTTCATCTACCGCACGGACAACCGCGACGGCTTCCGCAACCTCTACCTCTGCGACCTTGACGGGAATGCGGAGCGCCTCACGAGGACTGATGCCGACGTCGAATATATAACGAACGACGGGAAATGGGTATATTATTATTCATACGAAGTAAGCCCAATCGAAAAGCACGTTTTCAGAACGCCGCTTCGCAGAAACGGCAAAGGGAAGTTCAGCGTCCCGGCCGAGTTCAGTTCACAGAGGCTGACCGAGGAGCCTGGCTGGCATGAGATTCTGAAGATGGAGCCGGACTGCAGCGCGTTCTACGAGATGTACAGCAGCCTCAATGTTCCATATACGGTTCAGAAATGCTCAACTGCGGGAAAGGCCGGTAAAAACGGTATCCTCAATGTCCGTAAGGAACAGATTTTCCGTGCTGAAGACCATTGCGAAGACTTCGGATTCTGCGAGATAGACCTCGGAACGGTGAAGAGCGCGGACGGCAAGTTTGACAATTACTACCGCCTCGTCAAGCCGAAGGATTTCGACCCGACGAAGAAATATCCCGTCATTCTCTACGTCTATGGTGGGCCGCACTCGCAGCTCGTCAACAATTCATGGTTAGGGCAGCTCCGCTACTGGGAGATGCTCATGGCCCAGCGCGGCTACCTCGTCTATGTTCAGGACAACCGGGGCACGCTCTACCGTGGAGCGGAGTTCGAGAAGGCAATCTGGAGACAGTGCGGAAAGGCGGAGATGGCCGACCAGATGGAGGGAATCAATATGCTGAAGAGCCTTCCATATGTCGATGCGGACAGAATCGGAGTGCACGGATGGAGCTACGGCGGCTTCATGACCATATCGCTTATGACGACCTACCCCGATGTTTTCAAGGTCGGAGTTGCAGGCGGTCCGGTGATTGACTGGAAATGGTATGAAGTGATGTACGGCGAAAGGTATATGGACAACCCGGCCGAGAATGCGGAGGGTTACGAGAGCACGAGCCTGATCGGCAAGGCTGTGCAACTCAAGGGCAAGCTGCTAATCTGCCAGGGTGCCATTGACGACACGGTAGTGTGGGAGCACAGTCTCAGCTTCATCCAGAAGTGCATCGACCTTGAAATCCCCGTGGATTACTTTCCCTACCCTACGGCCAAGCACAATGTCTTCGGGCGCAACCGCATCCATCTGATGGATAAGGTCACTGAATATTTTAATGATTACCTCAAGTAACTGACGAAGAGGACATTGATTTCAAAAGGAACCACCAAAAGTTTTTCAAACTTTCGGTCCCCC
>DJRM01000008.1:2129-9277 GCA_002440085.1 Bacteroidales bacterium UBA6360
GGTTTTTTCCGACTACATTCTCTCAGGAAGCCTGATGCCGAGGATATCCATCGCCTTGACGAGAACCCTCGCTATCAGTTCGATGAGCTGGAGGCGGAAGGCGAGGACGGCCTTGTTCTCCTCGCGCAGAATCGGCGTGTCGTGATAGTACTGGTTGAACTCCTTGGCCAGCTCGTAGGCGTAGTTCGCCACGATTGCCGGAGAATGAGCCTCGCCGGCTTCTGCTATCTTGTTCGGGAAGTTGTTGAGAATCTTGATGATCCTGAATTCCTTCGGAGAAAGTTCCACCGCGCCGCCGAGTGCTTCCCGGTCGATGTCCCAATTGATTCCCTGAGCCTTGGCCTTGCGGAGAATGGACTTGATTCTCGCGTGGGTATACTGGATGAACGGACCTGTATTCCCGTTGAAGTCGATGCTCTCCTTGGGGTCAAAGAGCATGGTCTTGCGCGGATCCACCTTGATTATGAAGTACTTGAGGGCACCGAGGGAAAGCATACGGAAGAGTTCGTCCTGCTCCTGCGGCGTCATGTCGTCCAGTTTGCCGAGTTCCAGAGAGGTCTCCTTGGCGGTGTTGTACATCTTCTCAAGAAGGTCGTCGGCGTCCACGACAGTTCCCTCGCGGGACTTCATCTTGCCCTCCGGGAGCTCCACCATACCGTAAGAAAGATGATAGATGCTGTCGGACCAGTCGAAGCCGAGTTTCTTGAGTATGAGCTTCAGAACCTGGAAATGGTAGTTCTGCTCGTTGCCGACGACATAAATCAACTCATCAAGATTATACTCCTCAAAACGGCGCTCGGCAGTGCCGAGATCCTGAGTCATATAGACGGACGTGCCGTCGCTGCGAAGAAGAAGCTTCTGATCAAGTCCGTCGGCTGTGAGGTCACACCATACGGAACCGTCATCATGCCGTTCGAACACGCCCATATCCAAGCCCTTCTGCACCAATGCCTTGCCAAGCAGATATGTCTGTGACTCGTAATATATTCTGTCAAAGGATATTCCCAAATCCGAATAGGTTTTGTCGAAGCCCTGATATACCCAAGAGTTCATCTTCTCCCACAGGGCACGCACCTCAGGATCGCCCTGCTCCCACTTGAGCAGCATCTCCTGCGCCTCCTTAAGGCTCGGAGCATTCTTCTCGGCCTCTTCCTTTGACATGCCTCCGGCTACAAGTTCCTCGACCTCCTTCTTGTAGATGTCGTTGAAGGCCACATAGCAGTCGCCGACGAGGTGGTCGCCCTTCTTTCCGGAAGTCTCCGGAGTCTCGCCGTTCGCGGTCTTGAGCCATGCGAGCATGGACTTGCAGATGTGGATTCCGCGGTCATTCACGAGATTGACCTTCAGCACCTTATGTCCGTTGGCCTCCAGAAGGCGGGAAACAGACCAGCCGAGAAGATTGTTGCGGACATGGCCGAGGTGAAGCGGTTTGTTGGTGTTCGGGGAAGAGAACTCGACCATAATGGTCTTGCCTGTAGCAGGAAGCTGACCGAAATCCGCAGTCCTGAACGCCTCCGCAAACACTTCGTTCCAATAAACGTTTGACAGAGAGACATTGAGAAAGCCCTTGACGGTGTTGTAGCCGCCCACTTCCGGAACATTTTCTGTCATCCACTGCCCTATCGCATTGCCGGTCGCCTCCGGAGCGAGGTGCGAAATTTTCAGAAGCGGAAACACTACCAGCGTGTAGTCCCCCTCAAACTCTTTCCTTGTAATCTGTACCTGAAGGAGCGAAGCCTCAACTTCCGCTCCCCACAGCTGTCTTACAGCCTCGGCCGCACTGCCGGCGATAAGCTTTTCCGGTGTCAATATCATTATATAAGATTTATTATTACAAAACAAACTCACCTCATCTGAAGGCACGGCACGCCGGCCGCCCAGTCAAACGAAGTGAGAAAATTCTTTGGAAGCCTATCCAAGATAGCCCTTCAGCAACTTGCTTCTGGAGTTGTTCTTGAGCTTGCGTATGGCCTTTTCCTTAATCTGACGCACACGTTCTCGCGTGAGACCGAAGCGCTCTCCGATTTCCTCAAGGGTCATCTCCTGACAGCCGATGCCGAAGAAGGACTTGATGATTTCGCGCTCGCGCGGTGCAAGCGTAGAAAGGGCGCGCTCGATTTCCTTGTTGAGCGACTCGTTCACCAGTCCCCTGTCCGCGTTAGGCGAATCCGGATTGATGAGCACGTCAAGAAGGCTGTTGTCCTCGCCCTCTACGAAAGGCGCATCGACAGAGACATGACGGCCGGAAACACGCATGGTGTCGGCAATCTTGTCCTTCGGTACGTCTATCATCTCGGCGAGTTCCTCATTCGACGGCTGACGCTCGTTCTCCTGCTCGAACTTCTGGAGAGCCTTGTTGATCTTGTTCAGCGAACCCACCTGATTGAGCGGAAGGCGCACGATTCTCGACTGCTCGGCAAGAGCCTGGAGAATTGACTGACGGATCCACCACACTGCGTATGAGATGAACTTGAAGCCCCTGGTCTCGTCGAATTTCTCGGCGGCCTTGATGAGTCCAAGGTTTCCCTCGTTGATAAGGTCCGGGAGACTAAGTCCCTGATTCTGATATTGCTTTGCGACTGACACGACGAACCTCAAGTTCGCGCGGGTTAGTTTTTCAAGGGCTGCCTGGTCGCCTTTTCTGATTCGCTGCGCAAGTTCAACCTCCTCCTCGACTGTAATCAAATCTTCCT
Organism: Bacteroidales bacterium UBA6360; assembly: GCA_002440085.1. Taxonomy (GTDB): domain Bacteria; phylum Bacteroidota; class Bacteroidia; order Bacteroidales; family UBA932; genus Cryptobacteroides. The sequence goes on from DJRM01000008.1 coordinate 4,823, forward strand.
TACCGATCTCCTGGAGGTACTTGTCGAGCGAGGCCGACTCACGGTTAGTAATTGATTTTGTAATCTTTAACTGTCTCATCTGTTACGATTATTTAAACACCACATCGAAAGACAGTTCCGAGCCGTCACGGATGACCTTGACGGCAGTCTTCTCGCCCGGATGGAAACTGTTCACGGCTTCCTGAACCGAAGCGGAGCCCGTAATCTTCACATTGCCGATTTCAACGAGGACGTCGCCTGCCTTCAGGCCGGCATTCTCTGCGGCACTGCCTTTCACCACATCTGCTATATATACGCCGTTTACCGACGAAAGTTTCAGTTCTCTTGCAATTTCTTCATTCACAGGAGCCATAGAGATTCCGAGCATCGCACGATGAACCGTGCCGTAGTTCATCAGGTCATCAGTGATACGCTTCACGATGTTGGAAGGAACGGCGAATGAATATCCGGCGTATGAACCTGTCTGTGAAATGATTGCCGTGTTGACTCCGACAAGCTGTCCCTCCTTGTTCACGAGCGCTCCACCACTGTTTCCGGGATTCACGGCCGCGTCTGTCTGGATGAATGACTCAATCTTGAACTCTCCGGAGTAATTCGGCATCGTGCGTCCCTTGGCACTGACGATTCCGGCAGTGATGGTCGAGCGGAGATCATACGGGCTTCCTATCGCAATCACCCACTCGCCGAGACGAAGCTTGTCCGAATCCGCAAGAGGGACGACCGGAAGGCCGTGTTCCTCAATCTTGATGAGAGCCACGTCCGTCGCCGGATCTGTTCCGATGAGTGTGGCCGGGTAGGTGTGGTTGTTGTTCAGAGTGACCTCAATCGATTTGGCACCGGCAATCACGTGGTTGTTCGTCACAATGTAGCCGTCCTCACGGATGATGACTCCCGAACCGCTGCCCTGAACCTCGCGTGAATGAGGGATGCCCTCATATCCGAAGAAAAAGCGGAAAAGCGGGCCGGCGTTGCTGACAACCTGCTGAGTCGCTGTGACACGTACATATACCACGGCATCGACGCAAGTCTCGGCCGCGAACGTAAAGTCCGGCCAGTTGTCGTTGGAAAGATCCACCGTCCTGAACTTGACGCCCGACTCCGTGACAGTCGGCTGCGGTGCCGGTTCATCTGAGTCTCCGACACATTTTACAACGATAACGGCCGCCAAGGCTCCGCACAGGGCCGAAATCACGGCATATAATATTCCTTTTTTCATATTTGTTATATTTTTATTTCCCCACATCACGGCACGACGAGGCTTTGCGCCGAAGCGCCGTACATATCACCACACTCTACAATAATCGTACAAAGTGGAGTTTCTTTTGGCCATTTTCTTTCATTTTGTCAGTTAAAATGGGCGTTTATGAAGTTTTTTGGTTATATTTGTCAGTTATATGTGCCCACCGCCCCTCTACCACAGAGGCAGCGCTGATGGCCGTGTGAAAAATACGACAAATAAATTTTTAACGACATGAATTTCATCATATCAAGTTCTGACCTTCAGAAGGCAGTCATGGCCGTTTCAAAGGCAATACCGGCGAAATCGGCGCTCCCAATCCTTGAAGACTTTCTCTTTGAACTCGGTCCCAAAGGCCTGCGGATTACGGCATCCGACTCGGAACTCACTCTGAGAACGGAAGTTGAACCGGAAAGCATCGTCGAGACAGGAAGGATGACAGTGCCGGCAAAGCACATCATGGATCTGCTCAAGGAACTTCCGGACCAGCCGCTGACGCTCAAGACTGTAGGAGACAGCGCATTCGAGTGCAGCTGGGCAAGCGGGGCATCCACCCTCCCCTACCGACCTGCCGACGACTACCCGCAGATTAGCGGCACGGACGAGACTGCCGTGAAGCTCACATTCCCTGCCCAGTCGCTCGTGGAAGGCATCACAAGCACGATTTACGCCACAGCTGACGACGAAATCCGCCCTGCGATGAACGGAATATTCTTCGACATTGACACAGAATCCACTACGCTCGTCGCATCCGACGCCCACAAGCTCATCTGCTACACTGCAAAGGACGTCAAGGCATCGGAGAAGGCCTCGTTCATACTCCACAAGAAGCCGGCGGCCATCCTCAAGACCATCATAGGCAAAGACATAGATGATGTTGAAATCTCATTCGACGCAAAGAATGCCGAGTTCAAGTTCGGACAGACCATAGTAATCTGCCGCCTCATCGTCGGAAAATATCCGAAATACCGCGAGGTCATCCCGCAGAACAACTCCAATGTGCTCAAGATTGACAGGGTGCAGTTCCTCAACACCATACGGCGCGTGTCCGTCTGCGCGAACAGGGCATCCAACCACGTGAAATTCGACCTCTCGGAAGGGGCTGTCGAAGTGTCGGCACAGGATCTAGGATTCTCGATCGCCGCTCACGAGAAGATTGCCTGCGACTACGAGGGGGCGCCTCTCACCATCGGGTTCAAGTCTCCGTTCATGATCGAGATACTCTCGAACCTCAATTGTGGAGAGATCGAGATGAGGTTCCTCGATGACAAGCGCGCGGCGCTCATCCAGCCGGGCGAGAACGAGCCGGAGCGCGAGAAGCTGTGCGGAATCATAATGCCTATAATGATATCGTAATTCCATAAAACGGCCATCTGCTTCGTTGGACTTCGATAAATCAAATCCTCACAACCATAAGGTTGCTCCGGTTTGATTTTCTCGTCCGCCTTGCATCTGACCATTTTATGAAATCACGTGACTAAGCGTTTAATTATATGAAATTAAATTTGGAGAAGCCGGTGGTTTTCTTTGACATCGAGAGCACCGGACTGAATATACCGACGGATTCGATAATAGAACTCTGTTTCGTGAAGGTTTTCCCCGACGGGGAGAGAAGAGTGAAGACATGGCGGGTTTGCCCGTGGGACTATGTAAACAACTGCCAGAGGCCGATTGACCCGAGCGCGATGGCGGTGCACGGAATCACGAACGAGGAACTAAAGGACGAGCCGAAGTTCTGGGAAATAGTGGATGAGGTCGTTGAATGGCTGAAAGACTCTGAGCTCGGAGGCTACAACTCACAGAAGTTCGACCTGCCGATGCTCGCCGAAGAAATCGAAAGGACACGCTGCTACAGGCACAAGTCCTTTGACCTCGACCTTCATTCGAAGAAAATGATTGACGCGCAGCTCATCTACTTTGCCTACGAGCCGCGCAACCTCAAGGCCGCACACAGATTCTACTGCGGATGTGACTTTGAGAACGCCCATGCGGCGGAGGCGGACGTGCTCGCGACGGTCGAGGTGGTTGAGGCGCAGCTTGACAAATATTCCACCGTCGACCCTGACAAGGGCTTCCCTGCGCTGAAGAACGATCTGAATGCCCTCGCCGGATTCGTGAAGACAAGATATGTGGACTTCGCCGGAAGGCTGATACTCAATGACAAGGGAGTTGTGGAAGTGAATTTCGGGAAATATAAGGGAAAGCCTGCGAAATGGGTCTACGAGAACGACCCGTCCTATTTCAGCTGGATTGACCGCGGTGACTTCATGCTCGACACCAAGCATCAGTTCGCGAAGCTTAAGGATCAGTTCGAGACCGAGAGGCGTGAGGCTTTCAAGAAACCGCTCAGCGAAAGCGAGACGGCATCGGCAGCGGCGGCGCTGCAGGAGAAATTCGGTTCGGGGAAATTATTTTAGTGCCATGAATATCATAGTCAAACCGATGGAGGGGCTCTGCACATGCAGGCCAGACACGACTTGGGAACGCGAAAACAAGGACATTTATGCAATCCCGGCAGTAGAAGTCTACAAGTACACGCCGGTGCTCTTCGCAAGGATAAGCAAAGCCGGCAAGTGCGTAGGCTACAAGTTCGCGGACCGCTACTATGACGGATTCAACTTCGGTGTTCTGCTCTACGGAGGCATCCGTCCCGGTGTAGCCGTCGATGAGAATGCGCTTGAAGCGGGGGCCGGCGATGGAATCCCGACGGCAGAGGACGGGCTGACATGGTCCGCATGTCTCGACCATAGCTCAATTCTCCCCTTCCCGCTCTACAATCCGCTCGTGCTCGACAACGACGAGAACGAATTTGTGCTGCGCAAGAACGGGAGCGCCATCTTCCGCACTGTTGAAGGAAGCCGCGAAATGGTCGAAAACGCCATTGCAGAGGTGTCAGGAGTTGTCTCACTCCGCATCGGAGACATAATGGCAATTGAACTCCAGGAGCCGCTGCCGTTGGCTGCGAGGCCATCCGGGGACACCGAACAAGATTGTCTGCTGACAGGAGAGTTTCTTGAGACCGAGACGTTCCGCCACCAGATATTCTTCTGACGTGGCGAAGAATAAGCGGATTGCTGCGTTACTCGTCTTGATAAAATCCTCACAACCATAAGGTTGCTGCGGTTTTATCTTCAACGAGTGCCTTGCACTCCATCTTCTTCTTCATCCACGTCTCCAAGTTTTCAAAGAAGTGTGAATTTATGAAACCTTCAAAAAAT
>DJRM01000126.1:0-2867 GCA_002440085.1 Bacteroidales bacterium UBA6360
CGAACTCCTCCTTGCCCTTGACATTCAGCACCATGTCGCGCCCGTCGACTTTGAACTTGTTGGTCATATCCTGACCCTCCACGATAGGGCAGATGAGCATGTGAACCTCTCCGAACTGGCCGGCGCCGCCGGACTGCTTCTTGTGGCGGTAGTTTGCGGCTGCCACCTTCGTGATGGTCTCCCGGTAGGAAATCCTCGGCGCGAACATCTCGATTTCAATCTTGTTCTCATTGCGGAGTCTCCAGCGCACGATGTTGATGTGCTGCTCGCCCTGACCCTTGAGTATGGTCTGCTTCATTTCCTTCGAGTACTCGACGATGATTGTCGGATCCTCGGCCGAAATCTTGTTCAGAGCCTCGTTCATCTTCTCGTCGTCCTTCTGCTCAACCGGTTTGATGGCGGTGCGGAAGCGTGACTTAGGGAACTTTATGTGTTCATAGACTATTTCAGAGCCAATCTGCGCGAGAGTGGCGTTGGTCTTGGCGGCACGCAGCTTCACAGTACATCCGAGGTCTCCGGCCACCATCTCGCTGACCTTTTCCTTCTTCTTCCCCGCGACTGCATATATCGCCGTAATCCTCTCCTTCTCCCCGTTCTCCGGGTTCTCGAGGTCCTGCCCCTCGGTGAGCTTTCCGCTCATCACCTTGAAGTACGCGACCTCTCCGAGATGCTGCTCCACGGCAGTCTTATATATAAAGAGTGACGTAGGCGCGTCCGCCTTGCACTCGACTTCCTTTCCGTCCTTTGTGTGCTCGATATGCTCCGATGGGGCGGCGGCCACCTTGATGGTGAACTCCATGAGTCTCTTCACGCCGATGTCCTTCTTCGCCGAGAGACAGAAGATAGGCATAATTGCCAGCTGGCGTATTCCGATGCCGAGTCCCTTGCGAATCTCGTCTTCCGTCAGCGCGCCCGTGTCGAAATATTTTTCCATGAGCCCGTCGTCGAACTCCGCGGCCCTTTCTATGAGCTGTCCCCTGAGTTCCTCGGCCTGCTCCATGAGTTCAGCCGGAATCTCAAGATCCTCGCGAGTTCCGTTCTCATCCTTAAAATGATAGTACTTCATCTTCAGCACGTCCACGAAGCCGTCAAATGCCGGGCCCACGTTCACCGGGAACTGCACGATGACAGGCTTCTGCCCGAATGCCTCCTTGAGCCCGTCGAGCGTGTTCTCCCAATTTGCCTTCTCCCCGTCAAGCTGGTTGACGCCGAGGATTACCGGCATGTTGTACTTGTCCGCATAGCGTGCGAAAATCTCCGTTCCGACCTCCACTCCCTGCTGGGCATTAGTGATGAGAATGGCCGTGTCGCACACCCTGAATGCTGAAACAGCCCCACCGACGAAATCGTCCGCCCCTGGGGCGTCGATGATGTTGAACTTAGTGTCCATGAACTCTGCGTAGAGCGGAGTCGCGTAGATTGACCTCTGGTTGAGCTGTTCGATCTCCGAGTTGTCGGAAACCGTGTTCTTCGCTTCAACCGAGCCACGTCTGTCGATGACCTTGCCCTCGTAGAGCATGGCTTCAGATAACGTGGTCTTACCGGACCGGGTGCTGCCGATCAAGACCACATTGCGGATGTCTTTTGTGGAATAAGTTTTCATCTTTGAAGTGTTATTAGTGTGTTATTCTTCTTTTTCTTGTTGCAATAAGGGCGACAAGTGTTGCAAATTTAGAAAATTTATTCACAAAAACAAGCGGACTGCACGTGTGTCCTTTGCGTTGTGAAAAAAAATGAATAGTTTTGACAGCAGTTTTTATTAGATGTTTGAATATTTCTTGACGATTGATGAATTGAAAAAATCCGGATACTATGAAAATATGTAGATTTCTTACCATTGGGGCGGCGGCTTTGATGCTGTGTGCTCCATGTGCTTCGGGGCAGTCTTTCAAGGACGGTCTGAAGCAGCTCGGGAAGCGGCTCGGCAAGCAGGTCGAGCAGAAAGTGGAACAGAAAGTTGTCGAGGAGGCCACCAAACAGGTGGAGAAGCAGGTCGACAAGGCTTTTGACAGCATGACGGGAAAACAGTCCGTGAAGAAAACGGAGAAGCCGTCCGAAAGAAGCGCCGGGAATAATGCGGGGGAAAGTGCTGACAAGACTGCTGGGAAAAACGCCGGGAATGCTGCCGTGAAAAGCGCCGGGAATACTGCCGAAAAAAAACGGACGGAGAAGCAGACTTCGAAATCCACAGCCGTGAAATCCGCCCGTGACAGGCAGCTGGAGCAGCAGTATGAGGCGATGCTCGGCCCCGATGCAGGCAAGGATGACGGAGATTCGACGACTCCGGGCGTAAGGCTTCCTAAGGAACACACCGCTCTCTTCGCCCCGCTCGGCTACCCTGTCGATGCTTCATGGGGAGTACAGTCCATAAAGCCGGTTCTGCCTCCGACGGCCGCGGCGAAACAGGTCGATTGGGTCGATAAGATGCCGTATATATATAACCTTGACAACCAGAGCGCCGTCGAAGAATATCTCCTGCTTCTTCAGTGCGAGGAGGACGGCTACATAGAGCCGCTCACGCCGGCCGACCATCGCTACGACAACATCAGAGGCGAGGTCTTCGCCCGTGCCGGAGAATTGAACGCGATGGTGGAGCACTATAATGAACTGCTTGAAGAGTACGACAGCGGCGACCCGCAGTGGGTCATCGCCGGCATTGAAAACAAACTTGCCGCTCTGCTTGGCGGGGAACTTTACAAGAGAACCATCCGCTCCTCGATTGCACCTCTCTTTAATTTGAAAGGCAATGTCATCACTGAGGAGACGAGGGCATATTTCGCCGCGCACGGGGGCTACGAGAACGCGATTAACGAAAATCTGACCGTCTGGGATCCGCAGCCGGACAAAAAGGGCATCACCACCTCTGT
>DJRM01000126.1:2948-28352 GCA_002440085.1 Bacteroidales bacterium UBA6360
GGCAGGAGCTGCTGGGCCTTTGCCTCCGAGGTCGCTGCCACGGCGGTCGCGGGCAAGGACATGGTAATTCCGGACTACATATATTACAATGGTCGGGAATTCCCGGTGCAGAGCATGCGCGGAGGACTTTTTAACGGCACGACGATAAAATCCGTGAAGCTTCCGAATACATTGACAGAGATTTCCAACGCCGTGTTCCGAGGCACCCCCATAACGGAAATTGTCATTCCGGCTTCCGTGAAGAAACTTCAGGGTTCCGTTTTCCAGGACTGCACTAAACTTGCGAAAGTCACGTTTGAAGGTGACTATATGGAAGAGTTCAGCGGCAGTTTCCGGAACTGCACGAGCCTGAAGAGCGTAGTCTGCCCGCGCCGGGTCGATATGATCAGCTACGATATGTTCAGCGGCTGTTCCAATCTGACGGAGGTCGTGCTTCCCGAGAACATCAAGGAAATTCCTTCCGGCACATTTGAGGGGTGCCGGAAACTTGCGAAAATTGATGTTCCGGCGACCGTCACCAAAATAGGCATGAGCGCGTTCGGCAACTGCGGGGTGACGGAACTTGACCTTCGCAATGTCACGGAGTTCGAGGGCTTCTGTTTCACCGGATGCAAGGCTCTGAAAAAAGTGATACTCAGTTCCAAGCTGAAGGATGATTTCCTTACGGAGACATACACAGAGTTCATGGATTGTCCGCTGCTTCAGGTGAAATACGAGAACAATCAATATATCTATCCTGCCGGTTTCGTATTCGTGCCTTAAGTGGCTTTTGGGGCATCCCAAGCTGGTTAAACAAAAGATAAGGACAGAATATGGCAAATAACATAGAACATCAAGATAAGGATGCACTGGTCTCAAATTGTGACCGCTTCCTTTGTATTGATGATGATGTGTATCAGATAGTCCGATAAACAATATAATATATGAACAGAAAAACAATATTCCTGATACTTTCGGCGGCAATGATGCTGTCGGCGGCTGCGGATGCGTCGGCTCAGAACAAGCCGGTGATAAAGTCCGTTGATTTCACCCTCCCGATTCCTAAGCCCGGAGAGTCGCTCTTTGACGCCCGTGAGTTTCAGTTCACCTCGGCCAAGACCGAATACGGCGACCTTGCCCCGAGCGGGGAGATTGCCGTGTATGACCTCGACTGGATAGGCGACTTCAACACTAACGATGACGGGGATATGTTTTTCCGTGACGGCTTCAGCTACAAGGTGCGCCTCAAATTTATGGTAAATCCGAACGGGAAATATACGACGGACTATGTCTTCACGGGGAAAGACTACTATATTGACGGCACGCGCATAAAGGCCACGGTCAACGGCATGGACGTCAAGGTGCTCAACAGCGTTCCGTATTTCATCAACACCGAGTTCACGGTGAAGGTCGGCGACGGCGGGGCGGGTTCGGAACGGGCGAATGCGCAGCGGCAGAAGTCCGACTACGAGCTGAACAAGAACTCCTACCGCGCCTCACTGAAGGCCTATTCGACGGCGGAGGCCGACGCAGCGAACCCGGACATCAATCCTATTGACCTGATAGTCATCACCGACCTCTACAAACCGGAGTTTTATGCCGGTTCGCCGGGACGCACCGCCTATCTCCATCAGGACTGTATGCGCGTGACAAGGATGATTGTCGATACGGAGGACTGCTATGTCGCCAGCGAGGTTAACAACACCATTATGGGTCCGTACAACATAAAGGAGGTCTGGCTCAGCGACAAGGTGGATGCGGTTGAGTTCCTGTTAGGAATATGCGGGGCGATGAGCGGAGGAAGAGACGACAAGACGGGCATCTATTATGCGAACTACAGCATGCTCTTCCACTCGAAACGCGCCACGCTGTTCATTCCGGAGGCCGCCGCCCCGGCGATTAAGGCCCGCGTCAGCAGACCGACTTGGATGCACAAGCTGCTCTTTACCATAAGGACGTACACGGGCGACGTCTATTCCGCACAGAAGGCGGGTGCGGCCGCGACAAAGCCGTTCTGCACAGAGCACGTATTCACGGACAAGGTCGTTGCGGCTGACAAAATCTGCAAATATGCCGACTGCAAGGTCGGCAACCGCTACTACTATTCCTGCAAGATTTGCGGAGAGTGCGAGCATAATGACAAGCACCTTTTCGGAGACAAGGGACCGCTTACAGGAGCGCCCGAACTATTGGCGCACTACTACGAGCAGCCGCTCGCCGACGACCAGGCATACATCGGGGAGAACGCGGCCGGGCATCATGTCTGGTGGTACAGCTGCATCTGGTGCGGACATTCGGAAGGCTATGACCAGCGGCACATCACCAAACTGGAATGGAAATCCAGCGGAACAGAGGCCAATTATGCGCAGTTCTGCCAGGCGATGGCACGCCAGACCGAAGACCGCGAAGAGGAGGCCCGTCTCGTGACAACCGCGCAGCCCGGAATGTTCATCCTTCCGTACAAGTCCGAAGCGAAGATGAGCCCTGCGTTCCAGAGCGTCGTGAACTTCGCGCTCAACGACAACCTGCTGGACGACAATGCCCTCGGAGACGACTACACCGGCACGATTAACCACTTCCAGCTCCGCTCCCTGGCGGTACGCCTTGCTGAGGAAATGATCGGCGGCGAGGTAAAGGTGAACAAGAAAGTGCGTGCGCGCTTCGTGGATGATTTTTCAGCCAAGGCCGCTACGATAGGTCTTCTGGACGGGCATTTCAGCGGGGAAGGCGCTCCGGCAGACACGGCTCCTGCAACCCGTCAGGAAGTGGCGACGATAATTTATAGGGTCCTGCGCTTCATCGAGAGCCAGAAGGTATATTCCTACACCGAGTATGACTCCAAGCTGGATTCTTACGCCGACCGGGGCAGCATAGCCCCGTGGGCGGAAGAGGCCGTGGCGTTTATGGACGCTCTCGGGCTTGTGAAGCCAGAGTCTGCATCGTCCTTTGCTCCGGATGCCGTGTTCACGATTGAACAGGCGATAGAGGTGGCTGAGAAGAGTACCCATGCCCAGCAGCTTGGCTGGTATCAGGCGAGGTCATGGGGCGAGAATCAGGGCAGGTCCTATTCCGGAAGCCTCAGCACCATCCCTTACGCGGGAGGCGGTTGCCACTTCATTTCTCCAGGCGAACGCATCTGGGTTGTCGGCCCGCGTCTCGGCGGCATGTGGAAGTTCCTTCCGACCATCGACTGCTACACCGGCCAGCTGCTCTATGTCGACGCCGAATGGTTCCGTCCTGTTCGTCCGCAGGTCTTCACCCGGAAGGGCACCATAGTCAAGAGCATCCAGTTCCAAGACTACATGGACGGGGTCTATATGTGGGACTACGGCTTCTGAGACCCGGCTTGCTTCGGCGGTCGTCAGTCTTTCATGCAGGCGAGGGGAATAACTTTCACTCCATCCTTTCTGGTATATGCCATTTGTCCACCGGTGAGGACTATGAGCAAATCAGGCTCCCTTAAAGGGCATTGTTTTTCAGTTCGGTTATGTTCAGTTATCAGACGTTTCAGTTCTGAGAGATGGTTGGCTCCCTCTTCGATTTCACGGCTGCCGAGCTTGCATTCTATCAGTGCATAACGTCCGTCTGCCAAATGAAGTACAGCATCGGCCTCCAGACCATATCTGTCGTGATAGTACGACAGATGAGCGTCATGGGGCTGTGTGTATGCGCGAAGGTCGCGTATGCAGAGGTTTTCGAAGAAAAATCCAAAAGTTTTCAGGTCCATCTGAAAACTTTCCGGAGATAGCCCCAACGCGGCAATGGCGACCGAAGGGTCAATAAATTCTCTTTTGGGACCGCTTCTCATGGCAGTGGCGCTTCTGATGGACGGACACCATCCATAAATGTCTTCCAGCACGAACAGTCTTTCAAACACTTCAACATAATCATTGAATGTCTTTTCGTCAAGAGTCTCGGTCACTCCGGCAACGTCGGCAATCATACTTGACTTTTTGGCAAAAGTAGAGATGTTCCTTGCGTAAGACTTGAGTATCAGTCTTGCAATGAGAGGGTTTCGCCTTACTCCATCTATTCTTGAAACGTCTTCGTCACATACTGCTTTGAAATAACTGGCCGCTGTTTTGAGCCTTGCATTGTCTGTTCTTGCCTTGAATGTCCCCGGCCATCCGCCGCGGCAGGTGGCAAAGATTAGTTCCTGAACTGTGCAGTCAGACGAAATCCCGTCAATGTCCAGATTGTTATTGTCAAATAATTCCTGTATTGAGATTTTCCCATTTGATTCACCTGATTCATAAAGACTCATCGGGTACATCTTCAACTTTTCGATTCTTCCGGTTCCCGAATGCTTTATCTTTGACTTATCCACAACCGCAGAACCGGTGAGAATGTATAAACCGACATCATCGCTTCGGTCAACGCTTGTGCGCACTGCATCCCACAGGACAGGAATGTCCTGCCACTCGTCAATGAGTCTGGGCGTATCTCCTTTGAGCAGCATTGATGGCGTTGATTGGGCGGTCGCTTCGTATTTTTCCCTGTTGTCCGGGTCTTCCAGCCATATCTTGCTTTTGGCGAACTTATCTGCCGTGGTTGTTTTTCCGCACCATTTGGGACCTTCAATCAAGACGGCTCCAAATGCATCGAGACTGTCCGCCAGAAGAGTATCTACCATTCGCTTTTTGTATTCCATACCATATTCATTAACAATATGCAAATGTAGAAATCTTTTCTGGAAAGAACAATTCATTCCGGTTTTTTGTGGTAATCCATTCCGGTTTTTTGTGGTAATCCATTCCGGTTTTTTGTGGTAACGAATCCAGAAAATCCCAAACTTATGATTTTCCCCTGCAGCCTCTCTCAGTCCGCAGCGTGATCCTTTTCGGTGTGGGCGGCGCGGTAGGCTCCCGGACTCATGCCCACGGACTCCTGAAAGGCGGCGCTGAAATATTCCGGGGTGCTGAACCCGCAGTCAAGGGCCACGTTCTTGACCGGGAGCGTGGTGTTGCGGAGAAAATACATGGACGAGTGAATCCTCAGCTGCTGCAGGTACTGGGCCGGGGCCATTCCAGTGTTCTTCTTGAACATCCGCCGCAGCCATGTGTAGCTCATCCCCATCCCGGCGGCGAGCGCCTGAATGTCAATCTGTTCCGAAAGGTGGTTCGCCATGTGCTGCTTCACCGCGTTTATCGCTGTGACAACCCTGTCGTCGTTCCTGTTCTTTGTCGCGAGGTTATAGTTTATCAGCGACAGCATGTGAATCACGATGGCCTGCAGCATGGGCATGGTCTGGCTGCACTGGCGTTCCGCGTAGAAGAGCGCCTGCTCGAAGAGGTCCACGAGCGTCGCCGAGAGACCGAGCTCGACCGGTCCCTTCCTGCCGCCGAAGAATCTTTCCACGTCGGAGCGGAAAGTGGGTCCGTTGAATCCGATGTAATATTCCGTCCATCCGATGTCTCTGTTCGGATGGTATGAGTGCCAATACCCCGGACGCAGCAGGATGAGAGTGCCGGGCGTTATCACCTTGCTGCCATCGCTGTCCTCGAACACTCCCGTACCTCCGGTTATATAGACTATCTGGTACTCGGCCAACCGCCTTCCCCTGTCCATGTTGAATCCGTACCGCTGTGGAATCACCCTCACGGGATAGTCCTGCTGAGGGGCGACCTCCTGATAGCCTATGGTTGAAATGAGGTCTTCGTTCTCGTTCGATACCGTTTCGAATGAAAGCAGCGAAAACCTGCTCGTGTGTCTGTTCGTGTTCTGAATCATATTCCTATGTTTTAGACCCTCTGTTGTGTCAGAAATCTTATTTGATAAGCCCCGACATCTGTACCAATTAAGTGAAATTATGTGTAAATTTGTTAAAGGCAAAGAGAAAATGAATCATCGTAAACGCGTTTGGTTATCGGTTTTTCTTCAATTCAAATTTCCGTGTGCGAAAACGGTGGCAAACTCTGAAAGCCTTGGCTAAAGTTAGGTAAAAATTGTGATTTTTGACCTTTGAATGTCAAAAAATGTAATTGATAACAAAACATAACTGATAACAAACATGCAAATGAAACACAGAATCGCTGCAGTTCTTGCAGCCGCACTTGCACTCGTTTCCTGCGGAAAGGGTGTCAAGACTCCTGACTACTATGTCTGTGCCTACATCTGGCCTTCGTGTCATGATGACTCTCTCGCCCACGAGTTAATCTGGCCGGGCGGGCAGGGCGAATGGGAAGTAATCAACGCCGGCACCCCGCGTTTTCCGGGACACTACCAGCCACGCGAGCCGCTGTGGAAGGGAGATCAGGACGATGACCCTGTTGTCGTGGAGAAATGGATAAAGACCGCTCTGAAGTACGGTGTGAACACCTTCGTCTACGATTGGTACTGGTTTCACAACTACCCATTCCTCGAAGAGGCTCTCGACAACGGTTTCCTCAAGGCTCCTTCCAACGAGAAGATGAACTTCTACATCATGTACGCGAACCATGAGGTCACTAACTACTGGAACCCTCACATCAACTCCGACACTCAGTCCCTCACTTTCGACCCGCGCATCGACTGGCCGCAGTGGAAGGTGATTGTCGATAGGGTGATTTCGCAGTATTTCCACCGTCCGAACTATGTGAAGATTGACGGATGCCCTGTGTTCAGCATGTGGGACTTCGACTTCTTCACCGAAAGCTTCGGCTCCCTTGAGGAGGCCGGCAAGGCCATGGACTACTTCCGTGCGAAGGTGAAGGAAGCCGGCTTTCCTGACCTGCACCTTCAGAAATGCAACGGAATCTGGCCGCGCTCAAAGGAAGAGACGGCGAGGATAAAGTCACAGATAAAGAGGTTCGGCATCAACTCCACCGCCGCCTACAACATGGGAGGGAAGAGCATGGACTACATATGCCACGGAATGCAGGCCATTGAATACAGGCAGCGCTGGTATGACGAATACGGGATTCCGCTTTTCCCTACCGCTTCCATAGGATGGGACGACACACCGCGCTACCCGAACAAGGGCGAGCAGGATGTCACCCGCTACAACCATTCTCCGGAAGCCTTCGCGTCTTTCCTCCAGACGGCCAAGGAATGGGCGGACGATCATGCGGACACGCAGCCGAAGTTCGTCATGATAAACGCCTGGAACGAATATGTCGAGGGCAGCTACCTCCTGCCGGACCGCTATTGGGGCTTCCGCTTCCTTGAGGCCGTGAAGGACGTGTTCGACGGAAAATACGACAAGCCTGAATAGGCTTCGGCAGAATATAAACACTAATCCGATAATCATCAGAACAATGAAAAAGTATTGTCTTATTGTTCCCGTCATTCTCGCGTTCGTGCTCCGGTCCTGCACGGCCGACAAGCTGGAACAGCAGGTCTCGTCTCTGGAAGGGCGTATTGCCGCTCTGGAGGGTGTATATGGCGAAATCAACGGCAACGCCACCGCCCTTAACGCTCTCTATCGTGAGAACCTGCTTATAATCAAGTATGACGAGAGGACTGAAAATGGGAAACCGGTCGGCTATGACCTTAAACTCTCGGACGGAACAACGCTCCACATCACCTACGGAAAGGAGATGGAGGGTCTTGCGCCCATAGTCGGAGTCAATGACATGGGCAAATGGGCGGTGTCGACGGACGGCGGCGAGACCTTTGTCGAAATCGGCGGTGCCGCGAGCCCGTGGAGCGAGGACGGAAAGTCCCCGATTGTGAGCATCGACAAATATGGCTTCTGGCAGATTTCCCTCGATTCCGGAAAGACCTGGGAGAGAGTGACCGGCGCGAACGGGGACCCGATAAGCGCCGTTGACGGGAAGTCTATGGTGCCTTCGTCATATTGCTTCTTCGACAGGGTCGCCTACAACAAGGAAACGGGCGACATGGACTTTTCGCTTGTGACGGGAAAGTCATTTTCTGTTCCTGTGACGGCGGAAGCCTCCATAAAACTGGAATATTACGATGAAAAAGAGGGCGCATGGGTGTATGGTAACCGTCTTAATGAATTTCCTGCCGAAATCAGCGGAATCAGCGACATGACCTTCCTCAATGTCCCGGACGGCTGGAACCTGTGGATGGAAAATGACAAGCTGGTCGTCGAGGCTCCTCAGGACGGAGTCACGGGCGACTATACGGTCAATGTCATCGCCTCGACATATTCCGCCGAGGCCAAGACGTTCAGTTTCAGATTCAGGTATGAAGAGGGTCTTATCCTCTACGACGACTTCCTCGGCGACGACATCGACTACCGCTGGTGGCTGCGCTACAAGAGCGGCACGGTGACTTCCGAGTGGGATACCTATCAGAAGGGAGATCCGGAAGAATCGGTCATTGAGGACGGCTTGCTGAAGCTCTATGCCCATGTTGAAGGCGATTCCTACAAGACGGGAGCCATCTGGACAAAGAACAAGCTGACCTATAAGCCGCCTTTCCGGCTTGACTGCAGGGCTCGTTTCACGCAGATGGGAACTGGAATCTGGTATGCGATCTGGGTGTGTCCCGATGCCGGCTATATGCATGGTGAGATTGACGTCTGCGAGAAGCTGAACTTCGGCACCACGACTTACCACACCTGTCACACCTTGTACACTTTGAACACCGCAGCTGAAAATCAGAAGAAGGAGACATATGTAAACGAGGCGGGTGAGACGGTGCCTAACTGGCATCAGGGCATAGCTCAGGACGCAATGCAGCCGGGAATGTTCAATGTCTTCTCAGTAGAGGTCACTGACGAGCAGATTGTGTGGCTGGTCAATGATGTCCCTGTTCACACCTATAAGCACATCCCTCATTCCGTAGAAGACCCGCTCTATTCGCAGCTCAAGCCGCAGGAGCAGGAGTACTACCTCCTGAACTGGACCTATATGGAGCAGGATTACAACACGCTTCTTAATGTGGCTGTCGGAGGGCAGTTTGTCGGCGGTGTAATCAAAAGGGAGGAATTCCCGGGACAGTTCGACATTGATTGGGTGAAAGTAAAACAGTTATAACACTAAAATAAATGAAAACTTACAGCAGATTATTTACTGCCGCCGCAGCGTCTCTGACGGCGGTTCTGATAGCGTTCTCATGCTCCGACCTCGACGGTCTTCAGGAAAGGGTGGACCGTATAGAAAACAGGGTCGCCTCATTGGAAAAGGTCTCCGAGGCTTTGAACGGCAACATTCAGGCGCTTCAGGCCATTGCATCCGGACAGGCAATCAACAATGTTGAGGAAAAGGACGGGAGCTACATCCTCACGCTTTCCAACGGCAACGTCATAACGCTTCAGCAGGGAAGCGTCGGCATGGGAAAGGCTCCGCTTATGTCAATCGACGAGGAGGGCTATTGGATGGTTGACTATCAGGACGGCAAGGGCCCCGTACATATTACCGACGACGAGGGCGAGAAGATTGTCGCCGTCGGACAGAATGGAATTACCCCGGTGTTCGGCGTGAGCACGGACGGTTACTGGACGGTAAGCTATAATGGGGGGGGCAGCTTCGCACCGGTTCTTGACGTAAACGGAGAGAAAGTCAAGGCGGTCGCCGGCAGCAGTACGGAAGACTCCTATTTCGCGGGCGTCGAATACACCGACGAGGCGCTTGTCCTGACGCTTAAGAACGGCGAGCAGTACAAGGTTCCGGTTGTCGGAGGCTTCCTGTGCAAAATCAGCGGGGCTGATGACGAGGTCGTCTTCAGACTCGGCGAGAAAAAGACTTTCTCAGTTGAGCAGAAGGGCATCGCCACGACAATCATAACCGCCCCTCAGGGCTGGGAGGCATATCTTACCAATACTGTTCTTTCTGTCCAGGCGCCGGTCGAGGCTGTCACTAAGGCCGTCCTTGCCGACACCCGGACGGATGTCTCTGTTGTTGCCATCTCCGAGGCCGGGCATCTCGCCATCGCCAAGGTGCGCGTGAAACTTGACGGCTCGGTGTCAGTGTATGACCCGGCTGCAAACGTCGCTCTTGTAGAGGCCACGGTCAACTCTCTGAAATTCAATGTGACGACAGAAAACGCGACATCGTGGTACTGGATGCTCCGCAAGGCCGGTGAGGCCGCTCCGGCCGCTGCGGACCTCATTTCCGAGGGTACGAAGGGAACGGATGCCGTTGTAACGGTCGAAGGGCTGATGGGGCAGACGGACTATGTCATGTATGTGCTTCCTTGTGGTGATGTGAACAACGGTCCGATTGCGGCGTTCAAGGCAACGACCGCGGACTATTCCAGCATGTATGAGGCATGGGAGGCCGGAGCCGAGATTAATATAGGTTCGCAGACCTACAGCAAGGAGAAGAACGGCAATGCTGTGCTTGTCAAGAATGCTGACAGCCGTGTTTGGGGCGGCTGGTTCAACGATGGCACCTACGGCGCTGTGTTCCTTGACGAAGGCGCAAGCGCATTCTTTAATGCCGGTGAAGGCTACAACAAGTCGGTTGTGGTCATCGGCAATGTTCCGGGAACCCGTCCTGTCGTGAAGTTCGCCGGAGCGATTGCAGTCAGCGGCTCGGACATGGCTCTCAAGAATGTCAGCGTGGAGATGGCCGACGGCATAGGCAGCAACGCCGCCATCAGCAGCAACACCGCGATGGGCAGACTGGTATTTGACGACTGCTATGTGGATATGAGATATCCGGTGCTCAAGAGGTTCGATGACAAGGGCACAGGAGTCGGCAAGATGACGGGAATCGAGATTGTTGACTGTGACGTCTGCGTGAACTGGGCATCCGACAACATCGCTTTCAACAATCCTGCGCCGTTCTTCCTCAACACCCACGCCGGCGGAGCCGACTGCGGCGATCTCACGGTAAGGAACAACGTGTTCTGGAGCAAGGGCGACAAGCAGGAGTTCCACATCTGTGCGGGGCCTTGGGTGAAAGACACCAAGTTCAACGATGTGGTTATTGAAAACAACACGTTCTACAATGTGAACAACGGTGCCGTAGCCACTGTCGGAAGGCAGAGGGCGCTGGTCGTAACCTCGACGGTGAACAGCCTGTCGCTGAGCGGGAATATCGCCTACGACTCCGCTCCGGATTCAAAGACGGTTTCGACGAGGGGACATTTTACATGGCTTTATGCAAGTCAGATGAAGCTTGATGACCTGAAGGCCGTGACGAAATGTTCCACGAGCAATCTGATTGACATCGCCGAGTATTGCTCACTTCTCACGACCAGTGACAACGGCGGAGCCGAATGGAACTATGGTCTGACCAGCCTGATAACCTGGGGCGATTCCAACAGGCAGACAATCAAGTCCTGGATTAATCCGTTCAAGTCCGAGAATGCCGAAACGGGTGTCTTTGAGACAACCGCTGACTACAAGGGCTATGGAGCGCAGCGTTAGGCGGTCGTGAAAATTAGTGAAATCTGATTAAAATTTCTTGCGATGATTGGGAAAACGCAAAAATATGGCTATATGGCGCCGGAAATCGATATTCTGGAGCTTGAACTGACTGGGGGGGGGTTCTGTACCTCACAAGATATAATGAACGAATCCAAGGAGTCCTATGGCTCTGAACTCTATAACTGGGAATAGCATTATGACAAAACTTCAACATACCATTTCATTGGTGGCGGTCTTTCTTGCGGCGTCGTGCACGCCGCAGGAGATTGCCGGGCCGGACACTGAAGTTCGGGATGAGGGGCGGCTCATTTCCCTCTCAAGGGAAGTCTTCGTGAAGTCAACCCTTGACGGGGACGTCGCAAAATGGACTTTCGGAGACGAAGTCGCGGTCTATCAGAACGAGGGAGAGGCTCCCAAGAAATTCATCGCGCGAGAGGACGGCGTGACTGCCGAGTTCTTGTTGCAGGACGGTGAGACCCCGCTTGAAAGGACGGAAAACTACTACCTTGTCTATCCTTACTCGGCCGTGGGAACGTCGGCGGTGTCTTCGAATGCCGTTTCTCTGAACATTCCTGCGGAACAGACTGCGGTGAAGGATTCCTTTGACCCCTCCGCCGCTGTGGCTGTGGCTGTCGGCGCCGACTATGACGAAGCCTTCGTGTTCCGGAACGCTCACACTCTCTTCAAGGTGACGGTGCCAGAAAACTTCGGCGCGGAGATAGCGCAGATTTGCCTTTCGTCCAACACTGAAGGAGAAAGGATTGCCGGAGAGTGCACGGTGACATTCGATGCGAAGAATCCTGTAATTTCCGCGTCTGAGACGGCTGTCTCAAAGGTTGTCCTGAGCGGGAAAGACGGCTCTGTTCTCACTCCGGGTGCGTATTACATCGTGACAGCACCGGTGACTGTCGCCGGAGGAATCTGCGCGGAACTCATCGGAACGGACGGAAGGGTATATTTCAAGTACTCCACAAAAGGCAAGGAATTCAAGAGGAACATGATTTATGACCTCGGCGTGACGGTCGAAAAGGCGGGAACGAGCATTGTCCTTGACTCCAAATACTACACTGAGGGCAGCTCCTATGTCTATGGCGGCCGCGAGAACCGTTTCCCGGCAACCGTCTCGGGAGTTTCCGGAGCCGCGTTCACGAGTCTTCCAGAGGGGTGGAACGCGCGTCTTGAGAGCGATGCCCTCGTTGTCATCCCCGCGAGCGACTCGGAGGCCGGCATCCATGAGATTCAGATGTTTGCCTACGCCGACGGGGCAAAGGCGGACATACATACGTTCAAGTTCCGGTATGACCCGACGCTCATTCTCTACGACGATTTCGACGGCACGGATATAGACGACCGCTACTGGAGGCGTTTCGGTGATTATCAGACATCTCTATGGTGCTGGTTCCAGACAGGGGAAGAGGCTCAGTCGCCGGTTGCGGACGGGAAACTCCAGCTCAAGGCCGTCTATGAGGACGGGACTTACAAGACAGGGGCCGTCACTGGCAAGGGCAAGCTGGACTACGAGACTCCGTTCCGCATTGACTGCCGTGCCGCGATGAGCCGCAGGGCGACCGGCTTCTGGTGCGCAATCTGGACGGTGCCTACCGTCGGTTACCAGAACGGCGAGATTGACATCATGGAGGCCGGCGACCACTATACAGATGCCTCTTTCGCCTCCACTGCCCAATACACCTGTCACAACCCATATACCATTAACACCCCATCGAAACGCTATGACATCTATCGTCCCGGACAGGACCAGCCGAACAGTGCGAAGGTGGCGCTTGAAGATCCTTCGGGCTACCATGTCTGGACCGTTGAGGTCACGGACGAGGCTGTCGTATGGTATATTGATGGCACTCAAGTGCATAAGTATAGCAATATCCGCCATACCACTGCCGACAATGGTTATAAATATGCGGCGGAGACGGCAACTAACTGGGCTGGAGAAGAAATTTACCCTAAGGCCAATTATCTCAAGAACTACACATTCACCGAGAACAACTACTTCGCGATATTCGACATCGCGGTAGGCAGCAGTTTCGTCGGCGGGGAGAATGACCCGGCCAATGTGCCTGCTCAGGAGGGCTTCGAGGCACAATTCGATATAGACTGGATTAAAATTTCTAAAATTAAATAGCAATGAAACTGATAAACACAATATTTGCGCTGGCTATAGCCTCCGCGTCAATCATCTCTTGTACGCAGACACTCGCGCCGATGGCGGAACCGCATGATTTCTCGGAAGAAACCGCAAGGCTCAACAATAATGTAGCCGCCGCTCAGGCTCTGGCGCAGGGACAGGTCATCAACTCCGTGATCGTGACGGGCAGCGTGTATGACATCCTGCTTGCAAACGGCACGCAGCTCAGGATAGACAACAAGGTTCGCTCGAACGCTCCGTCCGTTGAGTTCAGGGACGGGGAATGGCTGGTCGATGAGACGGTTCTCACCGATGCGCAGGGCGGGGAAGTCGCTCTGGAGCTTCTTCCTGAGTTTGCCGTTAATGCGGACGGGAAATGGACCGTCAGCGCCGCCGGAAAGGAAACTGTCCTGAAAAATGCCGCTGCTGCCGGGGAGTCCGAC
Source organism: Bacteroidales bacterium UBA6360 (assembly GCA_002440085.1). Lineage (GTDB taxonomy): Bacteria > Bacteroidota > Bacteroidia > Bacteroidales > UBA932 > Cryptobacteroides. Next base: position 16,777 of record DJRM01000126.1, read on the forward strand.
TATTTCGCCGGCATCGAGCGCACAGAGACGGCCTTCAGCGTCACGACAAGGTCGGCGTCCGTTTTTTCGGCTCCTGTGGCAGCGGGGTTCCTCTTCAAGATTGACGCGACCGGCGTCCAGGACTTCGCGCTCGGCCAGACGCGCAGCTACGGTGTGACCCGCAACGGAATCAGCGCTGCGACGGTCGTCGCTCCCGAGGGCTGGGAGGTGAAGCTTTCCGAGGCGCAGATCAGCGTCACGGCTCCTCACTCTCCTGTGACCAAGTCGGTCGTCGCCGATTCCAAGACGGACATTTCCGTGATAGCTGTTTCAACAGCGGGCTATGTGACCATAGCCAAGATTGTGACGTCGCTCGACGAGACCGCAAGCGCGACCGACCCGTTGGCAACTCTCGCGATGGGCGAGGTAAAGGCCTTCGAGGCCGAGGTCAATGTAAGCTTGCAGAACCAGAGCGCATGGTACTGGATGCTTAAGAAAGCGTCCGAGGCCGCTCCTTCGGCGGATGAAATCAAGGCTGCAAATGTCGGTTCCGACACTAAGCTGAAGCTTACGACCGAGCCGGAGACGGACTACACTCTCTATGTCCTTCCTGTCGGAGAGTCCAAGGACGGCGGAATCGCCAAGATTTCCTTCACTACAACTGCCGTGACCTCATACTATGAGGCATGGGAGGCCGGAGCCGAGATTAAGATAGGTTCGCAGACCTACAGCAAGGCCAAGAATGGCAAGGCTATGCTTGTGGGAACTGATTCGGATGTGACAATATGGGGAGACTGGGTTAATAATGGAAATTATGGCGCATTCTTTTTAGCAGAGGGAGCGAGCGCAAAATTCCATAATGCCGGTTACCAGAAACCGATAATCGTCATCGGCAATGTTCCCGGAACTCGTCCGAACTTGAATCTCACAACTAGTTTGTCCGTTTCGGGAGCTGATTCTGATGTCGCATTTAAGAATGTTAAAATCGGGATGGCAGACAAAATGAACTTGTTCGTCTCCAATAATGCGGAGATGGGCAGAATGATATTGGAGGACTGCTATGTTGACTTGAAATATCCTATGCTTCAGAGATTCAACGCTTCAGGAAACACCGGCAATATGGCAGGAGTTGAGGTTCTTGACTGCGATGTCTGTGTGAACTGGGCTTCGGACAATGTCTCCCTGCCATTCTTTGTAAGCACGCATGCGGGCGGGGCGGACTGCGGAGACATCACGATTAAAAACAATGTATTCTGGAGTCCTGACGGCAAGAAAGAGTTCCATCTGTTTGCGAGTCAGTATGGTGGCAAATATACCAAGTTTAACGACATATCAGTCGCGAATAATACATTCTATAATGTGAACAACGGTCAGGTGAATACCGTAGGAAGATCAAAGGCTATGATTGTAGCTTCTTCCATCAGCAGCATCTCTTTAAGCGGCAACATCGCATACGACACTAATCCGGACTCCAAGTCTGTCTCAACGAAACCGCACTTGACGTGGCTGGCTGTACAGAACAGCGAAATGACGACAAGTGCAGCTGCGGCTGTGATGACCTGCGCCGTAAGTAATCTTGTGAACATAGCTGAACTTTGCACTATTACGGATGGTGTCACTTCTGAATGGAACAATGGTATGACTAACCTGATAACATGGGTGTCAGGAGGCTATTCGGAGATTGCGTCCTGGAAAAACCCGTTCGCTGTCGAGAATGTAGAGAACGGCTACTTCGTGACTACTGATGAATACAAGGACTACGGCGCACAGAGAAAATAACACTACATCATGAAACTCAACAAGTTTATAATCATTTTTCTGGCCATCCTCCTTCCTGTCTCCCTTTGGGGACAGGCGGGGAAGGTGACCGTGAAAGGAACCGTGTCGGACAATTCCGGACCTCTCCCCGGAGCCACGATATATCAGGAAGGGAATATGTCCAACGGAACGATGACCGGTCCTGACGGAAAATATTCGATTGTTGTCAGCTCCGACGCGACCCTTGTCGTTTCCTGCCTCGGCTATGCCGACATCATGGAGAAGGTCTCGGGGAGAAGCCAGATTAACTTCACTATGAAGGAGTCTTATGAGACGCTGTCCGCGGCGGAGGTCGTGAGCGTGGGCTACGGTTCCGTGGCGAGGCGCGACCTCACGGGCTCGGTCAGCAAGGTCAACATGGACGACATCTCGAAATCGACTCCTATGAACTTCGACCAGGCTCTCGCCGGAAGGGTGGCCGGAGTCGTTGTCACCACGTCCGACGGCTCGGTGGGTTCGGAGGCCAACATCATCATCCGTGGAAACAACTCCCTCACCCAGTCCTCCGCTCCTCTCTATGTCATCGACGGCTTCCCTACGGAAAGCTCGTTCGCAAGCTCTATCAGCCCTGCCGACATCGAGAGCATCGATGTCCTCAAGGATGCCTCCGCTTCCGCGATTTACGGTGCCCGAGGAGCGAACGGAGTCATCATCATCACGACCAAGAAAGGCTCGCAGGGCAAGCCGACGGTAAGTTTCTCCTCTTCTTGGACAGGCTCGAAAATAGCCAACAAGGTTGATTTGCTTAACGGGTATGAATATGTCCGCCTGGACGACGAGTACTATATGAACAGGAGCTCTTCGCATACCTCATATTTTATGAACTATCTTGAGGACGGGACTCCTGACAGCCGGTATTTCTCGCTTGAAGACTACGCTTCCGTGCCATATGTCGATTGGCAGGACTATGTCTATAGAAATGCCTTCAGCCAGAATTACAATGTTTCGCTCAGCGGCGGCAATGAAAAGACAGGAACCAACTACAATGTCAGCTTCAGCGCCCTCGACCAGAACGGAATTCTCGTGGAAAGTAACTTCAACCGCTACTCGGGTAGCATCAAGATGAGCCAGAAAATCGGGGAGAAAGTCTCCGTTGACATCAGCGCCAGCTTCTCTCGCGCCAACACAAACGGCATCCAGCCGTCGAGCAGCGACTCCGGTTCAACTGCAAGTACCTATCTTCTCTACTCTGTCTGGGGTTTCCGCCCGTTAAAGCCTTTGCGCTATGGGGAAATCGGCGAGTCTTTCATCAACCAGCTTGTCGATGAGGAGGTTTCCAACCCTAACGACTTTCGTTTCAATCCTTTGGCAAACGTGAAGAACTCCTACAGGAAAGTCATCCGGGATTATCTCAACAGCAACATCGCCATCAATTACGACATAATCAAGGGACTGAGGCTCCGAGTGACCGGCGGCTACAATCAGGCGCGAACGAGAAATGAATCGTTCAATGACTCGCAGACTATGTCGGGACACCCGGCATCCCCGCTCGGAATGGGACCGAACGGGCAGATTCTCAACACTGACGTGATGAGCTGGCTGAATGAGAACACTCTCACCTACGACAAGATTTTCGGCATTGACCATAACTTCCAGGCTCTCGTCGGATTCACCGTGCAGGGGGAGAATGCCCGCCATACTGGAGTCGCCGCCAATCATGTGCAGTCTGAACTTCTCGGAATCGAGGGCTTGAACACTGGCGAGTATCAGTCCGTGACTCCGTACCGAAGAGACTGGATTCTCCTTTCCGGACTTGCGAGAATCAACTACAACTATGCCCATAAGTACTATGTAACGGCATCGGTCCGCGCCGACGGCTCCTCGAAGTTCCCTAAGGGCAACCGCTGGGGATTCTTCCCTTCCGGCTCTCTCGCATGGTCCTTCTCTAACGAGGACTGGGCGCAGAACAGCGGGTGGTTCAACACCGGAAAGCTCCGCGCCTCATGGGGAATGACGGGAAACAACAGGACGTCGTCTCCGTATGACTTCTACTCCCGTTTCGTGACCACTCCAGGCTTCAACAGCCTCGACTATGTCCGTGACGGAAAGACCGTGTCGGGGTACTACCGGGAGAATATGGAAAACCCTTATTTGGGATGGGAAACCACGGCACAGACCAACATCGGTCTCGACCTCGCCTTCTTCCAGAGCCGTATCTCCCTGACGGCCGACATCTATCAGAAGGACACCTACGACCTGCTTCTTCAGGCCACCATGCCTGCCTCATCCGGTTATGAGAGCGCGATGATAAATGTCGGTTCCATCAGAAACAGGGGACTTGAACTGTCGCTCACCGCAGTTCCTGTTCAGACGAAGAATTTCACATGGACATCCACGCTGAACTTCGGTATGAACAACAACACGGTCACGGCTCTTGCCAACAATCAGACGACACTCATCTCCACGATATACTGGAACTCGCGCTACAGTTCCCAGAACCCGTATGTGACAAAGGTGGGGATGCCTACAGGCCTTATGTATGGCTACCGTTATGTCGGAACCTACAAATATGATGAATTTACCAACGGTACTCTCCTGAAGGACGGCATTCCGTATGTGGGTGTCCGGGAGAATATCCGCCCCGGAGACCCGAAATATGAGGATGTCAATGGTGACGGCGTCATCAATGATTCTGACCGCACCGTCATCGGTATCGGGCAGCCGCTTCACACGGGCGGATGGAACAATACCTTCAATTTCTATGGCTTCGACCTCAGTATCTTCATGAACTGGAGTTATGGCAACGATATCCTGAATGCCAACCGCCTGGTTTTCGAGTACTATGACGGAACGCAGCTGAATCAGTTCGGCTCTATGCGCAATGCCTGGAGTCTTGAGCGCAACGCGGACAGCGATATTCCGAGGTCCGGAGCATCAGGAATGGAGTATTATTCCTCAAGGGTTGTCGAAGACGGCTCTTTTCTGAGAATAAAGACGGTGACTCTCGGATACACATTCCCTTCAAAATGGCTGCAGAAGATAAAGGTTCAATCCCTGCGTGTCTATCTCACGGCGGACAACCTCTTCACGTTCACGAACTATTCGGGACCGGATCCTGAGGTTTCCACCAGAAACAGCGTCCTTACACCGGGATTTGACTGGTCGGCATATCCGAGGGCGCGCTCCATCACAGGCGGAGTCTCTTTCACATTCTAAATTACATGAATACTTGCGAAATTTGATTATTTGAAATGAAATCGTACAAAATACTATTTGCGGGTGTCATGCTCGGCTTCTCTGCGATTCTCGGAGGGTGCAACGCTTTGGACCGTGAGCCGCACATCATCACGGAGGATCAGTTTTATACCTCTCCGGAACAGGCCCAGCTGGGACTGAACGCGGTGTATGGCGTGATGAACAGCTGGCAGCTCTACGGATGCACGCTTATTCTTGACCTCGGGTACAACACTGACATTTCCATGTACCTTTCCACCACAAACTCTTCGATGTACGGGGCTTCGCTTGAACTTGACGCAAACTCCGCGTCGGTCTCTGACCCGTGGACATGGCTGTACAAGGGAATAGGAAATGCAAACGCTTTTCTTCAGAAGATTTCCGACACCGAACTGGATCCGGACGGGTCTATGTGCGCTCAGGCAAGGTTCCTCCGTGCCTGGTATCACTTCGTGCTTGCCCAGAACTGGCTGGATGTGCCTCTGAAGACAACGGCCACGGAATCCTATAAGGATGTCAAGATTGCCCCGACACCTCAGCATGAGGTGATGAAGTGGGTGGTTTCGGAGATGGAGGAAGTTCTTCCGCTCATCACGGAAAGCCTCGAACACGCGCCGTCCGACGTGACGCGGACCACGGTTCACGGAATCCTCGGCAGGATTTATCTCTATATGGCCGGTGAGGCCGTATCGGGGGTTACCGACGATGAGAGGCACAGTTATTTCGAGAAGGCCGCCGAACATTGCAAGGCCGTTATTGACAGCGGACTGCATAGTCTCAATCCGGACTATTCCCAGATTTTCATAAACTATGTGGCGGACAAATATGATACTGAGTACCACGAGTCAATGTGGGAGGCGGATTTCTACGGAGACCGCACATCGTCTATGTACTACGGAAACAGCCGCTGGGGAGAGCTCAACGGACTCAGATGTGCGTATGCGGACACGGATTGGTCTACTCACAAGGTGAATTGGGCAAACGGTCTGTTCGGCAACACCTATCGTCTGTGGGAACTCTTTATGGAAGAAGACCGCACGCCTTATGAGAGGGGACTTTCCGTAATCACCGACAAGCGTCAGGACTGGAGCATTCCGGGATTCAACTACGATGGCTCAAGGGACATTGCCTCCATGTATCCTTATGGAGGGGATCCATCTGACACAAGGAAACTGATTTCCGCTGTTGACCGCACTCCGTATTACAGTTCGATAAACCCTGCTGAGCAGAACACTAACCTCATCCCGACATACAATCCAGGCGGACGCCAAATCGGAAAGTTCCGCCGCGAGGTTCAGTATGAGGGGCTCAAGAATTTCAAGAGCATCTGGACCGGGATCAATGTGCCTCTGCTGCGCTACTCTGATGTCATTCTTATGTATGTCGAGGCTGTCAATGAACGCGACCACAGGCCTACCGAGGAACTTTATGACATGATTCTTCCTCTCCGTGAGAGAGCCGGAGTACAGACTCCTTCCTACTCGAAGTACGACACCTACGAGAAGTTTCAGCAGTTTGTCAGAAACGAGCGTGCCCGTGAGCTTTGCTTCGAGGGACTCCGCAAGCATGACCTCATACGCTGGGGCATTTATTATGAGTCTATGCTGGAAGTTCGCGACATGGCCATGACCAATTCCAAATGGGCAAATTCCGGCTCTGCAAGGAATTTTATCACGCTTGTCGGCAGGATGAGCGAGAGGAACAACTATCTCCCTATACCGTCCATAGAACTTTCAGTGAACACGGAAATGAAACAGAACCCTCTATGGTAGGGGTACATAAATAAAAGACACAATGAGAAAGAACATTTATATTTCGGCATTTGTGGCCATGACGGCTCTTCTGGTCTCATGCCAGCAGCAGAACATTTCGCTTCCTGTCGATTTCGACGTCAGGCTTGACGGGGACAATGTCTATAGGCCGGGGGAGATTGTCCGTTTCCGTTTCGACGGGGACGCTGACTACATCACATTCTACAGCGGTGAGGTAGGACATGAATTCGACAAGAAGGACAGGACATCCATCCCTGTGGAGGACATAAAAAAATTGTCTTTGGACATGAAATTCCAGCCGTTGTGGGGAATAGGCGCGTCGAACCCGAAGTCAGAATACGGATTCAGAGTCTATCTTTCAAAGGAATTCAAGGGATTCTCAAGCGAGGACGGTTATGAACAGCGAAAGGAAATTCTGAAAATGAAGGAAGATGGGCAATTCCCTCTTACTGGAGAGGAACTGGACAAACCGTGGAAGCAGGTATGGAATGACCTCGACTGCGAATCTATACTCAATGAATGGAAATACGGCTACAGCACTGACCTTGCCGACTATGCCGACAATTTCTGCATAGCCTTCCATTGGAAGCCGTGGACGATTAACTGGCAGCGAAATCAGAGAACCTATCATGTTCAGGGGGACATTACCATGGAATATGGAGAGGCCGAGCGGAGACTGACGTCTTTCACGGAGATTCCGTTCACTGTAGTGACCATGAACGAGGAGGATCCTCCTCACCTCGGGGTTAATCCGAAGATGAGGGGCGACACTACTTCTATCGGAACAGTCAATTTCGGAAAGCCTAATTGGGACATCAACTTTGAGGGGGCGGCGAATAATTACCCCGGACTCAACTGGGAGCTGGACGTGTGGTGCATCTCTGAACCGATGCCTCTCAATTCCGTGTCCAAGGACAAGGGCGTGCAGATAAAGAGCCTTCTCAGCCCGATTCTCACCTACGATCATGTCTATGACAAGCCGGGTACCTACAAGGCTGTGTTCTATGGCGTGAACGACAACTATCAGGGGCGGAAGACCGCAGTTAAGGAAATTACCGTAATTGTGGTCGATGACAAGCCTTTCTCTGAAGGGGAGTGATGACGGCAAACCGAATGGGAATGAGAAATTGCGAAAGAAAACTGATATTGGCGACACTGACGGCACTTCTGCTGTCAGTGCCGTCTTTTGCCGGGGATGGGTCGCGGGGGACCCTGCCGCTTGTTCCTTATCCCCGGAGTGTTGAAATTCACCGGGGAACCTTTGATGCGGAGGGTGCGGAGGTCGTGTGCCTCTCGCTCACTCCAAAGGAGACTGCGGCGGTTGAGGGCTTTGCGGAGAACCTTTCGGCCATTTCCGCGAAGCGCGGACGGGGCAGAATCGTGTTCGACCGGGACACGACGCTTGCCGGCGAGGCTTACAGGATTGTCGTGGGACGGCGTTCCGTCGAGGTGTTCTCGTCCTCATATTCAGGAACTTTCTACGCCATCCGGACCCTTCAGCAGCTTCTTCCCACGGGAATCTATGGCCCGGGGATAATGAAGGCGCTGTCGCCGGAGGGCGAGAAGAGGCATTTCGCTCCCGGGTCGGAGCACGCGGCGGTGAAGGATGCCTCCCTTGTGTGCTGCGGAGAGGGCGAATACGGGGACTTTAAGATTCCGTGCATGGAGATTGAGGATTCGCCCCGCTTTGCCTACCGAGGGGCGGGACTTGACTGCTCGCGGCATTTCTTCACCGTGGAGAGCGTCAAGAATTTCCTCCGCGTGATGTCGTTCTACAAGATGAACCGTTTTCACTGGCATCTGACCAACGATGCCGGGTGGCGTGCGGAAATCAAAAAATACCCACGACTCACTGCCGATGGCGCTTTCAGGAACGGCATAATGACCTCTCATGTGAAGGGGCTCTACCGGGGCGGCCAGTACGGCGGCTACTACACGCAGGAGCAGATGCGCGAGATTGTGCGCTATGCCGACTCCCTCGCGATTACCGTGGTGCCTGAGGTCTGCCTCCCGTCTCACATAGAATCGGCGCTGGTCGCCTATCCCGAGCTCGGCTGCACCGGAGGCCCCTATCAGCTGCGCAACAAAATCGGGGTCTATCCTGAGATTCTCTGTGCCGGCAAGGAGACGACCTACGAGTTCATCGACGATGTGCTTGGGGAGCTCTGCGAAATTTTCCCCGGCGAATATTTCCACATCGGAGGGGACGAATGCCTCAAGACCAGATGGGAGGAATGCCCTCGCTGTCAGGCGAAAATCCGGGAGCTCGGACTTGAGGACAGCGGAGAATGGAAGGCTGAGAACTATCTTCAGAACTATCTGACCCACAGGGTGCAGGAGATGCTTGCAAGGCGCGGGAAGAAGCTCATAGGCTGGGACGAAATCATCGAGGGAGACCTCGGACCCGGGGCGACTGTCATGTCGTGGCGCGGCACAAAGGGAGGCGTCAAGGCCGTATCAAAGGGCATGGAGGTGGTCATGGCTCCGACCGACCACTGCTATCTCGACTACATCCAGTCCGACTTCCCCGACATCGAGCCGCCGTCTATCGGCTACTGGCTTCCGTTCGAGAACGCCTACGACTTCGACCCGACGGAGGGGATAGCCCCTGAACGGCAGTCCCTTGTCAAGGGTGTGGAGTGCGAGCTCTGGACGGAGTTCATAGTGACTGAGAACCACCTTCACTACATGATGCTTCCGCGCCTTCTCGCGGTGAGCGAGGTGCAGTGGTGCGCTCCGGAGTCCAGGGACATCGAAAGGATGCGCGACGCTGTCCTCTCCACCCATTTCCCTCTGCTCCGCAGTCAGGGGTATGTGTATTGCAGGGCGATTGAAAGATAGTGTTTTATTGTGTAATTTCATGTTTATGATGCGGCGGATAGTGACATTTGCGGTGACGCTGGCGGCAATGACATTGCCGGTGACATTGCCTGCGGAGGACTGTTTCGACTGGAGGGGCTTCCTCGGGCAGTACGATATGCTGTGGGACAACAACATCACGGCGGATCCCGTGTTCCCGGAGGGCGTGCAGGCACGTCGGCACTGGGGACGTTCGGACGGCTACTATGCAGGTGCGCTGATGGGCAACGGCCTGCTGGGAACCAATCTTTACAAGCTGACCGACGGGGTCTATCGCCTGAACATGGGCCGGAGCGACGTCACCGAGGCACGCTCGCCGTTCAGCACCTACAACTCCGCACGCCTTCCGATAGGCTACTTCACATTTTCTACCGTCGGGCAGGTGCAGGACGAGAAGATGCGCCTGTCGCTCTACGACGCGACGACATCAGGCACTCTGAAGACCACGGCCGGCGAACTCGACTTCAAGACTTATGTGCACTCCACGAGGGAGTGTGTCGTCTTCGAGACTCACTCCGAGGGTGGCGAGACCGCATGGAAGCTCGACTTCGTTCCGCAGAAGGCCGTGAGCCCGAGATATGTCTTCAATTCATCGACCGCCCCTAAGGGATATGTCAATTCGGAGGGGAAGTCCAACCCGGACTCATATTTCCGGAAAGACGGAGACATAAGCATGAGCATCCAGCCCCTCGCGAAGGACACGACTTTCACGAACATCGCCCGTTGGTATGTAGTCGCGTGGAAAACCGTCTCCGACGGAGCGGACAGCAGGACGATAGCCACAGTTTCTCAGGCTTCGTCGCTGAAAAAGGCCGTCAGCGAGGCCAAATCCGTCATCCGCAAGGCGTTCTCGACGGAGTCCGGCAGACTTGAGGAAGAGCACACTCGCTGGTGGCACGAGTTCTATGAAAAGGCCGCGTTCCTGACCTTTCCCGACAAGGGCATCGAGCGCTTTTGGTGGATGCAATACTACAAGTTCGCCTCCACCGCGCGTCCCGGCAAGCCCGTAGTGGATTTGCAGGGAGTATGGCCTACCTGCGACACCCCGTGGCCGGCAATCTGGATGAACCTCAACATCCAGCTCACCTACAGCTGGCTCACCAAGGCTAATCTCGGTTTTCTCGAACAGCCTCTCTGGGACGCCTTCTGGAAGAACCGCGACAATCTCACGCGGAATGTGACCGACATCCCCGGACAGGAGGACTGGACGGAGTGCCGCGTGATGCCGAGGGCTTCGGGCTATGATATGCACGCCCCTCTCAACCCCGCGCTCGTGCAGCGCAACCAGTACGAGGTGGGCAACCTCACGTGGACGCTATTCTATTACTGGCAGATGTGCGAGGCCTACGGCGATGACCGTCAGATGACAGAAAGGCTATTCCCTCTGCTCAAGTCCGCGATTAACATTTTCTTCCGCATCCGTACGGTGAATCCCGACGGGACATATTCCCTGCCTTCCACGGCGTCGCCGGAGTACGGAGAGGGGGAACTCGGGGAGATCGGGACCAACGCAAACTACGACCTTGCGAATCTTCGTTGGGGCCTCTCGACGCTCATCGGGATTGACGAAAAATATGGTCTTAACGACCCTATGCTCCCTCAGTGGAAGGACTTTCTCGCGAAGATGCCGTCTTTCCGCTATGACGAGGCCACCGGTTTCAAGGTCAGCGACAAGTTTGAGTTCCTTGACACGACCCACCGCCACTGGTCGCATCTTTTCATGATTTATCCCTACCATCTCCTCGACTGGGACAACCCCGGCGATGCGGTGCGGATGAACCTTTCACTTGACAGGTGGCAGGGCAACACGGGCTACTCCCTCACCGGAAAGGCGGCCATGCTCGCCTCTCGCGGGAACGGAGACGCCGCCCTCGCGTGCCTGAAGCGATTCTTTGCCGGCTGGGTGCGCCCGAACACGCTCTACAACGAGTCCGGCCCGGTCATCGAGACCCCGTTCTCGGCGATGTGCTCGCT
>DJRM01000045.1 GCA_002440085.1 Bacteroidales bacterium UBA6360
ACCCGAAATGTCCAACCCGCCAAATGTTTGAGGTATATGGCTTTCCACTATAGTATAGGAATATGGGTTGTCGTGTCTGTTCTTGTCTGCGGCTGCGTGGCAGAAGTTAAAATTGACGGAGATTCCGAGGCGGTGAAGCCGGAACCGCCGGAAGAGGTTCCTGTGACGCTTTCGCTGACTATTAACTTTGCTGCGGATGATGCTTCCGGGGCCGGATTCGGCAATGGGGATGCTGTCGGCTTGTTTGTTGTGGCGAGAGATGATGTGTCCGGGGCTTCGGTCAATGTGTATGAAAATGTGCGGGCCGTCCTTGAGAACGGCAGGTGGAAGACTGCGGAAGAGATGTGGCTCACGAAACAGACTGCCGGTGTGGACGTCTATTGTTACAGTCCTTATTCCGATAATGCTGCGGCAGGCGTTCTGGAAACGAGTGTCAGTACAGAACAGAACACCGATGACGGGTACGGGGCATCGGTGCTCCTTTGGGGCAAGAAGGCTGGAGTAGAGCCGTCCGAGAAGCCGGTCAGCGTCGCTATGAGCAATCTGATGAGCTGCCTGAACGTTGTCGTCAAGGCCGGAAACGGCTGGACTGCGGAGGAGATGACTGAAGCCGTCGTTCATTATTGCGGACTTGCGACCAAGGCAAAGGTCCGGCTCGAAACAGGCCGCGTCGCTGCGGATGGAGGCGTTGAGGAGATTGCTGCCAGAAACAATGGCGACGGCACATATTCGGCCATTGTCGTCCCTCAGGCCGTAAGTGACCTCGAACTGGTGAGGATAAGGATAGGCAGTGATGAGTATTTGTTAAAAACATCCATAGACCTGCTCCCGGGCAAGAAGCACACTTGCGAAATAACGGTTTCCAAGACAAACGGAAACTTCAGCGCGACAATCGGAGGGTGGGAAACGGATGACAATGACTATGGTGGACCGGTTGATTGAGATTTTGGGAAATATGAATAACTTTATGAATATTCGAAATATACGATGCGCTTTTGCCGCATTCGTCCTTGTTGTTTCAGGCTGTGCCCGTGAACCGTTCGGCGACGTCGCTGACGGGTCGGAGGAGGAGAAAGTCCCGCTCTCGCTTTCCGGGAGCATCTCCCAAGTCTATCAGACGAGAGCGAACGACAGCGGCTTTGCGGATGGGGACAGAATCGGCATCTATGTCGTTGACTATGACGGGGAGGATCCTGGCGCTCTGAAACCTGTCGGCAACCGGGCCGACAATGTCTGGTTCAAGTTTAAGGATAGCGCAGGCCTCTGGGAACCGGCGAGGGACATTTACTGGAAAGACAAGAAGACTCATGTGGACATATATGGCTACTACCCGTTCACATCCGTGGAAGACGTCGCATCTCTGCCGTTTGAGGTCCGCAAGGATCAGTCTGCCGAGGCTCGCGGCGGAGAACTCGCAGGCTACGAGGCATCCGATTTTCTTTGGGGCAAGGTGGAGAATGCCGCTCCGACCGCGAAAGCCGTGACTGTTTCGTTCACGCATAGGCTCGCTTCGCTCCGAGTGTCGTTGAAAGAGGGGACGGGCTTTGCGACAGGGGAGTGGAACGACGCATCGAAGTCAGTACTCATCATGGGGACAAGCCGGGAGGCTACGATTGACCTGACGACCGGAACAGCTGCCGTGAAGGGCTCTCCTGACGGTTCCGGCATCATTCCATATAAGCATGGAGACGAGTGGCGGGCGATAGTCGTCCCTCAGGCCGTCTCTGCCGGAGTACCGCTTGTCGCCATCACCGTTGACGGCCTCCCGTACAAGTTCAGCCGAAAGGAGGAATTTATGTTTTCTCCGTCTAAGCAGCATAATTTCACGATTACCGTCAACAAGAAACCGGAAGGGGACTTCGAGTTCGTTCTGACCGATGAAAGCATCACTGCATGGGAGAATGATTCCGTCTCCCACGATGCCGTGGCGCGGGAATATGTCGTCGTCAATGTCCCCAAGGCAGGAACTCTTGAGGAGTGCATCGCGGCTTCCGGCAAGGACTTGACCAAGATTCGTAACCTCAAGCTGACAGGAGAAATCAATTCTCTGGACTTTGCAGTGATGAGGTTTTCAATGACATACCTCACGGCACTGAATCTTAAGGAAGTGCGGATTGTCAAAGGCGGTGGTGGATGGTTTCACGGTGACAGCGGCAATAATTATAATGACAATAAGGACGACTGCATTCCGTCGAGCGCATTGGAGAAAAAGGAATCTCTGACTTTTCTTGTCCTGCCTGACCGTCTCCTGTCAATCGGTGATGCCGCCTTCTGCGAATGCACTTCATTGTCCGGAAACATCAATTTTCCGGAGGGGTTGATTTCCATTGAAAAGGCCGCGTTCCGAAACTGCAAGAGCTTGACGTCTATAAGTTTCCCGACATCCTTGACCCGCATAGGAAAGGAACTTGGCTATACGGCCTATTGGGACGGCGTGTTTACACATTGTACCGGATTGTGCTGCGAACTCGTGTTTCCGGAGAATATTGAGATTATTGGAATGGGCGCATTCTATAACTGTCCCGGATTGTACGGACAGCTCCATCTTCCGGAGTCGCTGACGGCAATTGGGGCTGACGCTTTCGGCGGATGCACGGGGCTGACCGGCTCTCTGAAAATACCCCAGGCGATAAGCACAATTCATGAAGGCACGTTCGACAACTGCGGATTCAACGGAACGCTGTCCCTGCATAACGGAATAACTGTAATCGGGGCTAACGCATTCAAGAACAGCAGATTCAAGGGAGAGTTGAACCTTCCGACGGAATTGGAGGTCATATCCGACGGATGTTTCTGGAACTGCGACTTCAACGGCAGGCTTGTCCTTCCCAAAACGCTCCGCACGATAGGAAGCAGGGCGTTTGAAAACAACTGGAGGCTTTCGGGCGTCGTCGAGATTCCGGGGGGCGTCATGAGCATAGGCGCCGGAGCGTTCGCGAAGTGCCGAAGCATAGAGGGCGTGATATTACCGGAAAGCCTCGAGACGATAAAGTACGAACGCGGGTGGTCTGAAGACGGCGGCGCATTTCAGGACTGTTTCGGCATCAACCGCGTGGTATGCAAGGGGACGGAGCCGCCATATATTCAGGATGGGGTATTTAGCGGCGTGTCAAAGGAAAACTTCACTCTCGAAGTCCCGGAAAGCGCGATAGTCCGTTACCAGACAGCGCAGGGCTGGAAAGACTTCAAGAGAATTTCCGCCTACCGCAACCTTTCCGTTGTTCCGAACACAGCCAATGCACTCAATTCCAGGGCTTCCCGTGACTTTGTCCTCTATGCTGACGACGAATGGGAAGTCGCGGAATGTCCGGAATGGGTTGTTCTCAGCCAGACCTCCGGCAAGGGCAAGACAGCGATGCGTCTCACATTCTCGCAGATGCCGCAGGGCGACAGGCGAGAAGGCAAGGTCGTGTTCAGGCTGAAGGATAATGACTACAGCGTTACGATGACAGCCGGTCAGTACGACTACAGATATGCGGAAGACGAAATCCTGACCCTGCAGAGCGCGTCCGAAGGCTGCGGCATAAATCTCGTGTTCCTCGGTGACGGCTACAATGCTGCCGACATCAGCGAAGGCCGACTGTTGACGGATATTAACGAGGCCGTTGAGAACTTCTTCGCCATCGAGCCATATCGCACATACAGGAAATATTTTAATGTCTATACGGGCATATCCGTGTCTCCGGAGTCGGGAATCGGAAGCGTCAACACTGTAGCCTACAATCGTTTCAACACCACGGCAAAAGGCGGTGTGACGCTCGGCGGCCGGAATGACAGCGACTTCGGTGAAATTTTTCGGTATGCCTGCAAGGCTCCGACAGTAAACGAAGACAACCTCTGCCGGACGCTTGTCGTCATGATTCCGAACACCTCTGATTATGGCGGCATAACCTACATGTACGACGACGGAAGCGCGATTGCCTATTGCCCGAAGAGCGACTACGGCTATCCTCTCGATTTCCGGGGTGTCATCCAGCACGAGGCCGGTGGGCACGGGTTCGGAAAACTCGGCGACGAGTACATTTACCACAACGCGTTCATTGATGCCTGCGGCTGCTCCTGCTGCGGCCATGCAGGGGAACTTGCCGCCGCACGGGCAAAGGGATGGTATGAGAACCTCTCGCTCAGCGGCAAGGCAAATGAAGTTCCGTGGAGCCATCTTCTCTACCACGAGAAATACAGCGGTCTCGTCGATATATACGAAGGCGGATTCATGCACAGTCGGGGAGTTTGGCGCTCTGAATATAACAGCTGCATGAACAATGAGATTCCATATTACAACACCATCAGCCGCGAGTCCATTGTCAGACGCATAAAGGACTATGCCGGAGAGGAATACAGTTTTGAGGATTTCGTCGCAAATGACAGGCTTGACAAGATTCCGGAGACTTCGGCTGCCGTGAGAAAGGCCGGAGTCAAGTCACAGTCAATGCTTGATATGCAGAATGTGCACCATCATTCCCCGATGTTCATGGGAAAGCGTCCTGAATTTTCCGGAGTGAGTGAAGAATAGATTATGGATATGAAACGAATCATATATGCCGTTGCGCTGACCGCTGCACTTGCCGGCTGCGCCAAGTCGGAGAAGCCGGAAGAGGCTCCGTCGCTTGAAATGAAGTTTGAAGTGGAATATCCGGGGCGGGTTTCGAAGGCGACCGTGACCGGGTTCGAGGCCGGCGACGTGACCGGACTCTATATGACGGAATGGACAGAGGGCTCTCCGGTGAGGCTTGCCGCATCGGGCAATGCCGTCAGCAATGCCCGCCTGACATTTGACGGGGAGTCGTGGGAATCGCGCCCCAAGACCTGGTGGGACATAGAGACGAAATATGATGTCTATGGCTACTACCCCTACGCCTCCCCGTCTTCGGTCGATGAGTACAAGTTTTCTGTCCGCGAGGATCAGTCAACCTTGAGGGAGGACGGCACCCTCGGCGGCTACGAGGCCTCCGATTTCCTCTGGGCAAAGACCTCCGGCGTCAGCTACCCTCAGAAGGTCAGCCTGAAGTTCAGCCACAGGATGAGCAGGCTTGTCATCAACCTTATAAAAGGTGAGGATTTCGAGGGCGACTTTCCGGATGACATCGTGGTGAAGATTCATTCGGTCGCGACGGATGCCGTCATCGACCTCGGTGCCGGAGTGGTGACAAAGGACGCCCGTGCCTCCACGCACAGCATCACGGCAAGGAAAGAGGCGGAAGGCAAATACACCGCAATCATTGTCCCTCAGAACATAACCCGCCGCCAGCCGCTCGTCGAGATTCTGTCCGGCAGCGTCTCCTACCTTCTCGAAAGCCGTATGAACTTCAAGTCCGGCGTCGAGCACACCATGAACATCACTCTGACCAGCGACCCGTCAAAGGTCAGGATTGACATCGGCGGCGAAGTTCAGGGCTGGAACTGAAAACTACAGGCCGTTACTTACTCCGTTTCCCGTCGCAGCCAGATTGAGAAGAACCGGTCATACACGACGACTTTCCCATTGAAATCATGAACGAAGTCTCGTTTTTGCAGCGCCTTGAGCGCGATGCTCACGCTGCTGGCCGCCGGCAAGCTGTACTTGCGGATAAACTCCTGCGACAGCACTGACGAGACTCCTTTTTCCTTTGCGATTGCAGCGAGGAGAGCCACTTGGTTGTCCGTGAGCGACTTGCAGTAATTGATAAAAGCGTCTTCCTGTTCGTTGATGATTTCCTCGACGGCCGCAGCTATGACGGATTTGTCAATCTTCCCGCCATTCTCATAGAGCCTGTTGAGTATACTCTGCACATACCATGTCTGGCCATCGACCATGTCATAAAGATACCTGAAGTCGTCGTCGCTGATTTCGGTTCCTTCCTGTTTCAGCCATTTGTTCGCGAAGGCCTCATATTCTCCGACGTTAATCAGATGCAGGCTCATTATCTGCGAACTCTGATAGAAC
>DJRM01000017.1 GCA_002440085.1 Bacteroidales bacterium UBA6360
TTCGAGCAGGTCAATCTCCTCTTCGGGGAGAACCCGAACAGGGCAGTGCGTGAGTGGACGGCTCCTTTCCGCAAGGCCGGAATTCAGACCCACATGCTCGAAAGGGGACTCAACGGACTGAGAATGAACCCGGTCCCGGCCGACGTGCGCGAGCTGATGTATAAGGTGAAAAAGGCGCAGGGCACGGACATATCCCGTTCGTTCTGCGGGCTCAACGACCACCGTAACCTTCGGATCAGCGTCGAATATGCCAAGAAGGCGGGAATGGTTTCGCAGGTCGCCCTGAGCATCACCCACTCTCCCGTCCACACCGTCGAATACTATATGGACGTTGTCCGCAGGGTTGTGGAATACGGGGCGGACGAAATCTGTCTCAAGGACATGGCCGGCATCGGACGACCGACAGCCCTCGCGGCGCTTACCCGGGAGATAAAGAAGGCCTATCCCCACATACTCGTACAGTATCACGGGCACAGCGGCCCGGGTTTCTCTCCGGCTTCGATGCTTGAAGTCGCGCGCGCCGGGGCGGACTGTCTGGACGTCGCCGTCGAACCTCTCTCGTGGGGGAAGGTGCATCCTGACGTGATTACTGTCCGAGAGATGCTGCGCGCCGACGGCTTCACCGTCAAGGATCTTAACATGGATGCCTATATGGAGGTGCGCTCGCTCACGCAGTCGTTCATCGACGACTTCCTCGGCTACTGGATAGACCCGAACAACTCGCACCTCAGTTCGCTGCTTGTCGGCTGCGGGCTTCCGGGCGGGATGATGGGCTCGATGATGTCCGACCTCAAGGGCTTTCAGACTGCAATCAACGCCTCCCTGCGGGCGCAGTCGAAGCCGGAACTGAGCATAGACAACCTCATGGTGCGGTTGTTCCGCGAGGTCGAGTATGTCTGGCCGAGGCTCGGCTACCCACCGCTCGTGACCCCGTTCAGCCAGTATGTCAAGAACACCGCTCTGATGAACCTGCTCGACTCCCTCAAGGGTCGTCCCCGCTGGTCTTCGATTGACAAGGATACGTGGAACATGATTCTTGGGAAGATGGGACGGCTTCCGGGCCCGCTCGCGCCGGAAATCGTTGAACTCGCTAAGTCAAAGGGGCTAGAATTTTACGACGGCAACCCTCAGGATGCTTTCCCGGACGAACTTCCGAAGTTCCGCCGGATGATGGCGGACGAGGGCTGGGACGAGGGCCCGGACAGCGAGGAACTCTTTGAACTTGCCATGCACGAGAGGCAGTACCGCGACTACCGCTCCGGAGTGGCCAAGGAACGCTTCGAGGCGGAACTTGAGTCGAGAAAGGCCGTGGCGGGAGCTCCGATTGTGGTGACCAGGCCTATCGTGGAGATGCCTAAGTTCGACATCGACGCCCTTCTGAAACGCTGGCCGGGCGCGAAGCCGCTTCAGGCTCCCGTGAAGGGACAGATGCTTTGGCAGGTGGACGTCGACGACAAATCCGCGGCACCGGTTCCGGGGACAGCGGTCAGGGCCGGCGAGCCTGCCGGTTATGTCCAGGCCTACTACGGCATCGAGGAAGTCGTTCCGGCGACGGATGGCAGAATTGTTGCCATCACCGCAGCCCAGGGCGCGAAAGTCGAGAAAGACGAGATCGTGGCTCTTTATATATAGAATGGTAGGAACGACATCAGCCTTGCATGGTATCATACAGAAACATATAAACGTAATATAATGAAATTCAACAACATCATTGCGCTCTTGCTCATAGCCTGCGCATCCCTCACTTCGTGCCTGAAAGGCGAATATCGCGTCAGCGGCTTTGTCACATTCGCAAATGTCGCCGACGAAACTCATCTGACAGGTGACGGCAATGCCTCATACCTCATTACGGAGAACGGAACGGACTCCAAGTTCACTGAAGTCGAATCCAAGCGCATCATCATGAACTGCGACCTTCTTGACATGAACAGTCCCCAGAGCATAAAGCTCAATGCCTATCAGGAAGTAAAAGTCAAGCCGGCGGTTCCCTCTGATGCTTCGTCTGTGGAGACCTTCTGCCGCGATTCCGTCTATGTACCGGAGCGGGCGCGCTATGTAAGCACGAACGGCGACAACGTCTATGTGACTTTGTATGTGAGCGTTCCGAAACTAAAGGACAGCAAGGCGGAGCATACGCTCGAACTCGTTTTCGACAAGACGAGTGACGCGAAAGAACTTCGTTTCACACTCTATCACGACGCCAACGGGGACATTATAACCAAGGAAACCCCGACAACTCAGCGCTCATCCGAGGAATATTACATAAGCTTCAACATTCAGGACTTCCTCAAGGGCATGACATTGACCCGCGAGACAAAATTCACCATCACCACCGCCTTTGACGAGGAAAAGGAAAAGTCAGAGAATAAATAGTGATTTCTCAAAAAGACGGAGGTATTCTCTTTCGAGAAAAAGCTTAGGGAAAGGGAATGAAGAAAAAGATGAGATGCAAGGCGCATTGGGGATTTCAACACCGGAGCAACCTTGTGGTTGTGAGGATTTGGAATTCACATGCAACGAAGCAGGTCGCTTTTTCTTCGCCCCGTCATTTCTTTTTTGTGGGATGACCGACAATCTGAATGTCGATGTAATCGACCTTATAGCCCTTAAAACGCTTCTTTGAAAGCTTCTCCATCAGTTCATTGATGAGCCTGTCTTCCGAGATGTCGCGGAAAGTGTTGTTCTCTATGTCGTAGAAATGCGCGTGGTCAAACGTGTTGAAATCAAAGAACATCTTGTTGTTCGCGCTGAGTCGGTGCTGGTAAATGCCGAGGTTTGCGAACTCCGAAAGAATGTTGTATACGGACGCGACGGTAATCTTCGTGTTGCCGTCGTTCTCTATTTCCTGCGCCACCATATCCGCCGAAGCGTGCCCCAATTTTTGCATGGCCTTGTGCACGGCAATTCTCTGCGGTGTGGCTTTGAGTGAATGTCTTCTTAATATTGCTGTAAAACTGTCCTGCGCGCTCACCTCTGTCAATGTCATGTGTGGTGTAGATTTTAAAAGTTCAATACTTACGTATGCATACAATCGAGTCGTAAAGTTATCGAAAATTCATTTCTTTTGCAAAAATTTCTTAATTTTGCACGTTTTGAAGAAAATGTGTTTTACGGATATGGAAAAGACAAATTGTCTGATAATTGGTGGAGGACCTGCCGGCTACACGGCGGCCATATATGCTTCCAGAGCCAATCTTGCTCCAGTGCTCTATGAGGGGGCACAGCCCGGAGGGCAGCTTACAACTACCACTGACATAGAAAATTATCCCGGATTTGAGAATGGTATCAACGGACAGGAACTCATGGCGGCAATGCGTGCCCAGGCGGTGCGTCTTGGAGCCGACATAAGGCTCGGAACCGTTTCTGACGTGGATTTCTCTTCCCGGCCTCTGAAAGTGACGGTTGACGGAACGGCTGAGATTGAGGCTGAGGCCGTTATTGTCGCCACAGGCGCGACCGCGAAGTATCTGGGGCTGCCTTCCGAGACCAAATATCGCGGGATGGGCGTGTCTGCCTGTGCCACCTGCGACGGGTTCTTCTACAGGAAGAAGGTCGTTGCCGTTGTCGGCGGAGGGGACACGGCCTGCGAGGAAGCAAGCTATCTCGCAGGGCTGTGCAGCAAGGTCTACATGATTGTGAGACGTGACGTACTTCGTGCTTCTGAGGCTATGCAGAAGCGTGTTATGGAAACCGGGAACATCGAGATACTTTGGAACTGCAATACGCAGGAAGTGCTTGGGGACGACTTCGGAGTCACTGGAGTCCGTCTGCTCAGGAAGGACGGCGAGGTCTTTGACATAGCCGTGGACGGATTTTTCCTGGCAATCGGACATCATCCGAACTCGGATGTTTTTGCGTCATGGCTGAAGCTTGACGAAAACGGGTATATAATCACCGACGGAAAGTCGACAAGGACCAATGTCACCGGTGTTTTCGCGGCCGGGGACGTTCAGGATCCGACCTACCGTCAGGCCGTCAACGCCGCCGCCTCGGGATGTCGCGCAGCGCTTGATGCTGAGAAATTTCTGAAGGAAAGAAGGTAAGAAGCCGCTTTCCCGCCATTGTTTTTTAGATGTATTTTGAATCAGAGTTTATATGAAGGTATATGTTAAAATCGCGGTAGCCTCCGCACTCGCTCTCTTGTCGCTGAACTCCTGCAAGTCGCAGTACGAGATGCTTCTTAACAGCGCCGATGTCGACGCGAAATACGAGGCGGCGTTCAACTATTTCAACAACAAGAAGTACAGCAAGGCCGCGGCTCTCTTCGAGTCGCTCTCGATGTACACGGAGGGTACGCAGAAGGACGACACCGTGCGCTACTACTGGGGACTGAGCAACTATCGCCAGAAGGACTACTACACGGCCGAGACCAATTTCCAGCGCTTCATTGAGGTATATCCCCGCAGTCCGTTCGCGTCAGACGCGCGTTTCCTGCGCATCGACTGCCTCTACCGCTCGACCCTGCGCTATGAACTCGACCAGACTCCGACCTACACGGCCCTGAACGCCATGACGGAATATCTTCGTGAAGAGCCTGATAACGAGCATCTTGCAGACTGCGAGGCGATGATTAAGGACCTTAATGAGCGTCTTGACCGCAAGGCATACGAGGGCGCGAAGCTCTATTACCGGATGGAGGACTACCTCGCCGCGCGAGTGGCTCTGAAGAACATACTGAAGGACGATGCTGAAAATATCTATCGCGAGGATATACTTTATTATATAGCGATGGCCTCATACAAATACGCCGACCTCAGCGTTAAGACCAAGCAGCGTGAGCGCTATCTTCAGTTCATGGACGACTACCTTAATTTCATGAGTGAGTATCCGGACTCGAAATATGCCCGTAGCCTCGAATTCCCTCACTCGAAGGCACAGAAATATCTGAATAAAAACTAGAAATATACGATATGTCCCGAAAATTTTTGAAACATCGGAATATGACGGGCGTATATGATATTGAAGGACTCGAAATGCTCTCATGATCTCTCGGGGACATTTGTGCGGTATTTTTGAGGACAGACACAAAAGACAGACAAAATAAACACAATATGGCAAACAGCAAAATTCCAACAAACACGATCACGCGTGATCTCTGCGACCTCGCCGCTCCGACGGGAAACATCTATGAGACTGTAGTGATTCTTTCAAAGCGCGCAAACCAGATTGCCGCTGCTGAGAAAAAGGAACTGACGAAAAAGCTCGAGGACTTCAAGAATGAGAGGGACACGATGGAAGAGGTGTTCGAGAACCGCGAGCAGATTGAGATTTCAAAGTACTACGAAAGGCAGCCGAAACCGGATCTCGTGGCAATCTACGAGTTCGAGCACAACGAGATATCCTATCGTATGGCCAAGCACGACGAGGAATAAATCCGTGGCGGGACGTCTTTGACAAATCCGTGGCGGGACGTCTTTGACGTTGTAAATGCATCAGACTATGTTGAATCGTCTCGAAATACACAATTATGTACTGATAGACTCTCTGGACATCACGTTTCCGGAGGGTCTTGTCATTATATCCGGGCAGACAGGCGCCGGAAAGTCAATTCTTCTGGGAGCGCTTTCGCTGCTTGCCGGAGGGAAGGCCGATTCGTCCCAGATTTCTGAGGGCGCGGACAATTGTGTGGTAGAGGCCGAGTTCACATTGGTTGACGCCAGGCTGAAACCAGTTGTCGAGGATGCCGGGGCTGAATGGGATGAAGGCGGGCTCATCGTGCGGCGAGTCGTCGCGCGGTCGGGACGCTCCCGTGCATTCATCAACGACTGTCCGGTGACGTTGCAGACCCTTGTGGGAGTCACCTCAAGACTATTTGACATACATTCCCAGCACGGGACGCTTGAACTCCAGAATCCTGCCTACCAGACCGATATGCTCGACAATTTCGCCGGTAATCTTGCCCTGCGTGCCGAGTATTCGGAGTCCTATTCCCGTCTTTTGGCGCTTAACTCCGAAAAGAAACGCTTGGAGGAGAATCTGGAGCGCCTGCGTGCTGAGAGGGATTACAACTATGCGCAGTTCTCCCAACTTGATTCCGCCGGTCTGAAAGACGGGGAACTTGCTGAACTTGAGCAGGAACAGAAGGAACTTGCCAATGCCGAGACCATACAGGAAAGTCTCCATGCCGTTTCCGAGGCTCTCTCTCCGAGCGCTGAGGAACTGCCTTCGGTTGACAGCCTGCTGAAGGAGTCGGTGAAGAACTTGGAAAAAATTTCCGCATTCGTTCAGTCTGCTGGGGCGCTTGCAGAAAGGATAGAGTCTTCGCGTCTGGAATTGGATGACATACTTTCGGAGGTCGCTGTCCTTGCAGAAAAGTCGGAGGCGTCTCCTGAACGGCTCGAAACGGTGGAAGCGAGGATGTCGCTCATCTACGGCCTGTTCCAGAAGTTCGGGTGCACGAAGGAAGCCGAACTGATTCAGCTGCGGGACAAATACTCCACAATGCTTGCCGACACGGACTGCCTGGATGAAAGGCTCGCCGCTCTTTCGGCTGACATTGCCGACGAGTCAAAGAACAGTGACAGGCTCGCCGCAGCCTTGACTGAGTCACGTAAAAAAGCGTCCAAGCCATTCTCTGAGCATATCCAGACTATGATTCGCGGTCTGGAGATGCCGCTTTCCGTGTTCATCGCGGACATTTCTCCGGCAGCTAAGCCGGGACCTCTCGGGCGGGATAATGTCCGTTTCCTTTTCAGCTCCACAGGCCGCGCCCCGATTCCTGTGCAGTCCTGTGCATCCGGAGGTGAACTGAGCCGCATCATGCTGTGTCTCAAGGCGCAGATGGCTCATTTTGAGTCCATGCCGACGCTCATCTTCGATGAAATTGACACCGGCGTCTCAGGCAGCGTGGCGGACAAGATGGGGTCTATGATCTGCTCCATGGGAGCTGACATGCAGGTGTTCGCCATTACGCATCTCCCGCAGGTCGCGGCAAAGGGTTCAGCCCACTATCTTGTTGAAAAGGCAGTTTCTTCCGACGGCCGCACAACCTCTTCAATTCGCCGTCTCTCCGCCGACGAGCGCGTCCTCGAACTCGCTCGCATGCTCAGCGGCTCAAAGATTTCTGAAGCAGCGATTTCTAACGCTAAAGAACTTTTATCAAATAATTAGGCTCGTATTCTATGCGGCGGACACCTTCGTTGATGCGGGAGCCGTCGCGGAAGTCGAATGTGGTCTGCAGCATGGTCTTCCTGGCACTGCCGAGGGCATTGAACCAGTTGTCTCCGTATTCGGCGCAGAGACCGGCGAAGTATTTCACAATGTCATACCCCTGGAAACTGAACTGTGTCGGCTCGGTGTTGAAAAGGGCACGATACTGCTTGACAAAACGTATGACATCCGGCGAATTGTAATCGATGTAGTAGGCGAGACTCACATGCAGGTCGTTGTTGTGCAGGCTCTCCACCTCAATGTCATACCCGCGCACCTTTGAATGACAGAAAATCTCGACCAGACGGTCTTCACGGGAAAGCAGGCTGATGTTCCTGAAAACATCGTTCACGAATGCCTCGCTTTCTGAAGCCACGATGAATCTGTTGGTGTGCCTGTCGCCTTCGACGGTCGCTTTTTTCAGACTTTCGATGATGTCGCGCCCTTCGAGAATGCTATATGTGATTGGCGTGTACTTTATTCCGGAGAGGTCAATCATGTTCACGAGACTTGTCATCGCATCGCTGCTTCTTGCACCTTTCTCTGTAACAAGTATGGTCTTGTCTCCGTCTTTGGTCTCGTCTGCAATCCATTGGGCAAGATCCGCATACTGGAAGTCATGTGGCGTGGGCACTTGAATCAGTTTCTGATATTCCGACGTCATCCCCGCTACCTTCTGGTCAAGCGGTGAAATGAGCACCTTGCCGCTGCCTACGGCCGCGTATGTTCTGCGTATGTCATCAGGGGAGAGCGGCCCGACGATGAAATCAACTCCGGAAGTCTTCTCGGCAGTGATTTCCCGGCTTCTGTCGTCGGCGTCATAAACATCTATGTTCACGTCTGTCCCGTCGTTACCGAGATCCCTTGCCGCGAGCAGCGCGCCGCAGTAGAAGTCCATTGATGAAGAACTCGGCTTTTCTGTTCCTGCCATGAAAGGCATCACAATGGCTATGTTTACGCTGTTCTTTGATGAATACGTCGCCGTCTGGTCTGAACTATTGGCTTTGTCTGACGTTTCGGAAGCGGCGTCATTTCCCGAGGCATTGTTTCCAGAGTCCGTCCTGCCATCGTTTTCCACGTTCTGTGGTTCTTCCGCCACAAGCTGTTCCGGAGCATTCTGTCCGGCGGCGGTGGGACTGGACGGAATCACTAATTTCTGCCGTGACTTCAGTTCCTTGTCCTTGAGGCCGTTGGCCTTCATGATGTCTTGGACCTCGACTCCATATTTTGCAGCTATGGTCTCAATCGTCTCATACCATTTCACTGTGTGAATCTTCGGCTCGACCTTCTTTTCCGGCTCATTCCCCGCATTCTCTTCTGTCGTGACCGAGGAAATTTCCTCCTTAGGCTTTTCTGCGACAGTCGTTCGGACAGTCTCGTCCTTCACCTTGCTTTCCTCATTTCTGACCTTCTTTGCGGCCTTCGACGGCTTCTCCAGCTCTTCCGCCGCAGGTATGACGATTATCGAGTTCTTCTTGAGGCCGTTCTTCTTCACGTCCGGATTGTATTTGTAGATGTCCTCGATGCTCACCCCGTATGCTTTGCTTATTGAGAATAGTGTCTGTTTTTCAAGAACCACATGGGAATAGCACAGTCGGCCGTTCACCTTTATCCTCTCCTTGGAGACGGTGACAGGCGGCGCCACGTAATTTTCCTGCGCGAATGCAGGCGAGACCGACGCCAACGCGACGGACAGAAACATTATGCCGAGTATTCCACGTGTATTCATATATTTCCCTTTCTTTTTAATTTGTTATTTCTAATCAGCCGTGTCATTCGCTCACCCGTATACCTTCTTCAGAAATAAAGTCGCCAAGCCATTATATCATGCTTGCAAATTCAAGAAGCCTGTCCGCAAAGCTCTTCCATGACAGCCGCTCCTTTTCCATTCTTATTCTTTCCACGAACTCCTCCTTCAGCCACGGTTCCGCAAAGTAGCGTATGATTTCCTCCCGTATTGCCTCAGGCGTCGCCTCCGGAGCCACAATGCCTGTGCCCCTGTCCCCGATTGTCTCCTTGAGCCCCCCGACGTCAGTGACGACCATAGGCACCTCGAAATGGTAGGACACTGAGCTGATTCCGCTTTGTGTGGCGCTGCGGTAGGGGAGCACCGTGAGATCCGCCGCGGAAAAATAGACCGAGACCTCTGAATCCTTTATGTAGCTGAGATTCTTTGAGATTCTTTTCTCTCCGTCAGGAATCGCGTCGATAATCCTCTGATATCTTTCAAAGCTCCCGTACGGCTCTCCGGCGATTATCAGCTGGTAGCTGTCATCCAGTCCCGCGAATGCCTCAAGCAGTATGTCGAGCCCTTTGTATTCCCGGATGAGTCCGAAGAACAGCAGATTCTTCTTCCCGGGAGCAAGCCCGAGACGCCTTAGGGCTTCCTCGCGGGGCATCTTTTTCCCGAAGTGGGAGTATAGCGGGTGCTGGATGACGGTGAACCCGGCTTTCGGTTTCAGTCTCAGCAGGTCTTCCGCCACGGCCTCGCACAGGGTGACATAGCCGTCGCAGCCGGAAAGAAAATATTTTGTGAGCGGTGCGTCGAAGAAGTGGGGCTCGTGCGGAACCACATTGTCGAGTATTCCTATGACCTTGCAGTCTCGCCTCATCCTCCGGCAGACATATCCGAGTGAGGGGGCGAACCAGCTCATCCAGTAGCGTACAATCAGCAGATCCGGCTTCCACCGTCGTATCTCGCGCACCGTCCTCAGGTAGGAAAAAGGATTGGCCGTGTCCAGTACGGATGTGCTCCGCACCGGCACGGCCTCGTCGTCCTCCGTCACTTTCTGCGTCTTGCCCGGAAAGAGAAATTCAGGATATTGCCTCGAAAAGTTGAAGGCTCTGACATCATTTGTCTTGCCCAGTTCTTCATAAAGGCAGGCGTTGAACTGGGAAATCCCTCCTCTGTAAGGGTAAAAGCAGGACAGCAGCGCTATTTTCAATTATTTCTTCGCTTTAGTTGCGACATATTCCTCATTGAGTCCGGCAATCACTTCATCGGTGATGTCGAGAGTCGCGTCCCCAGTGATTACGGGAGCGCCGCCCTGATTGGTGAGAATCATCGCGTAACCCATTGTCTCGTTGTATTTGTCGAGCCATGTCTTGATTGCGTCGGCGAGCTGGTTCATCATGACAATCTGCTCTTCATTAATCTCGTTCTGCTTCTGCTGAGCGTAGATGTTGAAGTCGTCCTGCGCCTTCTGAAGCTTCTGCTGTTGTACTTCGGCAACTGAACGGGTCATCAGACCCTTCTGCATCTTGTCCTGGAAATCATTTATGTCCTTCTCAAGCTTCTTCCCTCTTCTGTTCACTTCCGCCTGGATGTTCTGAACCTTTGTCTCGACGACCGAGCGCTTGTCGTTTGCCATGTCGTATTCCTGAAGAATCCTGTCGAGCTGGACATAGACGATGTCGCCGGCGTGTGAGACGGTCTCTGTTTCGGTTGCCTCAGTTTCGGCTGTCTGCTTGTTTGAAGTGAGTGAGAGTGTTCCGAATACAACTGCGGCAATAAGGGCTATAACGCTGACTGTCAGTGTTATGATTTCGTTTTTTTTCATTTGTGTAAATATGTTTTTTGTTTTTATTCGTAAATAATGCCGTGCCCGAAAGGACAAACAACCTACAAATATAGGCAAAAATATCGTTCCTCAGACTATTCGGACGACAAAATGCTGAAACTTCGGCTATTTAAGACAGCCGAGGTACGCCCGTATCGTGTTTTCGAGTCCCATATAGAGGGCATCGCAGATGAGTGCGTGCCCTATTGACACCTCGTCGGTCCACGGGATTGTCTCCACGAAATAGCGGAGATTTTCGAGGTTGAGGTCATGCCCCGCGTTGAGGCCGAGCCCGCATTCCCTTGCCTTCTCCGCCGCCTCAAGATATGCCGCGATTGCCCTTTCCGGAGAGTCGGGAAACATTTCCGCATATCCTGCCGTGTAGAGTTCCACCCTGTCCGCACCGCATTCGGCCGCTCCCTCCACCATCCGTGGCACGGGGTCAACAAAAATTGACGTCCTTATGCCGAGGCTCTTGAAATTGGCGCACATTTCGGTGAGG
This sequence comes from Bacteroidales bacterium UBA6360, assembly GCA_002440085.1. Lineage (GTDB taxonomy): Bacteria > Bacteroidota > Bacteroidia > Bacteroidales > UBA932 > Cryptobacteroides. Next base: position 11,212 of record DJRM01000017.1, read on the forward strand.
AATGTTTTGTTCTCCAATGTGTTCCATCCGGCATTTGACGTCAGGGCATCTACGGCGTCGGGCACCATCGTCACCTGTGCGGGGCGAACCTCTTCCACAAGAGCGACGAATGACGGGATAGGATTTCCCTCAATGTTCAGTTCCGTCTTCACGAGCGGACGTATCGCGCGCACGTCCGCGTACCTTATATGTCTTTCATCCGGTCTCGGATGCACGGTTATTCCCTCCGCTCCGAACCTTTCGCAGTCTACTGCGGCCTTTTCAACGTCGGGCATGTTGCCTCCGCGGGAGTTCCGCAGGGTGGCGAATTTATTTATATTAACACTTAACCTTGTCATATTGTTTGTATTTTTGGTCTATATTTGTTTTCTCATCGGTCA
>DJRM01000139.1 GCA_002440085.1 Bacteroidales bacterium UBA6360
CTTCAAAAATTCGTTTCAAAATAATAGATGAGTGTTTTTCAGTCGCTGACTGTAATTGTTAATGTTAGCCGTTGGCTATTCAAAAAGTAAAGTCTTATGGTTGATGCTGGGAAAGTTGCAGAGACGTTCGGAAAATACACCGATGAGGGACGTGCCCTGATTGCACGGGCGTGGGAAATTGCGGAGACTAACCTTGAAGGGCAGCTCCGTGGAAACGGGCATCCTTTCATCGAGCATCCGATTAACGTGGCGCGCATCGTCAGCGACGAGATTGGTCTCCCCGCCGAATGCGTCGCCGCCGTGTTCCTCCATGAGGCGCACCGTTTTACCGATTACATGGAGCCTCTCAATGGCTTCCCGGCGGATGTCCTGGCGATGGTTGACGGACTTGACAAGATTGCGGCCATAAAGCCGAAGGACACTAAGCTTGAGGCTGAGAACTACAAGCGGCTCATCGTTTCATATTCCCGCGACCCGAGGGTGACCGTCATAAAGCTTGCCGACAGGTTGGAGATAATGCGGTCGCTCGACATATTCCCGAAGTCATCAAGGGAACGCAAGACTCTTGAGACCCTTTTGCTCTACATCCCGCTCGCGCATCAGCTCGGGCTCTACAACATGAAGAGCGAAATGGAGGACATCTACTTCCGCTACGCCGAGCCGGAGCAGTACCGTGCCATAACCAACAAGCTCAAGGCCACTGAAAAGGATCGTCAGCGGCTTATGAGCCAGTTCATTGAACCGCTGAAGCAGAAGCTTTCCGATGAGGGGATACAGTACAAGCTGAAAATCAGGACCAAGACGGCCTGGTCCATTTACAACAAGATGCGCAAGCAAAATGTGCCTTTCGAGGGCGTGTATGACGTGTTTGCCATCCGTTTTATCATAGACTGTGAACCCGACAGGGCCGTTGAGCAGGCTCTGTGCTGGAAAGTGTTCAGCTATGTGACCGAGGAGTACGAGCAGGACACCAATCGTCTGAGGGACTGGCTCTCACATCCTAAGCCCAACGGCTACGAGTCGCTTCACATCACGGTCAAGAACCGTGACGGCGCCTACATCGAGGTTCAGATAAGGACAAGGCGAATGGACGAGACCGCGGAGAGCGGGCTTGCCTCCCACTGGTCCTACAAGGGCATAAGTCATGAGGCCACGCTTGACAAGTGGCTGAAGTCGGTGCGCGGCATTCTCGAACACCACACAGACACCTCCGAGTTCTACGAGGATGACCTTCCTGAGCCTCCGAGCAAGGAAATCTTTGTTTTCACCCCGAGCGGGGAACTGCGCAAGCTTCCTGCGGGAGCCACGGTGCTTGACTTTGCCTTCGACATCCACACCAATCTCGGCGTGCGCTGCTCCGGTGGAAAGGTGAACGGTAAGGCCGTGCCTATCAGGGAGCACTTGAAGACCGGAGATGTCGTCGAAATCATCAGCAACAAGAACCAGAAGCCGACGGCCGACTGGCTCAACTTCGTCGTCAGTTCCAAGGCGCGGACAAAGATTAAGCAGAAGCTTTCCGAGGAGGAATTTGAACAGGCGGCGGAAGGCAAGGAAATGCTTGCACGGCGTCTGAAAAATTGGAAGATCGAGCTGAGCGACGAGATGCTGGCCGCCCTGATGAAAAAGTACCAGCTCAAGACCATCAACGCGTTCTATGCATCTGTCGGAAAGGGGGAGATTGATGTTTTTGAAATCCGCGACTTCATCAATGCCGGCGGCGAGGCTCCGAAGATACCGGACAGCAAGTCCCAGAAGGCTTCCCTTGAACAGCAACCGTCCGGGAAGGGCGGCGACGACATACTTGTCATAGACGCGAAGAATGTCCGCGGCCTGGACTACAAGATGGCCAAGTGCTGCAATCCTGTCTTCGGCGACGACGTCTTCGGATTTGTCAGCCGTCTGGACGGAATCAAGATTCACAGAATGTCCTGCCCGAATGCCGCCCGCCTGATGACCCAGTATCCCTACAGAATCCAGAAGGTCCGCTGGAGCGACACGCCGTCATCGTCGAACTTTCAGGCGACCCTGCGGGTGAGCGCAGCGCACGAACCGTCTGTAGTTAACGAGATTATGGACGTCATAAATCAGTTCCGGGCCTCGATGCGCTCGTTCAATGTGAATGACAACTCCCGTTCGGGCACCTACGACATAATTCTGAAGGTCGCGGTTCCGAGCAATCTGGAGCTTGACAAGGTAATCTCTCAGATTCGCAGCCTGCGCAATGTGATAAAGGTCAGTCGAAGTTAGAAATTTGCTTGACAGCGAAGCATAAATTGTATATATTTGCCTTCCGTTTCAGAAAATCAGACCTGGAACAGGCAAATCTATGGACTACAGCAGCAAGTGCAAGTCGCACCCCTGGCACGGAATCAATCCCGGTTCCGCGGAGGAGGTAAGGGCATTCATCGAGATCGTGCCGACCGACACCGTTAAATATGAGGTTGACAAGGAAACCGGCTATCTCTCCATTGACAGGCCGCAGAAATTCTCTAACATAGTCCCGTCTCTCTACGGTTTCATCCCGAGGTCCTACTGCAGCGTGAAGATGGCCGAGCTCACGAACAAGTCGCTGGCCCGCTATGACATCGAGGGCGACGGCGACCCTCTCGACATCTGCGTGCTCACTGAAAAGGACGTCACGCATGGAGACGTGCTTGTCTGGGCGCGTCCTATTGGCGGGCTGAGGCTGCTTGACAACAACCAGGCGGACGACAAGATTATCGCTGTTCTGAAAAACGATGCCGTCTATGGCGAATACAACGACCTGAATGAACTGCCCGTAGAGATTGTCCGCCGTCTGATTCACTACTTCACGACCTACAAGGACATCCCCGGCGAAAACGGGCGCAGGATGCAGTTCGTCAGCATCTACGGCGCCGATGTGGCGCGTGACGTAATCAACCGCTCATTTGAGGACTATAAGGATCTCATCGCTTCAAAGAAGTGAGTTCGCTTTGTTGAAAAATATTACTCACCGGAGAGAAAATCCACGATAAATACCGATTGTCTGGGGATGTATGAAATCGTCTGAGTAGAGGTATAGGCTTCCGTCGTTCACGCATACGGCCTCCCAGTCCGGGCAGGTCTGGTTCAGGACGCTGTCGAGGCAGCGCCGGAGATATTTTTCCACGTTGTAGACTGGAATGATGAGGGAAACTTTGCTCATGGTTTTACTGCCTTTCGTGAAGGAATTAGGGTTATGATGTAGCCGATGACGGCAACGGTGATGCAGACAATGGCGATGTCGGCTGGGCTGAGGATTACGGGATAGGCCTCGACAAGGAAACTTCCGGGCATCTTGATCAGCCCGAAATGCTGCTGGACGAGAGCCGTTGCAATGCCGAGAACGGCGCCGGCCGCAAGTCCGGATAGCGTAATCAGCCAGCCTTCGAGGCGGAAGATTCTGCGGATGAGGCTATCTTTGGCTCCGAGACTGCGAAGCGTGCCGATGTCGTCCTTCTTCTCGATGATTAGCATCGAGAGGCTACCGAAAATGTTGAAAGAAATGATTATGAGCATGAACACCAGAATCATGTAGATTGCGGCCTTCTCGTATTTCATCATCTTGTAGAGCGACTCGTTCTGGCGGAAACGGTCCTTTACGACAAATCCGTCACCGAGCCTTGTCTGAACCTCGTCTATGATGCGGGACGTCGTTGACTTTGATGCCGCACTCTCCGGCGTGAGACGTATTTCCACAGCGGAAACCTCGTCTTCGAGCTCAAGCAGTTCGCGCATTGTTTCAATCGGGACAATCATCAGCTTCCCGTCCACTTCGCTGTTGATGCTGAACACTCCTGACGGCCACACGGTCACGCTTTCGAGCGACGAGGCTGCGTTCACGGTTGAAATGCGGCGTGTTCGCGACGGGTAGTAGAGCTCTATCCCGGCGAGAAATGCTGGGTTGATTCCGAGGTTGTGGGCGAGAACCGTTCCTGTGCAGGCGAGGGGAATGTCGCCTCTGTGCAGGCTGAACTCTCCTCGTACAATGTGGTCACCGAGCCGGGACTCTTCTTCATAGATGCCGTCAACCCCCTTGACAAGTGCCGTCGACTGGCGGTTTTCATAGAGCACGAACACGTTTTCCTGAAGCGTTCCGCAGATGCTTTCGACCTGCGGATTGTCATAGAGCCAGTCGTAGACCTCGCCTTCGGGAACGAAGTATTTGCCTTGTGCCGGGCTGACCATGATGTCCGGCTCGACCGTGCTCATCATTGACTTCACCAGCGAGTCGAACCCGTTGTACACCGACAGCACGATGATTAGCGCCGCCGTTCCGACAGCCATCCCCACAGCACTTATCGCGGAAATGATGTTTATCACATTCTGCGACTTCTTTGCAAAAAGGTAGCGCGAAGCAATGTACCAGTCCAGTTTCATATCTGTGCAACGCAGCAATCCGCCTTTTAGCTGTTTTTCACTTTTTCAGCAGCTCTTCAATGTGCTCCACATAATCTAATGAGGAGTCTAAATAGAAGATGATTTCAGGAACGATGCGCAGCTGCTTGCCCATCGCATGCCCGAGTTCTCCGCGAAGTCCGCGTGCGTTTTCCTTCAGCTTTGTCATCACCCCATCGGCCTTTTCTGAAGGGAATATGCTGACGTAAATCTTTGCTACAGAGAGATCCGAACTGATTTTTACGCCGCTGACGCTGACAAGTGCCCCGTCGAACGCCGACATGCCCTTGCTGCGGAGAATTTCCGCCATCTCCCGCTGTATCTCTCTGGCAACCTTCAGCTGCCTTGTGCTTTCCTGTGTTTCCATATTTCTGTTTCTTACTAAACGTTCGTATTTCATACGCCACTTTTCTCCGCTCGGCATAGCTCAAGCGAGCTTGGCTCTGCTCTAGCTTATCGAAAAGGTTCGTATCTAATTACCCCTATCCTCAATCCCAAATAGGCAAGGGCGCAAAAGACGTGTTCCGCATCTGCGGAACTAGAATACAAATATGGCTCTTTATTTCAGAATCTGTTTAAATTTTTCTCACAATTATTTTATGTGTTCGTTCTTTT
>DJRM01000014.1 GCA_002440085.1 Bacteroidales bacterium UBA6360
AAGGACAACGCCCCGACCGAGGAGCTCTTTAACTACCACAAGGCTGTGGCGCACGGCGGAATAGGAATGACGACCGTGGCGTATGCGGCGGTGTGCCGGAGCGGAATCAGCTTCGACTCACAGCTTTGGATGCGTGAGGAGATTGTTCCGGAACTGAAAAGGCTCACCGACGCGGTTCATGCTGAAGGCGCGAAGGCCAGCATCCAGCTCGGCCACTGCGGAAACATGACCCACAGGCGCACCTGCGGCCAGACCCCTATCGGCGCAATCAACGGGTTTAACCTCTACTCCCCCACCTTCTACAGGAAGATGAAGCAGGAGGACATAGATTTCGTCGTCAAGTCCTACGGCGACGCTGTCAGGCTCGCGATGAAGGCCGGCTTTGACGCGGTGGAGATTCACGCCGGACACGGCTACCTCATCTCGCAGTTCCTTTCGCCCTACACCAATCATCGCCACGACCGTTACGGCGGAAGCCTCGACAACCGCATGAACTTCATGCGCGAGTGCATCCGCGAGGTGGTAAAGGCAGCGGACGGAAAGATCGCGGTGACGGCGAAGCTTAACACCCGCGACGGGTTCAGAGGCGGCCAGGAGGTCGATGAGCTGATTGAGGTGGCGAAGGAGCTGCGCAGGCTTGGGGTCGATGCCATCACGCTCTCCGGAGGATTCGTGAGCCGCGCCCCGATGTATGTGATGCGCGGAGAGTTCCCGACCAAGGCCATCGCGCACTATATGCCGAAGTCCTTCTGGTGGCTCAAGATAGGCCTGCACCTCGGCGCATGGGCAGTCTGCCCGACCGAAACGTTCAGGCATCTCTTCTTCATGGAGGACGCGCTCAAGTTCAAGGCGGCGATGCCGGACTATCCGTTCATCTATGTCGGAGGCGTCACAACGGGAGAAGATGCACGCAAGGTTCTTGAAAACGGTTTCCCACTCTTTCAGATGGGACGCGCAGTGCTCGAAGACCCGGATTTCGTGAACAAGCTCAAGGCAGACGAGAACCATTGCAGCGGCTGCACGCACTCCAACTTCTGCATAGGCCGCATGTACACGCTCTCGGCCCAGTGCCACAAGCACTGCGTGGACATCACCCCGGCTCTCGAACGAGAAGTTCACCGCATCGAGGCCCGCAACGACCGCCGCGAGCGCAAGGCGGGATATAAGAAATAGACGGGAGGGGGATTTTAAACAGGCAAATCGTTTCTGTCGCGCCCGAAAGGGTGAGGAAAGTCCGGGCAGGAAAGGGCACCCCGCAGTGGAAAGCACTGATGGAGGTAACTTTATGACCGTCGTAACAGAAAATAACCGCTGCATCAAAGGCACGGGCACGCCTACGGGAACGGCCCGACCGCAGCAAGGGTGAAAACGTGAGGCAAGAGCTCACGACCGGTCGCGGTGACGCGCTCGGGGTACGGGTCCGGGACCTGCAAGACCAAATATATCGGTAATCAAGGGCTGCCCGCCCGCTGCCGAGGGGTAGGTTGCGAAGATAAATGACAGATTAAAACAGAACCCGGCTTACGGATTTGCCTGCACTAAAAAAGGACAGCTTTTCGCTGCCCTTTTTTAGTGCCCTATACCTCCAAATCCAACTCCAGTTGCTGCGGAACCGCCCGTATTGTATTGTGTAAATCAAAATTAAACACCAAGGCCTCAACCATAGGATGACGGTTCTCTATATGCCCTCCACTATGATAAAAATGTTCCCGGGTTTCAACATTAAACTTATTCCAGTATCTGCTCATCATATCATTTTCCCGAAACTCATTGTGATGCCATGTCGAAAGCACAAAATGAGCAGGAGTATTTGACAATGCCTCATATAGAGCCCGTTCATCATCCTCTGTCCATCCATTATAATAGTCGACATAACGTCCGAAATAAGGAGGATCGCAATAAATCAAATCTCCGGATTTAGCCCGATTAATCGTATCAATGAAATTTTGATTATGGAACTCCCAATGGTTAGTCAGAACTATGCGCTGTGCCGATGTAATCTGATTGCATATTTTTGTTATGTAGGCGGAAGCGAACCTGTTCGGTTTCTTACAAAATGGTATATTCCATTCCCCTTTTCGGTTGAAACGCATCATACCATTAAACCCGGCTCTTGATAAAAATATGAAATCAAAAGAGCTATGTTCTTTGTTGAATCGGTTCTTTACCTCCCTATAATGGGCATATCCGTTTTCTTCCGACGACTTCAGCAACTCGCTTTCCTTATATAGATATTCCCGCATCTTTAGGGCAGAAACATCTCCATTGAGCAAAGCATTATAAAAATTGATTATATGAGGATTTGTATCACCAACATACCTATAGCCCCCGACAGGAGCATTCAACCCGACGACACCTGTACCGAAGAATGGCTCAATCCAATTGGTATGTTCAAGATCCAGGCCGGAATGCTGAATCACATCATTTATCCATGGAACCAATTTAGTCTTGATTCCCTGAGATTTTATTGGAGGTACAACTACCGACATATTATAATTTTGATAATTTCTTTGCCTGTGATTCAAGGTATTTCTTATATGTGTCCAGATTCTTGTAACGAGGTTCTCCGATTCCGGCTGTCTTTGCGTCGTCCTTATTGAAATATCCCATCCAATAATCATCAAACACATCTTCTCCTAAACGAGAGAACGGTCCATCTCCTGCACACAATTCAGTAATGCTCGTTATACCGCCTATATTCCTTGTATTTCCACTTCCCGGAATATCATTTGCGATTTTCCACTTGGGCTGCACAAAAAATATGAAATTCTCTATCACTGAATGAATATCCTTCAATTCATCCAAACTAAAGACTTTACGTTCATTGGCGCATTCTTCCCGTTGCTTATACAGCATACCAAGGACAATGTGTGATGAATAAGAATTATATGTATAATCCATGCTCATCTTTTTGTCGCGATTTCTGAAATATCCCCAATATGAACCCAAAGTAAGACCGTTTACTGTATCCGAGACATAATAACTGGACTTGAAATCAACAGCAAATAAATGTCCGTCACTATCCTTAAATGTAAGGTCAGGATAATAATTCTGCTTTGTAGGAAGTTCCATTTGCAAACCATGCTCTGCGGCAAATCTGTCAAGTTTTGGTATCAGCAGAATCTCTATAATCTTAGAAACCACCTTTGTATCATTGGTAATAGTATAGACTCTTTTTTCAGAATCGATAAACCCCTTCACTATCCATTCATTACTTTCCGTTTCCAGAAAGTCCTTGTATGTCTTCACCTCTTCTGTAAGCAAATCAAAGAAATCTTCCCTTGTCATACCTCACATTATAAATTATCATTCAACTATTTTTTCCGGACGCAGTTCCTCCCCAAAGAGGTTCAGCACCTGATTTACCTTATCCATCTGTACCGTGGGCTTACCGGCTTCAAGTTCCCGGACGAAACGGATGCCGACACCGGAACGTTCCGCAAGTTCAACCTGCGTAAGCCTGAAAGTTTTCCGTTTGTTACGAATATATTCTCCTAATCTCATGAAATAACCCCGTTCGGGTACTAATTGGAGGCACAGCATCCTAAATCGACCCTTTCGGGTACAAATATACAAAATAATAATCATTTTCAACCCTTACGGGTATAAATATAATCATATCTCCACTTCAAAAAAATGAATTTCGAGTAGAGGAGTAAAGGCATGGTATCCTGTTCGCCTTTGCGTACGCCTTCAGCTTTCCATTGAGGTCCTTCATTAGCGGAGCCGGGTCAATGGCTGGCACCGTATTCTGTCAAGAGCCCCTTTCGGAGCAGCGTCCATGCAGAGCCGAGGTAGCCGAGGAGCAGAACGGTGTGAACACCGAGTTTCCACCAGAGGAGGTGGCGGTCTGTGTCCCATCCGGCGAAATTGAAAAGCTGCGTGTCGACAAGGGTCGCAAGCCCGTAAAAGAAGAACATCAGGGCAAGAGTGCCGAGGATCCGCCCCCAACGGTATGGAATCGGATAATGCCGCTGTCCGAGGACGGCACTGAGGATGAACATCACCACATAGCTTGCAAGATGTCCGAAGGCTGCCGCCCAATAGGAATATTTAGGCATGAAGATAAGGTTCACGATTATTGTGACGACAAGCCCGGCAGAGGTAATCCAGATTGCCATGTTCGTTTTCCCGGAAAGCTTATACCACATCGAGACGTTGAACAGCATTCCCAGAATCATGTAGGAAAAGAGCATTATCGGAACAACGCCCACTCCGCTGCGGAAATCGCGTCCGAGAAGAAGTGATATTATGTCAATGTAGAATATGACTCCGAGGAACACGAGGCCGCAGAATGCCGTGAAAAGCTCCATCACCCTCGCGTAGAGTTCCTTGCTGCCCTTGTCCTTTGCCCGCTGGAAGAAAAACGGCTCGGCGGCGAAGCGGAACATCTGGATAAAGAGATTCATGATGACCGCGAGTTTCACGGCCGCCTGGAATATGCCGAGGCTGGACTGCCACTGCTCCGCATTCGTGTCGAGGAAACGGAAGAGAATGCGGTCGAGGAAGTCGTTGACTATGCCGGGAAGCGCCGCCACCATAAGCGGAAGGGAATAGACCAGCATCCGGCGCAGCAGCTTGCCGTCAAATTCAAAGTTCAGCCGGACGAAATCCGGAATGAAGAGCAGGGCACAGACGATACAGCTCAGAAGAATTGCAAAAATCACATAGCTGAAGTCAGGAGCAGGGCTCACGAAATGCAGCAGCCACACGTCAGAAGGAGTGAGTGCGGAAACCTCGACTCCAAGAGCGGCGGCCCGGCGTGTACAGAAAGAGACGAACGGGAAGAACAGCAATATGTTAGCCCCGGTCTCCACAAGAATTTTCACTGTCTTGAACACGGCAAACTTCACGGCGCGGTGCTCCTGACGAAGCTTCGCGAAAAGTATCGCCGTAATGCTGTCAAGGGCAAGGATTCCGCCCATATACATGATGCAGTTCCCGTAACCGTCATAGCCCAAAAGATGCGAGAGAGGCCTTGCGAAGACAACCATCAGCGCGAAGAACCCGAGACTCACTCCGCTCACCATAGCCAGCGCGCTCGAATAGACACGGTTCGGCTGCGCCCCTTCCTTGTTGGCGAAACGAAAGCACCCGGTCTCCAGTCCCATCGTGAGGACAACCTGAAGCACGGCGATGTAGGCCATGAACTCCGTCACCACGCCATAGTTCGCCGTAGTGAGCAGCCTTGTGTAGAACGGGACAAAGAGAAAGTTGATTATGCGGGCGAGGATCGTGCTCAGCCCATAGACGGCCGTTTCGCCGGCAAGCTGTTTCAGAGGATTTTTTGCCATTATGATGTATACCTATATAATATATAGCCGAAGCATTCTTTCATCGGCGCAAAATTAGTCAAATTTTATATAATTTTAACACCCCACCACTTGCGAAGCAAATGGTTTTTTCTATCTTTGCACGTCAAAATCCGGAGGAGAGTCCCTCCGCGCAAATCAGAAGACCATATATGAGAAAAACGGGGATCATCTTAGCGGCAGCCATAACTATATGCTTATGCGCTGCCTCATGCGGCAATCGCAAAGGCGGGAAAAAGGTTGCGGACGAACAAAAAGACAGTATAATTATGGTACAGAACAGCGAACTGGAGTTTGACATCATCACGACGGAAGGGACAATCCGCGTGAAACTCTACAGCAAGACCCCTCGGCACAGGGACAATTTCTGCAAGCTCGTGAGCGAGCACTATTACGACAGCCTGCTTTTCCACAGGGTCATCGACGGATTCATGATTCAGACGGGCGACCCGTACACCCGAGACAGTTCAAAGACAGAACTTTACGGACAGGGAGGGCCGGACTACACCATTCCGGCGGAGTTCGTCAGCGAATATTATCACAAGAAAGGAGCCCTTGCAGCGGCACGCCGAGGCGACACGGCAAATCCCCGCAAGTCGTCAAGCGGTTCGCAGTTCTACATCGTCCAGGACGAGATGAACTGCATCCACCTCGACGGGCAGTACACAGTGTTCGGAGAGACAGTTGACGGACTCGATGTCATCGACAGGATTGCGGCGGCACCCACTGACAGGCGGGACAGGCCGGTCAAAGACATCAGAATCATCACGATAAAGCCGGTTGAGGTCCAGACAAAGACCGTTTCCGACAGCACGGATACGCAAAGGCCAGACAGCCTTACGATGGCTGACAGTCTCTCTGGAGAAAAGAAAATCGAAGAATAAGTCGCGGAGGGAAAGAACATGACAAAGAAAATAATCTTTTTCGACGCTGACGACACGCTCTGGGAGAACGAGGGCTATTTCAGAAACGCTGAGAAGGAATTTGCGGCACTGCTTCACCACGAGGCGGACGCGGCTTCCGTACAACAGCTTCTTTGGACAAGACAGGAAGGCAATCTACCGATTTTCGGCTACGGCTCCAAGACCTATATGCTCGGGATGCTGGACACCGCGGTTGAACTGTGTGGAGGAAATCTCAGCGAGGAAATATATTTCGGAATAAAGCGCATCATCACGGATCTGGCATATCACAGGTTTGAAATGATTGACGGCGTGGAAAAAGTGCTCGGGCAAATCCGCGACATGGGCTATGAACTCGCCGTTGCGACAAAGGGAGATTTGACAGAACAGCTCAGCAAATACAGGAAAAGCGGTCTGTCAAGATTCTTTCATCACATCGAGGTGCTGGAAAACAAGGACAGACAGAACTACCTTGAACTGTGCCAGAAATTCGATATCCGCCCGGAGGATCTCATCATGGTAGGAAACTCTGTGAAGTCCGACATCGTCCCGGTGATTGAAATCGGCGGCCGCGCGATACACGTTCCGCACGAAATGGTCTGGGCGCACGAGTTCGCGGAGATGCCGAAATCCGACAGGGTGTTTGAGGTGGAGACAATAGCCGATGTTCCGGAAATTCTCAAACTTTTCTAAGAAGCTGTTTGAATTTTTTGT
>DJRM01000025.1:0-47861 GCA_002440085.1 Bacteroidales bacterium UBA6360
CCGGCGGATGGCTGATGATTGTGCTGCTTCTGCTCTCGGTCGTGGCGGTGTACATCTTCGCGAGCAAATGGTGGATGATTCACAAGGCCGGAAAGGTGGAGAAGAATTTCATGAATGAAATCAGGGACCTCATACATGAGGGAAAGATAAAGTCGGCGGTGTCGCTGTGTCAGAAATATGACACTCCGTCCGCAAGGCTTGTCGAGAAGGGCATCGAGAGAATCGGAAGGCCGCTTCAGGACATCCAGACTGCCGTCGAGAACATGGGCAGCGTCGAGGTGGCAAGGCTTGAGAAAGGACTTCCTATGTTGGCGACAATCGCCGGAGGCGCGCCTATGATCGGATTCCTCGGGACTGTGACCGGTATGATTCGGGCATTCTTCAATATGTCAACCGCAGGCAGCAACATCGACATTTCGCTGCTCGCCGGAGGCATCTACGAGGCGATGGTGACGACCGTCGGCGGTCTTGTCGTAGGAATCCTCGCATACTTCGCCTACAACTACCTGACTTCCCAGATTTCGGATCTCGTGTTCAAGATGGAGTCCGTGACCATCGACTTCATGGACCTGCTGCACGAGCCTGCGGAGAATGGGAAAGAATAGCACTTTGATCTTCAGGAATTTAGAGATATGGCGATAAGAAGAACAACAAAGGTGGACTCGGGATTCTCGATGTCGTCGATGACTGACATCGTGTTCCTGCTGCTTATATTCTTCCTGGTCACGTCGACGCTCATAAACCCCAACGCGCTGAAGCTTCTGCTTCCGAAGAGCACCGGACAAGTGTCGGCGAAGGCGACGGTGAGCGTGTCGATTGCGGATCACGGGAACGATGTCTACACCTATCATATAAACGGGAACAAGCAGCCGGTGCCTTTCAATGAGGTGGAGGACGACCTGATTGACCTGCTTCAGGGAGAGGAGGATCCGACGTTCTCGATTTATGCGGACGAGACGGTTCCGATTAAGGAAGTGGTGCAGGTGATGAACATTGCGAAACGTAATCACTATAAAGTGATAATGGCTACACAGCCGGAGTAAAACCGAATAAAGATGCCATCTGCTGCGTTGCGCTCAACTTTATAATCCTCACAACCGGGAGGTTGCTCCGGTTATAAAGTCTCGTGCGCCTTGCATCTGACACCTTTATTCAATTTTACTGAAACAGAAGTCAGTGAAACAAGATTTACTAAAACAGATCCTGCCAAGACAGGAAATGTAATTATATAATGGAAGAGTACAAACAGGACAGGGAGAGGCAGAGGAAGCTGTCGCGGGCGGCCGGGATAGGGCTGACGGTGGCGGTGCATGCCGTGGCATTGTCCTGCGCGTGCTTTGCCGGAATGACATATCTGGATCCGCCGCCTCCGGAGAGGGAGGAGATTCTGATTGATTTTGACGACGTCGAGGTTGAGGAGGTGAAGCCTGAGAGAAGATGGAGCCGGACGCGGATGAAGTCGCCGGAGCCGGACAGGACACGGCCGGACGAGCTCATGAAGATGTCGAAGGCGCAGATGGAGGGGACGAAACGGAATGTTGCGCAGGAGGCTACTGTGGGACCGGACGGCGATGTGGAAGTAAATGAGCCGAAGCGCGAGAAGGAGATAAACCGCAGGGCGCTGTTCCATGCCGCCGACAACCCAGAGGCGAAGGATACGCTCGCGCCGCAGACCGCGCGCACGGCAAGCGACGAATTGGAGACAGGGCACGCGAGCGGAAATGTGGAACGCGGAAAAGTTTCAGGCGAGCCGAACGCAAGGCTTGAGGGGCGCAGCGTCGTGGGGCATCTTGCACGGCCTGCCTACAACATACAGAAGGAAGGCACGGTCGTTGTCCGGATTGCCGTCGACCAGAATGGAAAGGTTGTCGAGGCTATCCCGGGGTTTGACGGAACCACGGTCGCCGACAAGTCGTTGTGGAACGCGGCACGGAATGCGGCGATGTCCGCGAAGTTCTCGAAGACGACGGATGTGACGAAGACGAAGCAATACGGGACGATTACATATATATTCAAATTGACGAAATAGTTCCCGCAGGCGACAAAAACATATAAGACAATAAGTTAACAGACTGACGCGAGTCAGAGTATAAATTTTTAAACGCCGGAAGGCACAAAGTAATGGAGTACAACGAAAAGAGTGGCAGCGACCACAGCAGCGAAGGCCGTAGGGAGTACGGCAGCAACGAGTCAAGACCTTACAGGTCAGGTTCAGAAAACGGCGGAAGGCGCCGCATCATCACAAGAAAAAGGGATGACCGTCCTTATATGACATCATCCGACACACCATCATCCTTCGGGGAAAGAAGGGAACGCCGTCCTTATGGCGAGAACCGCAAGCCATACGGCGAGAAAAAGAACTTCGGTGACAGGCCGGCAAGACCGTACCGTTCATCAGAAGGCGGAGAAAACGGAGAAAGGAGCGAGCGCAGGCCATACGGTGACAGGCCGTCATTCGGAGGCAACAGGCGCCCGTACGGAGATAGAAAGCCATCCTTCGGAGGAAGTCCGGACGGCGAAAGAAGGCCTTACCGTTCATCATCTGACGGAGAGAACAACTACGGAGAGCGCCGTTCCTACGGGGACAGGAAGCCGTCGTTCGGCGGCGAGAGGCCTTCCGGAGAGCATCGCGGCTTCGGTGAAAACAGAAAACCGTCATACGGTGAGGGAAGGAAGCCTTCTTTCAACGGGGACAGGAAGCCTGGATTCAAGAAGGCGGCTCCGGGAGGAAAGCCGGGATTCGGCGGCAAGCCGGGAGCGAAGGGAGGCAAGAAGCGTCCTGCACCTAAGCCGATGTTCCGCGCCGAGGACGAGAGCGGAATCGGGCAGATGATTGACAGGAGGAAGGCATTCGAGAACGAGAGGCTGTCCGACAACGACAATGTGGCGATTCCGTTCAAGGAGGAGTGCCGTCTGAACAAGTACATCGCAAATTCCGGAATATGCTCAAGGCGCGAGGCCGACAATTTCATACTCGCGGGTTGCGTGACGGTCAACGGCAACGTAGTCACTGAGCTCGGAACGAAGATCAACGTCACCAAGGACGATGTCCGCTTCAATGGTGAAAGGCTTCACGGCGAGGAGAAGGTCTATATCGTGATGAACAAGCCGAAGGGCTTCGTGACAACGACCTCAGACCCGCACGCCGAGAAGACGGTGATGGATCTTCTTAAGAAATGCACCGCGAGGGTGTTCCCTGTGGGACGTCTCGACAAGAACACGACTGGTGTGCTGATGTTCACAAACGACGGTGAGATTGCGGAAAGGCTTACCCACCCGGCATACGACAAGAAGAAAATCTATCAGGTTTCCCTCGACAAGGACCTCACTCAGGAGGACTATGACAAGATTCTCGCGGGCGTAACGCTCTCTGACGGGGACGTCGCTGCGGATGCCCTCGACTACATCGAGGAAAACGACCACCGCAAGATCGGCATCGAGATTCACTCGGGAAAGAACCGCATCGTCCGTCGCATCTTCGAATCGCTCGGCTACGACGTGAAGGCCCTCGACAGGGTCTATTTCGCGGGACTCACGAAGAAAAACCTCAAGAGGGGCGACTGGAGATACCTCACCGAGGGCGAGGTCAACATCCTCAAGATGGGCGCGTATATTTAGTCCGCCTGCAAGTTTTCGTGGAAGGATGAAGGTCCGCTTTCGTCCTTCCGGTTTGAATGACTATGGAAGACAAGACGAATAAGGAAACCGCAAGGCACAGAGCCGGATTTGTCAACATCATCGGTAATCCGAATGTCGGCAAATCCACTCTTATGAATGCCCTTGTCGGTGAAAAGCTGTCGATTGTGACGGCCAAGGCCCAGACGACGCGGCATAGGATTATGGGAATTGTGAACGGGGACGACTACCAGATTGTCTATTCCGACACCCCGGGAATCCTGAAGCCGAACTACCGTCTGCAGGAGAGCATGATGAACTTCGTGGAGACGGCAATCGGTGACGCGGACATAATTCTCTATGTGACGGACACCGTGGAGAAGCCGGACAAGAACGAGGAATGGATTGCGAAACTCCAGAGGCTGGAATGCCCGATTGTGTTGGTCATCAACAAGATAGACATCAGCACGCAGGAAAAGGTGCTGGAGCTGATGGCATGGTGGAAGGAAAGGCTTCCGAAGGCAACGATATTCCCGGCATCGGCGCAGGAGAGGTTCAATCTCGACAACATCTACGACGCAATTGTCGCCGCCCTGCCCGTCGCTCCGCCATGGTACGACAAGGACGTTTTCACGGACAAGAACCTGCGCTTCTTCGCGTCGGAGATTATCCGCGAGAAGATTTTCCTGAACTATTCCCAGGAGGTTCCGTACAGCTGCGAGGTCGTCGTGGAGCAGTTCAAGGAGGGCGAGGAAAGGTATGAAATCAGCGCGGTCATCTATGTGATGAGGGAGTCCCAGAAGGGAATCATCATCGGCAAGGGAGGCGCGATGCTTAAGAAGGTCGGCACGCAGGCACGCATCGATATGGAGGATTTCTTCCAGAAGAAGGTCTTCCTCAACCTCTTCGTCAAGGTCGATGACGGATGGAGGGAGAGCAGGAAGGAACTGAAGAGGTTCGGCTATGAGTGGTAGGTCTTTATGGCGTCATTGTGCGTCTGAAGCCTTGTTTTAAGAATATAAACCGCAGATACCCAATTGGGGGCATCTGAAACAGGAGACTGACTATGAGCAAGAAGGACGATTTGGAAACGCCGGAAAACGAGGAACTTGAGAACGGAGGAGCCGGAGACATGGCTTCATCTGACGACAATTCCAAGAACGGTATGACCTCTTCTGAAGAAGAGTCCGCAGAGGATTTGGAGGATGCCGTAGCCCCGGAAGATGGAGACGCTGAGGTTCCCGACGGGGAGGCCTCCGGGAAGTTTGACAAGCTTCTCGGGGAGGACAGCCGGCATTTCAAACTGTCCGGAATGTTCAAGGACTGGTATCTGGACTATGCATCCTACACCATCCTCTACAGGGCGGTGCCGCACATCGTCGACGGACTGAAGCCGGTGCAGAGGCGCGTGCTGCACGCGATGTGGAAGATTGACGACGGGGCCTACACCAAGGTCGCGAACATCATCGGACAGGCGATGCAGTACCACCCGCACGGAGACGCCTCCATCGGAGGAGCCCTCGTGCAGCTCGGTCAGAAGGGTCTGCTCATCGACTGTCAGGGAAACTGGGGAAGCATCATCACGGGCGACGCCAACGCCGCTCCGCGATACATCGAGGCGCGTCTGAGCAAGTTTGCCAAGGAGGTAGTGTTCAACCCGAAGACGACCCCGTGGATGACCTCATACGACGGCCGCAACCAGGAGCCGGTGGAACTGCCGGTCAAGTTCCCGCTGCTGCTCGCGCAGGGCACCGAAGGAATCGCCGCAGGTCTCGCCTCCAAGATTCTCCCGCACAACTTCAACGAGCTGATTGACGCATCGATAGCCATACTGGAGGACAGGCCGTTCGAGATTCTCCCGGACTTCCCTACCGGCGGCTACGCGGACTGCTCGCGCTACAACAACGGACGGCGCGGCGGTGTGATTAAGGTGCGCGCCAAAATCGAGAAAATCGACAAGAACACCATCGCCGTCACCGAAATCCCCTACGGAAAGACGACGCATCTGCTTATTGACTCCATTCTCAAGGCAAAGGATAAAGGAAAGATAAAGATTCGCAAGATTGAGGATCTCACCACCGAGAAGGCGGAGATATTGATTCATCTTCCGAACGACGTCTCGCCGGACAAGACGATTGACGCGCTCTACGCATTCACGGACTGCGAGGTTTCCATATCCCCGAACACATGCGTCATCATCGACAAGAAGCCGCAGTTCCTCGGGGTCGATGAAGTCCTGCGATACGACACTCTTCACACGGAAGACCTTCTCCGTCAGGAACTTGAGATTCGTCTCGGCGAACTAGAAAGCGACTGGCACTACAATTCCCTCGAACGCATATTCTTCGAGCAGAGGGTCTATAAGATTCTCGAAAAGGACGACGCGAAGACATGGGAAATCCAGCTGAAGGAGGTGTTCGCGAAGATGAAGGAATATCAGAACCTTCTCAAGCGCGAAATCCTCATGGAGGACATTCTCAAGCTTGTCGAGAAGCCTGTGCGCAAGATTTCCAAGTTCGACACGAAGGCTGTCGATGAGAAGATTCGGGGCATCGAGGACGAAATGGACGAGGTCCGAAACAATCTCGGACACCTCACGGAATACACGATAAGGTGGTTCAGCAGCCTCAAGAAGAAATACGGCAAGGACTGGCCGAGGCAGACGGAAATCACCGGATTCGAGAGCATCGCCGCGACAAAGGTCGTGAACAACAACGCGAAGCTCTATGCCAACCGCGCCGAGGGATTCGTGGGAATCGGTCTTAAGAAGGACGAGAACACGGAGTTTGTCTGCGACTGCTCGGATATGTCCGAATTTGTCGTGATTATGAAGGACGGCAAGTACAAGGTGATGAAGGTCGGGGAGAAGGTCTATGTCGGGCAGGATTTCCTCTATGTGGGTCTGTTCAACCGTGGCGACGAGCGGACGATCTACAATGTGATCTACCGCGACGGCAAGGGTCCGGTCAGCTACGCGAAGAGGTTTGCGCTCACTTCAATTACCCGCGACAAGGACTACGACATCACGCAGGGCACGCCTGGTTCGGTGATTCAGTGGCTCACGGTCAATCCGAACGGCGAGGCCGAGACGGTGAAGGTCTATCTCAAGGCGAAGCCGAAGCTGAAGAAACTCATCGACGAATACGACTTCTCGCAGCTCGACATCAAGGGACGGAGCTCACGCGGAAATGTCGTGGCGAAGAAGAACGCCGTGCAGAAGATTGCTCTCAAGTCCAGGGGGGCATCGACCATCGGCGGCAAGGACATCTGGTTCGACGCCGACATCCAGAAGCTCAACGACGAGGAGCGCGGCCAGTATCTCGGCAAGTTCAACACCGGTGACCATATCCTCGCGGTGTTCAAGGACGGAACCTACTACACCACAGGCTTCGACCTGAGCAGCCGCTATCAGGGCGAGCTTCTCCTCATCGAGAAATACGAGATCGGCAAGACCTTCACCGCACTCTACTACGACAAGGCGGCGAAGTCGTTCTATATCAAGCGGTTCTCCTTCGACGTGAGCGACAACAACCCCGTCCCGTTCATCGCGGACAGCAAGGGTTCCTATCTCGTGGCTCTGAGCGAGGACAGGCATCCGCAGTTCGAGATTGTCTTCGGAGGAAAGCACGCGCACAGGGAGCCTGAAAAGGTGGATGCGGAGGAGTT
Organism: Bacteroidales bacterium UBA6360; assembly: GCA_002440085.1. Lineage (GTDB taxonomy): Bacteria > Bacteroidota > Bacteroidia > Bacteroidales > UBA932 > Cryptobacteroides. Next base: position 7,282 of record DJRM01000025.1, read on the forward strand.
CATAGCGAAGAAGGGTCTGACAGCGAAGGGCAAGAAGGTCAGTGCGATGGACGTGAAGAAAGTGCGCTTCGTCGAGCCGCTTGTGAAGCCAGAGGATGAAGCTGAGGAGACCGCCGGGACGGAAGGAGACAGCGACGAGGCTGAAACGCAGGAAGTTCCGGCAACAGTGACGAAGGACACTCCGACAGGAGGAGCAAGAGATATTCAGGCAGGGGCTGCGAAGAATGCGGTGGTGAGCGGGACGACGGTCGTGCAGGTGAACCCGGACGAGCCGCTGGACCTGAACCTTGACGACGAACCTACTTTATTTTGACCCCTCCCGCTTGTATCTTGCCCCCTCCCGTCCCCTCGTAGGGGAAGTGGTGCTACGCGGAACCCTATCCCACAAGGCTTCGCTTCGTTGCGCTTCGCACGGCGCTGATGCGCCTTGTCTGAAAGGAAGAATAAATGACAATAACACTCACTGGAATCGAAGGTGAAATGATTATTACATTGACCGGAATGATGGGATGCGGAAAGAGCAGCGTCGGCAGGGAACTGTCGGGGCTGCTTTCGCTGCCTTTCGTCGACTTGGACGAGTACATCGAGAGCCGCGAGGGGCGAAGCATCCGGGATATTTTTGAGGACGAGGGAGAGGCAGCGTTCAGAAAGATGGAACTGGAGTCACTGAAGGAGATTTTGGCTCAAGACAATATAATTCTCTCCCTCGGCGGCGGCACGATCACAACGCCGGAGTGCGCGGACCTTGTCTCCGCCCGCACATTTTGCATCTACCTGAAAGCCTCCCCCGCCACACTCCTCGCGCACCTCGAACACGAATCCGCAGGCCGCCCGATGCTAAACCCAACCGATGCTGGAACAAGCACCGGCAACACGGAGACAGTCACGCTCCAGAACTCTAACCCCAGTTCATCCAAGAACACCCCAAGCATTTCACTAAAAGACGCCAAACAGCAGCTTCAACGGCGCATCACGGCACTGCTCACCCAGCGCACCCCCATCTACGAAGCAACCGCCCGCCACATAGTCTCAACAGACGGCCTCTCCATCCCCCAAATCGCCGCCGCCATCTCCAAACTACCGAACAAATATGTCACAAATCACCGAATGAACCACTCTCAACTTACCGAACAAAACAGTCACAATTAACCGAACGAATTTGTCACAATTTACCGAATTTACCATTAAACATCTGGTAATCAACCTATAACAAAGATATCAGATTATGGCATGTTCTAAACTACTCGAAAAGGTCATCAGCAACAACCTCACTGTCAACGATTCCGCGATGTGCGCCGTCAGCCACGCCGAAAGTCGTTATGAATGTGCAGGAGAGAGACTTCGGCGTTCCTGTCTTTTCCTTGAACAGCAGAATCCTATCCCTGAGTGTCCGTTCATAGTCGGCGGTGACGGGGAATTTTGTTGAGCAAAATTTCATTTCGCACAGGTTTATGACATGATCGCCGCGGTCTATGACAAGGTCAATCTGCGCTCCCCGTTCCTTACCATCAGGCAAAGCTCTGTATCTCCATGATGAGGCACTCGTCGATATACCAGAGATTCCAAGTCTCTGCCTTATCTGGTTCAGATGAGTGAGGCAGACGAGTTCAAACGAAATTCCCTGCCATGACTCGACTGAGCGGGAATTGTAGTTGTGCTGCCACCATTGCTCATCCTTCGTGTCGAATGATTTGATGAACTTGAAATAGAACAAGGTGTAAAAATCAATGAGCCGGTACAATGTCCCATGTGACTTGTTCCCGAACTGCGTGTATGACAATATGAAATCACATCTATCAAGGTTCCTCAGAACTGTCGCGAGAGTCTTCCCATCGATTCCTGTAGCCTTGCGTATTTCCGTCGATGTAAGTCCCGATTTGTTTTTATACAAGGCTTCCGTGACTTCGAGATATTTACCTGAATTGCTGAATATCGCATTGTAAAGTTCATCGAACTCAATCTGCATCGCGCCGTTTTTTCGGAAGAAAAGACAGTCGATGTTCTCAATCATGGTCTTTGCCGGGTCGAGCAGGCTGAGATAAAAAGGGATTCCGCCAAAGACCATATAGAGTTTCAGTATCTGGTAGCGGTCCCAGCCTATCCGACGACTGCGCAGATAGTCTTCGGTCTCCCTCAGCGTGAACGGACGCACATAAATGTTGTTGGTTATCCTCGCGTGCAGTCCGCCGGGATTTCCCACAAGCTTGTCCATCATCCATGAGGACGCCGAGCCGCTTGCAACAAACATTATGTCGTTCCGTCTGGAGCCCCAAGAATTCCAGAAAGTCTCCAAAGCCTCCACAAACTCTGATTTCGGAGTGTCAATCCACGGCATCTCATCTATAAACACCACTTTCTTCCGCAATTCGTCGATGGATTCAAGGTACTCCTCCAACGCGTCAAACGCATCTGACCAATCCGAGAATTTCGGTTGAGCCGGCAACCCGGCGGCCTTCTTGAGAGCCTTTGAAAAATTGCGCAGCTGCTTGTCTTTTGAGAGACGATTTCCGCCGACGAAAGAGAAGTCATACTGCCCATGAAAAAAAGTGTCGATAAGGAAAGTCTTTCCTACACGACGGCGCCCATAGACAATCACAAACTCCGAACGGTCCGACTCCATACAGCGCTTCAGTTCAGCAAGCTCGTTTTCCCTTCCAATAATTTTCTGCATACCCGATTGTTTCCCGCAAAAATACAAAAATATCGGGATAATTTCACATTATCTCAATATTTTTGCCACTTAATATGAATTTATCTCGGACTTTTATCAAATTTCGCCCGACTTCACACTCTTGAATATTCTCGAGTTTTAAGTAATCCTCATAGCGCCACTATTCGATTACGCCGCATTCCATTTCAGCGTCTTTATAAAAATCGCTGTTTTCGAGGACATCAATATTGGGTCGAGGAGAAAGATGGTATCCATCCAAGTCTTCAAATTGCTCATCTTCACCAACTATAATATTCCAATTGGGGCGATATTCTCTGAACAAAATATCCGTTTCATCTACTGGCAATATCGTCCTTACGATATAATTCTGCAAAGGAGCCGTCACCTCGTCCACGCTATCCCGACACACCTCATAAGCATGAACACCATGCTTCGAGGGCAGAATTTTTATTACCGCAAAACTATCATAACCATCCATATTTATCTGTCTAATTATCTCATTGAGAATCCTGTCTTCACAACTTCTCACTACACATATACCATTTCGCCCAACCCGTAACCCTTCGGTCAATATCTTCATCAGCTTTACTGTAGGAGTCACATGATAAAATGGAATGTCCCGGTTTATATATTCATCAATTGTCATAATCTAATCCTCATTATTTATAAATTCTTCTGCCTCCTGCTTGGAAACCAGGGTCTTATCTCCGGTAGTCTTGTCTATTTTATAAAAATACCCACTTTCTGTCTTCTTCAAGACAGTCTTGTCTGTTTCTTTCAAACGCACTGACACATCGTCAATGTTTTGTATTTTATCAGAGGCCTGCATTACTTCACGGATTTCATGGATTTTCCCGCACAGTCGCGCCAAGTTCCTTGATGTTCGATTTTCTCTGTCTTTCCGTATGCATGCTTTCATAAAATCCATGTCTGATTTGTCACTTGTCTTTGCCATAACTACATATTAAGTTTTTGATTCTTCGTCAGTAGGGGAAGGCTGAGACCATAAGCCTTCCCCCCCCCCTGACTGACATGATTATTTGATGAACCGGCAGGTTCCGCCTTGGACAGGAACCTGTCAGTTCTTGAGGCAACGGACGGAGAACCCGCAAGAACGGGCGGAGTCGCCGTTGCCGCCTACGGACCCTCCCAAACCACTGAAGCTCAGATAGTAGGCGCGGTAGACACCGTAGCTGTCGAGGCGGCCCTCCGTGGACGACCAGTAGTAGCCGAGTGAGCCAAAGTCTTCACGGCCATAGCCCCAATCACCGCCTGCCATAGGAAGAAAGACAGCATCGACGCCCTCCTTGTAAGGAGTGGAACCAGATCACCGATCTTGACATAGGACTTGTGGCTGTAAGAACGCTCCCAGGCACTTTTTGTGCATGAACTGAGGGCAATTGCCACAACACCGCACGCAAGAAATACAAATAATTTTTTCCTCTCATCATGAGAGTTTTGTTCCCGCCAGACTCCGGACGGACGTTTGCAAAAAAAAAGAAAGTGTGGAGTCTGATTCGTCCGTCTCAAAGAAGGTTCTGGCAAAACCTGAAAGTAAACAGACAAGAACAATCCCCCCCCCACCCGTATCGATGGTGTTGAACACACGCACGCGAATACAGATGACGGTGCCGTCGTTGTCCCTACTTTCATTGAAAACTGCCAGATTTTCTTTGAAGGACAGTGCGAAAACACTTTCACCGATATGTATGTCGCAGACTTTCATCCGCAACGACGCAAAGGTAAGTAAAAGTTTCTGTTTGTCAAAGCAGCGCCGCCATGAGGATTGTTCTCAACCTCAAAGATAGCGACGCTTCAACTTATTTGAAGAGTAAGCAATAGGAAGTGATGGGAAATTGGGGCGAGTTCCAAGACTTTTTTACAAAGACTTGAACAAGTCGTCGAGTGTCACGACGCTTTGAATCTCACCAGAGCATTCATTTGGTACGAGGCCGGAAGACGCAATCATGGTCAAGTGGAGGGCGGATTTTGTTCCTGTCGTTTCACGGAAATCCTCCATTCTTTCATTCATTTCTGCGAGGTACTTTTCCGTGATTGTGTAGGGGCGGACTGAGAATTTTGCCTCGCACACATTGATTACCTGGTCGCGGCGCTCTATCAGCATGTCTATCTGCCACCCCTTTATGCCCTTGTCCTTGTTTCCGGGCCTGTACCACGAGCACACGTTGCTCAGCACCCCGCGTATTCCGAGCCGCTCCTTAATCTGCGGAATATGACTGAAACACAGCTGTTCAAAAGCATAGCAAGACCATGTCCTGCGTGAGGGGTCGTCTATTGAGTTGGACCAGAACGACTCGTCCGTTCCGTTTCCTTTTCTGACAAACTTCAGATAGAACAGAATGAACATATCGCCGAGCTGGTACATTGTGTCGCGGTCCTTTTTGCCGAACGCTGAATATGAACGGACGAAATCGCAGTTCATAAGATTTTCAAGGACAACGGTAAGCGTTCCGCCATCCGAAAATTTCACATCATCACATATCTCTTTCCTCGTCATGCCCTTTGCTCGTTTAGCAAGAGCCTCTATTACACGCCGATATATCTGGGAGTCCTTGAACAATGACTTCAGCAGCACATTGTATTCGCCATCCAGTTCCGCATTTTTCCTAAAAAAAAGGAAATCTATGTTCTGTGGCAGACTGTAGCCCTTTTGAAGCAAGTCAAGGTAATATGGAGTTCCTCCAAGAATCATGAAGCCTTCCGCAATCTGATGGCGCGTCCATTTTATTCCCTTCCTTTCGAGAAAAAGTGATGTCTCATGAAGACTGAACTGAGACAGTTTCACCTTGCGCGTCACCCTATTGTGAAGTCCGCCCTTCTGCGCGATGACATTGTCGTTCATCCATGTCGTGGCGGAACCGCATATTATTATCATCAGATTGTCCCGCGACGAGGCCCAATCATTCCAAAAATTCTCGAACGCACGGACGAATTTGGATTTTGGAGTGTCAAGCCATGGCATCTCGTCAATGAAAACCAATATGCGCCGCTTCCCTTCAAGTGTGCCGAGGTAATGCCTGAGCTGATCGAATGCCTCAGTCCAGTTCTTTGGCATCGGGTAGAAAATGCCGGAGCATTCCACAAGCTTCCTGTTCCACAAATACAGTTCGTCGGCGAGTTTCCCCTCATATTGTCCGGTGACAAAGAAGTCGAACCTGTTTTGGAAAAGCGTCTTCACAAGATATGTCTTGCCTATTCGTCTTCGTCCATACACAGCCACAAGTTCCGGTTTTCCCGAATTATATGCTTCTTCGAGAAGCCTTATTTCCAATTCCCGACCGATTATTTCCTTTGCCATAAGCATTATTGTTTTGCGACAAAGGTATAAAAAAATGCGTTAGCGCACAACAACAAATAAAATAGTTGTGCGCTAACGTATTTAAAAATCGGGTTAGCGCACAACTATAACTCATTTCATCGGCGGCTATGCCTACTGGAAGCACATGTCCGCCATTACTCAACCACCACAGCCGGCTGGTCTGTGGCGACCGGTTCCCCTGCGCTTTCGACAGGAGTTCCACCATTCTCTTCATTCTTGAGTTCAGTTCTCCTGAGCTTCAGGACCTCCGTGCCGTCCTTTGAAAGCACGACCGCATTGTCCTTGTCCTCAAACTTCAGCTTCACTCCGGTATTGAGCCCATCGACGACAGCCCTCTCGACATCCGGAGTAGGCCCCATCATCTTGGTGAGTCCCACATTGCCGAAACTGATCCCGTCGCCCTTCACGCTGTACTCGCCGAAGAAATAGTTGATGCTCGTGTTTCCGTGGACGCCGCCCTTTTCGTCAAATGAAATTGTGGCCTTGTCAAAGCCCGGCGCAACCGCCTTTCCGCCGGCCTCTACGATTTCCCAGTCTCCGAGAATCGCCTTCGAGGCATCAACTTTCTTTCCTGTTCCGCAGCTGCACAGTGCGGCCACACCCATAATCATAATTATTAATCTTCTCATAATCAATTGATTTATTTATATTTATATATTCACAAAGAGAATCTAAGCCCCGCCCGAAGACTGAAATTGAAAGGACGCTCGCTATAGATGCAGTTTACGGGCGAACCGTTGCGGAAATAATAGGCGGCGCCGGGTTCGACATACAGCCCGACCAGACGGTTGAAACTATATTGCGCCCCCACATATGCACCTACCGACCATTGCAGAGGCTCCACCATTATGCGCCCGTTCTCCGAAGAGACCTTTTTCCCGTCAATGAAATAGTCTGTGCGCGTCTTTCCGGCGACACATTTTTCCATCTGACCGCCGGCCAAAGCGTACAGGCTGAATCCCTTGACTTTCAAAAACTCATACTTCAGGGACAACGGCAGGCCGATGTAATGGAGCGTCTGGCGTATGTCGTAGTTGCCGGACGGCGTTCCTGAAGACAAGTCCGAGACGAGGCAGGAATATGTCAGCCCGCTTTCAATGGAAAGCCTGTCCGTGAAGGAGTATGCGACGCTCACCCCGACCTGAACCGGCTGCCAGTTCCTGACAGTGGAGGAAATCTCATTGCCCGAGTTGCTCTGCATCACGCCGGCATATCCCTGACTGTCAGGGAAGTCCGCAGAGGTTTCAGAGAATCCGTGAATCTGACGGGTGACTGTGGAGCCGTAGAGCGCGGCATATTCCGAGGAAGAACTGCGGCTTCCGGCGACATTCGAGGCAAGGAGACCGAGGCTGAAACCGCTCCGACGTGCCCTGCGGGCAGGTTTGTCGCTTTCCGAAGGCCAATTCTCCGAGGGCAGGTTTTCCGGACGCCGGTTTTCCGAAAGTCCATTGTCAGGGGTTTTATTCGGCGAAGATACATCCCGCGGCTTCGAGGACTCCTCTGTAGTCTTGTCTGCATCTGCCATAGTTGCCCCGGAAGATTTTTGTTCGGCGACAGCCTCTGACATCTCAAATTGAGATACATTTGTCTTTGAAGTCCGCGGCATTCCGGAATATGCAAGAAGAGCGGTTTCCGACGACTGCCCAACAGAAGTAATCGGCTGACTGTCAATAATTTCAATAGGCTCAACAGCCTCCACAATCGAAGGTTTAGTGTCTGAAACGCTTTCAAAACCCGGGACAGAGAGGAACAGCACCAATGCCACCGCAGCGGCGACAGGCAACATAACCCACCACCAGCGTGACACCTTTCGGCGCGAAACGGCCTCCGCCTCAAGCCCTGCCTCAATTCCCTCCCAGAGCCCTTCCGGTTCCGGTTCGGAGAAATCCGCCTGACTTTCGCGCACTCTGTTCAACCAATCCTCTTTCATATTCATGAGCCTGTATTCCAAAGTCTATTTTTCATTTACCCCACGCTCCTGCCCGGAAACATATTCCCGAATCCTTTTTGCCAGTATCTTCTTCGCCCGATGAAACTGGGAGGCCGACGTCGCCTCACTGATTCCCAGCATTTCCGCGATTTCCCGGTGACTGCGCCCCTCGATGACGAAGAGGTTGAAGACCGTCCTGTAGCCGTCCGGCAGTTCGCGTATCATCGAATGCACGACCTCCGGAGGCACGTCCTCGACGGATAGGCCCTCGTCATCGTCCTCTTCCTCAGGCACGTCCGGCAGTTCCGGCACAGCCACGAACATATCAAGTCTTCGATTGTCCCTCAGGAATTTGAGGCATTCATTGACGACGACCCGCGTCATCCACGACCTCAGCGAGCCCTCGCCGCGCCATTCGAAGCTCCCGAGCGAGCGGAAAATCTTTATGAAAGACTCCTGAAGGATGTCCTTAATGTCGTCGCGGCCGGTGATGTAGCGGGAACAGACGGCGGAGAGATACTGAACATAGCGGTCATACAATGCCCTGCGTGCGTCAGCGTCTCCCCGTATTGAAGATTTTATGAGTTCCTGTTCCCGTATCTGCATATCTCCCGGAGGGCTATTTTATTTCCTCGTCAGTCACACATACTTTCAAGTACATGCACTCTTCCAGAAGAAACCAGTACTCAAAAACAAGTCTCCAATCTGAGGCAACTTGTCTTTCCGTGTTTCTGAAGAAATCCGCCCTCAAAACCCGCTGCAAATTTCGTTCAAATTGCTTCAATCCGAGACAATCTTCCGCAGTCTTATTCAATCTTGAGGTTCAGGTCCACACCCTTGAGCACGGACTGCTTCTGAGTCTCGTCCTCCGACTTGCCGCTGCTGTACTTGTACTTTATGGATTTCTGCCCTTTGCGGGTGTCGTACTTCAACGTGAGATCGACCGTCTTGCCCTGTGTGTCAGGAAGTTCACGCAGGCTGAATGCGACCAGCGAGCGAGCGATGTAGGAACCCGCCATATAGTCGTCGCCGTTGGCATCGTGTCTGAGCACGAGGGTGTATGGGTCTTCGGGGTCGGTGCCGGTGACGAGGTTGATGTAGTGAACCCGTCCGTAGCGTCCCCAGACAGCATCGAAGCAGATATTGAGATAGCCATCCTCGATGCCGGCCGGCCAGAGGTCAACTATCGCGACATGGTCATTGCCGTACTTTTTCTCGTCCTCGGCCACGCTTCCGAGCGTCGGAACCGGCTTCTTTGTGAGTATGCTGTCGATGGTGTTGATCTCAACGACCCTGTCGAAGCCATCGCCCCCGTTTTCCTTCGTGCCCTTGCCCTTGTCGGTGATGTTCGCGAGCGCACGCACTTCCTTGCCCCCGAAAAGAGGCTTCTTGACGTTCAGCGGAAGTGCAGTGGTCTTGTCGTCGAGCTGAAGGTAAAAAGTTCCGGCGTCGTCGGTCTTGCAGGTGAGGATATAATTCGGGTAATACTTGGAGTAATCCGTCGTGTTCTTTGAGCATGACAGCGAAAGCACCGCAATCGCCGCCATAAGGATGATGTTTCTTGCTTTCATAATATTCGTATTTTTCAATTTCCGAATATATAATCCCACTTTTTCAAAACATTGCATCCAAAATTTAAGAAAAAGCGATCTGCCGCGTTGCACGTCTTGCCAAAATCCTCACAACCATCAGGTTGCTGCGGTATTTGGCTTCGCCGTGCGCCTTGCATCTCATCTTTTTCTTGAAATTTTGCTCCCGGGAGTTTATTTCAGGCTACCTTGACTCTATGTGTGCGAGAATACTGAGAGTACCATCCTCCTTTTTGATCGCCATGCGGTACTTGGCGATTTCGTCTGAGCTGTCCGGCTCCCGAAGGCTGAATACGTTGAGTACATCGCCATAGACGGATTCCTTGACGAAATGGATGTCGACACGGATGTGACGGTCGGCGGCGACGAGTTCAATAGGCAGTTCGTCGGCGAGGAGGTCGATGTAGCGGAGGGTGTTCATGTGACGGTTGAAGTCTATGTCCATGTACTTGACCTTGTGCGAAGAACATGGCTCGGCTTCAAAAGGACGCAGTTTCACCGGAGACGCGCACGGCAGCGGTTTGTCCGTGACGGTGTGCCCGGCGATGTCCGCAATCTTCGCCATAGGCGCAAGCCTTCTCTGCGCGAAGTCGATGAGGCACCAGTTCGACACGGCGCGTCCGAAGCATTCCCCCTCGGAGTCCAGAAAGCGGAAGCATCGGGTCGTCGTCAGCGACGCATATTCCGTAACCCATGTCTCCACGGTGTATTCCTCCTGCTCCAGCGGCCTGCGGTCAAGTTCCACCGCCAGCCTCGACAGCACCCATCCGAGGTTCATCCCCGACAACACGTCAATCCCGAACCCGTTCACCCGGGCATCCTCCCCCGCCGTGTTCAGAATTGCGTTCACAATCGTCGAAAAGCGCGCCTTCCCGGTAAAGTCAATCTCCTGCGGAATTACCGTATATTTATAGTGTCTCGGTTCCATCATATGTTCCACAAACTGTCATTTACACAACTCGCCCGCCTCATCCGGCCGGGCAAAACGCCGGCAGGGCACACAAAATCCGTGCAAGATTGCGGGGGAAGTGCGGAATGCCGCAAGAAAAATCGCGGGGGAAATGGGTAAAATGCGAAATAAAATCGCGGGGGATTTCGGAATAAAGGACATTACATATTGATTATTCGGAATTTATCGATTATGGAATAACTCTTTTCCCATCCCGCGTGACGCCTCTGCTGTAGGTTCATGACAGTTTTATGCATATGTAAACATATGGTAGCCAAGGCACAGCACAAAACATTACACTATTGTGTGTTCGGGCACAATCTCGACCCTCATGCCGAGGGCATTGATAATTCTGTAGAATGTACCGACGCTCGGAATTATTGTGCCCTTCTCGACTCTTGAGATATAGGATTTAGATGCGTTTATCCTGTCGGCGACCTCACTCTGCGTCATCCTCGCTTCTTTTCTCGCCTCCAAAATAATCTGACCGGAATAGAAATCGTATGCCCGTTCCTCAGCCAACGCCCGCTCCGGTGTGCCGACAGTGCCGAACTCCCTGTCGAGAACAGCGTCATAATCAACGATTTGATGATTGTTTGTCTGCATAGTACTCATTCTTAATTTCATACTTACGCCTTAGCAGAAGCAAGCCATATTTGATTTTCTCCTGCTCTTTTGGCGTCAATGTCTCCATAAAACTTTCAAAGTATCCGCCGTAGCTGACAATTCGCCGTGTCATTGTGCAAAATCATAAAAAATTTCAATATAATACAACCTCAATTGTAAAATAACAGCGACTCGCTCTTTGAGCCGTCACAATAATCGGAAGAAAAAGAAGAATCGGCAAACCTAAAAAAAGAAATGCAAGATTTTTCTTTTTCTTACACTCATGTAATTTTTTCTTTACGCCAACGATAAAAATGGTGGACTATTTTCGAAAAGCGAACAAGTTTCACATTTGCGTGAGGGTGGGCGAAATTCGGTAAAAAAGTCCGAATTTCGCCCGCTCTCACGCAAAATAACTATATTTGCAAAAATATTGAACTCACATGGAAATCGTAGGGCGCAAACATGAAATCAGTATGATGGAACAATTCCACCAGTCCGGACGTCCGGAATTTATCGCGCTGTATGGCAGAAGACGGGTCGGAAAGACATATCTCGTCGAGCAACTCTATAGGAATCGCCTGCATTTTTCCGTAACCGGCGTCATAGAGGGCAAAAGAAAAGATCAGGAGACGGTCTTCATGAATGCTCTGAAACGGACAGGATATGCAGGGCCGACATTCAAGAGCTGGTACGAAGCATTCGAGATTTTGAAGGGGATTCTTGACGGAAAAATCAGGCAGGGCGAACGTTGCGTGCTCTTCATCGATGAACTGCCATGTTTCGACACCATCAGGGCAGGTTTCGTCAAGGCATTCGGAGACTTTTGGAACGACTGGTGCCTCAAACATCCGGAGGTTATGCTCATCGTTTGTGGAAGTGCAACCACATGGATGATAAAGAACATCATAGACAGCCACGGGGGGCTCCATAACAGAATAACCCACGAGATGCATATTCACCCGTTTACATTAGGAGAAACTGAACAATACCTCCTCTCCAAGGGCATTGAATGGGACAGGCTCTCAATCGTTCAGATATATTCTGTTTTGGGAGGCATTCCTTACTATCTGAGCCTTATCGACAAAAATGACAGTGCGACGTTGGCGGTAGATCATCTTTTCTTCGGCAGAGACGCCGAGCTGAAAAATGAATATGCAAGACTATTCAATTCCCTCTTCAAGACTCCGGAACCATATATGCAGATAGTCGGAATGCTATGCAAAAACCGCAGGGGAATGACACGGGACGAAATATCCTCAAAGATGCCAGGCAAAGACAACGGGCATCTCAGCGGTTATCTAGACAATCTCGTGGAATGCGACTTTCTGAGACTTTACTATGTAAAGGACTCCAAAGGGAAGAAATTGAAGAAGACTGGGGGTATTTACCAGATAGCCGATTCTTTCACCATTTTTCACGACACATTCCTGTCATCCCCGACGACAGACCGGCACTTCTGGAGCAACCACCTTGGCTCAAGCAAAATTAACAACTGGTATGGACTGGCTTTCGAACGCATCTGCATGTATCACATAGAACAAATCAAACAGGCTCTCGGAATCTCGTCCATCAGTACGGAATATTACAGTTGGAGAAGCCGTCAGATGGAATCCGGAGCTCAGATTGACATGGTGATAGAACGCGCCGACCGAATAATAAATGTCTGTGAGATGAAATATTCCGAAGCTGAGTATTCAATCCAGAAAGACGAAGACATGAAACTCAGGAACAGAGTGAGTGCCTTCCGAGAAGAATCCGGAACAAAGTATCCTATCCACAAGACAATCGTGACGACCTTTGGCCTCAAACGCAACGCATATTCAACGGCAATCAACGAGGTCGTGACTATGGACGACCTGTTCAAATAGCGTGAGGGCGGGCGAAATTCGGACTTTTTTACCGAATTTCGCCCGCTCTCACAAGTTGCCAAGTAAGACACGAAATCCTGCATCAGATTTGTCTTTGATTTTCGAGTATAGATTTCTTTTGGAAGAAGAAATCCGATTATTATGATTATTTTTGCAGAAGACAATTAACATCTTATAATTATGGCAACAAAGTATTCCGGAACCCGGACCGAGAAAAATCTGGAGGCGGCTTTCGCCGGCGAATCACAGGCACGCAACAAATACACCTATTTCGCGTCAAAGGCGAAGAAGGAGGGCTTCGAGCAGATAGCGGCGCTGTTCCTTGAGACGGCCGAGAACGAGAAGGAACACGCGAAGCTCTGGTTCAAGGAGCTTAACGGCATAGGCGACACGGCGCAGAACCTCGCGGCCGCCGCCGATGGAGAAAACTACGAATGGACAGACATGTACGAGGGATTTGCAAAGACCGCCGAAGAGGAGGGCTTCCCGGAACTCGCCGCAAGGTTCCGTGGAGTCGCAGCCATCGAGAAGCGCCACGAGGAACGCTACCGGGCACTTCTGAAGAATGTCGAGACTGCGGCCGTCTTCGAGAGGTCAGAGGTCAAAGTATGGGAATGCCGCAACTGCGGTCACATCGTAGTTGGCACTAAAGCCCCTGAAGTATGCCCTGTCTGCGCACACCCGAAGGCATATTTCGAGATTCACAAGGAAAACTATTGACGACGCAACATTCCTGACTGACATGAAGGCAGCGCCGGCGGTTTCTCGTCGGGGCTGCCTTGTTTTATCTTGGCACGAGCATCGAATTTGAAGAATCAGGCTTTCAAGCAGTTAAGAAACGTAAAAAAAATAAACTGCCTCAGATTTGCCTTTGATTTTCGAGTATAGATTTCTTTTGGAAGAAGGAGTGTACTGGATGTACACGACTGATGAGAAAAGGAATCTAGGCCGAAAAGAATGATAAAGATGATGCAGGTTATTTTTTGAAGGTTTCTAAGCGGGACGACATAGATGCCGTCGGGACGGCGGTAGGCAGAGCCGGTCGCCGTCTGCCGAGTCAGTGATTTTATAAAAAATCCAAAACTTGTGAGATTGGAGAGGGTCTTGGAAGGAATGTTCCGGGCGATGCTATACGGCCGGATAGACGGTTCGGATGAGGGCGACGGCGCGAGAGGGGACGACAGACGGGTCGGAGGACATCAGGCGCATAGGGACAGGTGCGTCGCCCTTGCGATACGGCGGCTGGAAGTAGGGATAGTCGAGCAGGTGCATCCCGCAGCGCTCGTAGAAGCGGATTCTTCTGGCCGCGACGGGATTGTCTGGCGAAGGAGCCTCAACCTCGAAAACGAACGGCAGACCCTGCGCAAGAAACTCTCCTGTCACTTCCTTGAAGACCTTTTCGCCGAGACCCTGTCCGCGGACGAAGGGGCTCATCGCGAAATGTTCCCCATAAGCCATCCCGTCCAGTGCCCACCAGCTTATCATGCCTATCACACGGCATCTGCCAACGATTTCCGAGGAGGCACAGTTTGTCTTTTCCCCACCCGGATTCTGAACTTTTGAGACTGTCGCCGCATCGTCCGCATCACGACAATCGCCGACGGAATCATCCTCAATCACGGCATTATAGAAGAAGCGCCCGTCCCCGTCAACTGCCGCCCTGTGCAGCCCGACGTCGCGCCGCTCATTCTCAGGGAAACTTTCGAGCCAGATCCTCTCCGTCTCCGCATACAGCGGGCTTTCCGTATTTATCCTTATTATTTTCATTGTCTCACAATACACTTCCCATTCGAGAGGACGGGAGGGGTCATATACAAAGCGACGGGTCAGAATCGCGTCGAAGAACCTCCGCCACCCGTCATTCCGCCACCGAATGAACCAAACGAACCACCGCCGAATGAAGAGCCGCCGAAACCGCCGACAATCGGGCCGGAGCCGCCTCCGAGACCGGAATTGCCACCTGAATGCCGGCGAGGGATGATTTCGTCGATATAGTTTTCCTCACCGCAGCGGTTGCAGACGTATATGTTCCTCAGCCGTCCGGTCTTTCTTGTCGAAGCCGGCTCAATGATTTCGGAGCGAACATATTTCATATCTCCCGTGACTCCGCATCCCCGGCAGGTGATCGACTTCCCCATTTTCCTGCGACGTCGCTCCGGAGACCTGAGTGCCACTACGACAAGGGCAATAAAAATGGAAAATCCCACAATCAGAAGTTCCCAAAGCATGCCGTAGTCATCGTCGTCCCAGTCGGAATCTTCGTCCGGAAGCACATCCCCCTTGAGAATCCCGTTCACAGCCGAGACACCGGCTATGAGCCCGGAACCATACTCGCCCTTTTTCATATAAGGAATCATCACATCCGCCTGTATGCGCTTGCAGTAGACATCAGGCAGCGCCCCTTCAAGACCGTATCCGGTGTTGAACACGACCTCCCTCTCCCCCGGAGCCGTCGTCAGCACTATCAGAAGACCCTTCTCGCTGTCCTTTCCGCCGATTCCCCACTTGTTGAACAGCTCTACCCCGAACTCGTGGAGCGAGCCGTATTTTCCGTTGTCAATCGCAGGGAGCACAACGACCGCAATTTCGGACTGGAGAGAGTCCTTCGCGAAATGACAGAGAGCGTTCAGGCTGTCCTTCTGGGACGGGGAGACGACTCCCGAAAGGTCGGTGACATAGTTCCATGAGAGGATTTCTGTCTGCGGAACGGTCTCGACCGTGTATCTTGCCGGCTCGGACGATTCCTGTGCCGTGGCAGTCAGCGGAAGGAGAACTGAAAGAATGAAGACTATTAACTTTTTCATACATGTTTATTTAAGGCAAAGTCCGACCGTTCCGCTCTTTGCGACAATTGGCCGGAATGACAGAGTTGCCCTTGTTACTTACATTCTCGCGCAAAGTTACAAAAATCATTTGTCCCAATCTAAAAAAGAGGTATATTTGCGCCGTTAATTATTAGTGGTTATGATTCAACTTGCAATTACAGAGACAGTTGCGACAGCTGCCGAATATGCAGTGCCGGCATGGGCGATGATTCCTTTCGCCGTGATGCTGATAATGATTGCCGTCGGCCCGCTGTTCGCCGGGAAATGGTGGGACAAGAACTCCCACAAACTTTTCGTGTCGCTCCTGCTTGGAGCTCCGGTTGCCGCATTCCTTGTAAGGCACGGACTGGCACACGAACTCGAGCATCAGATTGTCTATGACTATATGCCGTTCGTCATCCTCCTGCTGACACTCTATGTCGTCACCGGCGGCATCCACGTCAGCGGAGACATCAGGCCGAGTTCAGGCATCAACACCGCGCTGCTGGGAACAGGATTCGTGCTTTCGTCCTTCATGGGAACAACAGGCGCGGCCATGCTGCTCATCCGGCCGGTTCTTGCGGTAAATGAAAAGCGCAGGTACAAAGTGCACACGCTCCTGTTCTTTATCGCCCTCGTCGCGAACTGCGGCGGCCTGCTCTCCCCTCTCGGAGACCCGCCTCTTTTCATGCTCTATCTGAGGGGAGCCTCATTCACCTGGTTCCTGACCATGCTTCCGGAATGGCTTTTCACAGGAAGTCTCCTGCTGCTGATATACTACCTCTGCGACAAGTTCTATTTCTCAAAGAAAGAGGATCCGTCCGCATTTGAGCTGCCGGAACAAAGGCAGCCGATCCGGTTCAGAGGAAGAAAGAATTTCATGTACCTCGCGGGCGTCATCCTCGCAGTGGCCTTCATAAATCCGAGCTTCATACCTCAGATGGGAGCCGAGGACGCGAAGTTCTGGGTCAAGTTCCTCCGCGAGTTCGTGCTTCTCGCAATTATGGGAATATCCCTCTACACGACGGCAAACCACGTCCGCTACGGAATGAACAAGTTCTCCTGGAACCCTATACTTGAGGTAGCCGCGCTGTTCCTCGGAATCTTCGTAACCATGACTCCGGCGCTCATCTACATGCAGGAGAACGCGGCCCGACTCGGCGTTGACCAGGTCTGGGAGTTCTACTTCTCCACCGGCGCCCTCAGCTCATTCCTCGACAACACCCCTACGGCCGTGGCATTCCACAGCCTCGCGAGCGGTCTTCCGGAATCTGTCGCGGCAGCCGGAGCCGGCATTGTGAACGGAGTTCTGGACGGCGTGCCGTTCGTGGCAGGCATCCCGGAAATTCTCCTGAAGGCAATCTCTATCGGAGCGGTATTCTTCGGTTCTCTCACCTACATCGGCAACGGTCCGAACTTCATGGTGAAGTCCATCGCGGAGAGCCAGGGCATAAAGATGCCGTCATTCTTCGGCTACATGGCCAAGTTCTCCCTCGTTGTCCTGCTCCCAGTCTACGTCCTTCTCTATTTCATTTTCCTTTAGGGATTCGTTCTTGTAGGGGAAAGGCTCGCTGTTCAGAACACACTACTTCGTTGGAGCTTCGCGTCCGTCACACAGGGCGTGACTTGTCCATAAATCGGAAGCCGGTGGCCTCGGAAAGATGCAGGATGGAAATATCGGGGCTTCCTTCAAGGTCGGCTATAGTGCGTGCAATGCGGATGATCCTCATGCAGGCACGGGCAGAAAGTCCCATGCTATCGATGGTCCGACGGAGAAACTCCCGACAATTGTCGTCCAAAGGACAGTACCTGTCTATCAGTCGGTTGTCCATCATCGCATTCGTGTAGATGCCGTCTCCGGCAAACCGCTTGCGCTGGATCTCCCTCGCCTTGACAACTCTTGCTCGGACATCCGCGCTGCTTTCGCCGGCTCGTCCCGAGGTGAGTTTCGCGGCATCGACGGAGTGCATCCAGAGCTGAATGTCAATTCTGTCCATCATCGGGCCGGACAGTCGCGCAAGGTAGTTCAGTCTCTGCCCGGTCGTGCAACGGCAGCGGTCTCCCTCGCCATAATAGCCGCAGGGACAAGGATTTGCCGCCGCGACAAGCATGAACGATGCCGGATAGGTGACTTTATTGCGCAGACGCGACACAGTTATGACCCCGTCCTCCATAGGGCCGCGGAGCGCCTCCACCACCTTCTTCGGTGCCTCGCAGAACTCGTCGATGAAAAGCACTCCGTTGTGGGCAAGCGAGATTTCGCCGGGCAGGATGCTGTCCGAACCTCCGCCTATAAGCGCAGGGATGGAGGCGCTGTAGTGAGGCGCTCGGAAAGGCCTCTCCGTCATCAGCCCCCGATGTCTTCCGATGCCGGCAACGGAGTAAATCTTGCTTGTCTCAAGCGACTCCTCACGAGACATTGGCGGCAGAATGCCGGCCAAGGCCTTTGCCAAGGATGATTTTCCGGAACCGGGAGGGCCGACCATAATCACATTGTGCCCGCCTGCAGCGGCCACCTCGACGCCCCTCTTGGCCCCCTCCTGCCCGATAATCTGTGCCATGTCCACGAGCTCCCGGAACATGACGCCGTCTGCTGCGGAGTTCCCTCCGTCCCCAGTCCTGTTGCCAATCAGAAGATCTGTCACATCCTCTCTGCCGGACACGATGCGAATCACCTCAGACAGGTTTCGGACGCCATAGACATGCCCGGCATAGTAGTCGGCCGCGTCAAGTGCCGATTCGAGAGGCAGGATGCAGCCTTTCCGCCTTTCTGTCACGCTGAGTTCCGCAACCGGCAGAGCACCCGGCACCGGGCGCACAGCCCCGTCAAGACCGAGTTCGCCCATGATAAGGTAGTCCTCAAGCGCATCCCATTTTCCCTGCCCGGACGCGGCAAGTATACCGAGAGCGATAGGGACATCGTAGCCGCTGCCGTTCTTGTGGATGTCCGCAGGGGCGAGGTTTATGACAATGCGCCGGCCTGGAATCCGGAACCCGAGAGACTGGAGAGCCGTGACCGTACGCAGCAGGCTCTCCTTCACCGCAGCATCGGCCAGTCCCACAAGATGAATCCCTATTCCGGACGAGATGTCGACCTCAACCGTGACATCGACGGCCTGTACGCCTACGCATTTGGCGCTGTGAATGTTTATGAGCATAAGCATTTTATTTGTGAAAGCGTACGGTCCGCAAAGCCTTGTGCACCATGACGGTTTCAATGAAACAGACGCCAAATATTATCCATAAAAAAAGAAAAAACCTTAAGAAAAAGAAAAAAGTGGTAATTTTGCGATATAGTTTGTGAAATCAGGCGCTGTGGTTTCACCGAAAGAAGTGAAAAAATGATACGAAATTTCCTTGAAAACGTAGGCCGCTACTGCCTGTTTCTCAAACAAGTCTTCCGAAAGCCTGAAAAATGGAGACTGTTCTGGAAGCAGTTCGTGCTCGAATCCGACAAGCTGATACTCTCGTCAATCGTGATTGTAGGCGTGATTTCCGTCTTTATCGGTGGTGTTCTCGTCATTCAAACGGCATCGAATCTCGAAAATCCGTTCATAGACAAGATGTATGTCGGCTACATGGTGCGCGAGAGCCTTATCCTCGAATTCTGCTCGACCATGGTCGCCCTCATCCTTGCTGGAAAGATGGGCTCGAACATATCATCCGAACTCGGAAGCATGCGGATTACCGAGCAGATCGATGCAATGGACATGATGGGCGTGAATTCAGCGGGATTTCTCGTGCTCCCGAAACTTGTGTCCGCGACTGTCCTGAGCCCTCTTCTGATGCTGATGAGCCTTGGACTCGGAATTGTCGGAGGCTGGGTCGTCGTGGCGGCAACCGGAATCATATCCACAGCATCGTACGTCACCGGACTCCATTACTGCTACAACGGCTACTATGTTTTCTACAGCTGCTTCAAGATGGCCGTTTTCTGCTTCATCATCGCTTCGGTCGCCGCATTCAACGGCTATTACGCGAAAGGAGGCTCTCTCGGAGTCGGCAAGTCGAGCACACGGAGCATCGTCGTCTCCAGTATACTCATACTTATGTTCGACCTCATCCTCACCCAGCTGATGCTATATTAGTGTAGCAAACGCCACATATTTCATTGAATATTAATAAAATATGATAAAAGTAGAACATCTCTGCAAAAGTTTTGACGGAACTCCGGTCCTAAGGGACATAAACGTGGAGTATGCCGCCGGACAGTGCAACATGATCATAGGGGCGAGCGGCTCGGGAAAGACGGTGCTGCTGAAAAATCTCATCGGACTGATGTCGCCGGACAGCGGAGACATCAAGTATGACGGCTGTTCACTTGCTGCAATGGACTATAAAGAGAAGAAGTCCCTGCACCAGAAAATCGGAATCCTGTTCCAGAACAGCGCTCTCTTCGACTTCGCCACGGTGATTGAAAACGTGATGTTCCCAATGGATTTCTTCACGGACTGGAGCCGTGCGCAGAAGATAGAGAGGGCGCAGTACTGTCTGGAAAGGGTGAATGTCACAGGCTCCGACGACAAGTTCCCGAACGAACTGAGCGGTGGAATGCAGAAGAGGGTCGGAATTGCCAGAGCGATAGCCCTGAACCCGTCCTATCTGTTCTGCGACGAGCCGAACTCGGGTCTGGATCCCTACACTTCAATACTCATCGACCGCCTCATCAGCGATCTGACCAAGGAGTTCAATATGACAACCGTGGTCAACACCCACGACATGAACTCCATCCTCGAAATCGGAGACAAGATCGCCTTCCTCCACAAGGGCAGCATCCTCTGGCAGGGCGACCGCCACACCATCCTCGGCACCGACTGTCAGGAACTGAAAGACTTCGTCTGCGCCAACACCCTCGCCCGCAACATCATCGAAGGGAAATAGAGATTTTAATCCCTATTCCAAACATTTCCCGACGTTATTTCCCCTCCCAATAGCCGTCCAAAATGCGATTAAAATTGCTGAAAGAAAGGGGATGCATAAAAGGATGGGATGCAAGGCGGATGATGAAGATGAATGCCGTAGCACAAAAAGACGCATCAGCGTCGTGCGAAGAACAACGAAGCGAGGGCTTTGTGCGATAGTGTGCACGGAGCACCACTTCCCCTTCGAGGGGACGGGAGGGGTCTAAATACAAAAGCTGGCCGCCTTTTAGGCGCCCCATCACAATTTGAAGCGAAGACCCGCCTCAACTCCAAACGCCAGCGGCTGCGCGGTTCTGATGCTCCGCGGCTGATTATTGTCGAAATAATACCGCACGCTCGGATCTATGTAGATTCCGAGAAACTCAACGGGCGAATATTCCACGCCGAGCCCCACGCGGACTGACGTCTGGATGCCCTTGACCTTCTTGTTATAGATAATCTGCTCTCCTTCAAGCAGGCCAGAGTAGCGGTTCAGCACGCATTTCTCAATGCTTCCGCCGACCGTGGCGTATGTATCCCAGCGGTTTGTCCGGAAGATGCTGAAATAGACGTCCACCGGAATGCCTATATAATGCTGGGAATTTTTCATGTCCGTAGAATATGGAACAGCCGCCTCATCATAGTAGGTTCCGCTGACCTTCTTGTTGAGAAGCGTATAATTCACGCCTATGCCCACCCCAAGCCATTTAGTGACGCCGTATTTCATCCCCACGCCGAAAGACAGCGGCAGACTGTAGGAGTCCGAGTTGGAACCTTCGACAAAAGTCTTCCCTGTAGGACTTTTCCTGTCTCCATGCGCGAACATTTTCCTCGGTCCCGGACTCTTCTGCGGACCGCCGAAACTGTTTCCGCCGACAGTCACCTCGAATGGAGTCCCCTTGTAGCCGCCCTCGTCGTCATCTTCCTTCCCGTAGGCCGCCTCTATGTCGGAATTGTCAACCTTCAGTTCGCATTCCGGTTCACCGGAGGACTCGACGTCAACAATAACACCCGACGTCGCCACAGACTCTGAACCCTCTTTCGCAGCATCCACATCTGCAACCGTAGTATCTACGGCTTCGGCGACGGCAGGGAGAGCGTCTGTCACAGCGGCATAACCCTGCTGCGCGCTCCCCCGCTCAAGAACAGCTGCCATCGCAAGCAAATGCCCGCCGTTTACGGCTGAAGGCTTCACGACGTCAAACTCCACAGTCTCATTCTTCTCCGCGTCAGCATATTCAGTTTCCGGCAAAGACTCCACAGCCTCATTTTCCGAGCCTCCGGCCGTATTTTCAGCAATCTGCACGGCACACGACTCCGGCGCAAGTCCATCACCACCAATGAAATGTCCGCCGACAAGCACAAGCGCAATCGCGGCCGCCACCGAAGCGGCTCCAACAGCTGCACGGCGCAGCACGACAACCTTCCGCCGCCCCGTCCCTGCAGCGTCAAGACGCGATTCAATGCCAGCCCAAAGCCCATCAGGAAGCTGTTCCTGCGGCTCCGCGAGCATCCCGCGAATCTTGTCGTCAAACTCTTTGTCCGTCATATCGCAATCATCGGCCGGTCCTCCCGGTCATCTCATTAATCCTGTTCTGAAGCCATATCCGCCCCCGGCTCAACTGGGTCCGCGACGTGCTCTCCGTAATCCCGAGCATCTCGGCAATTTCCTTGTGTGAGAATCCCTCCATCACATAGAGGTTGAACACGGTCCTGAATCCGGGCGGCATCGCCATCACCGCGGTCATAATCTCACTGTACGACATCCTGTCCACGGCACTCTCTTCATTGACTTTCAGGCCACGCGCCAGCGAAATGTCATCGCTCATCTTCAGCACATCGTTCTTTCTGAGATACATCAGCGACGCATTGATGAAAATCCTCCGCGCCCATCCGTCGAAAGAGCCGCTGCCGCTGTAACTGCCAAGTTTTGCAAAAAGCGCCACAAAACCTTCCTGCAGAATGTCCTCCGCCACAACCCTGTCACCCACATAGCGTATGCACACGGGAAAATACCGGGGTGCCAGAAGCTCGTACATCTTCCTCTGGGCAGCCCGGTCACCGCTAAGGCACTTGTCTATGAGTTGAACAGCCTTGTCTTCGCTCACGGTTACTGTGGCGGGCCGGAAAAACTGCCGACATTCAAGATGCAACCCCGGCCCATTACGTTGCATCGGTCGATATTTTCCCCAAAAATACGCATTTTTCCCGAATTGCTTGTTATCTTTGTAGTTTATGCGGCAATATATGGCGCGATATGTGGACAGTGGACGCCGCAAAAGCAAATACCGACATGAAAAGAATTCTGAAACATATCATCATCCTCGCCGCGGTCGCGTGCCTTTCGCAGAATGTATTCGCGCAGAAGGAGTTGAAGGAGTCGATAAAGGACAGCGCGCTGCTCCTTGCAGTCGAGAAATATGACAACGGGGCGTATGCCGACGCCGAAAGGATGCTCCGGTCGATTGTGAACAATGATCCGGGATATGATGCCGCGCATTACTATCTCGCGCTCATATATCTCACGAAAAACGAAAACGACCTTGCCGAGGCAGAGCTCCTGCGCGCTGTGGAGGAGGATCCGGGAAACTTCTGGTATCGCCAGAGACTTGCCGTTGTCTACCGCTACACGAACCAGATCGACAAGGCGATAGAAATATATGAAAAACTGCTTGTCGACTTCCCAAAAAAGAGCGAACTCTACTTCGACCTCGTGGAAATGTATGCCCAGAACGCGCAGACTGACAAGGCATTGGAAACATTGAACGACGTCGAAAAAATATTCGGAGACTCCGAATCCATCGCAATCTATCGTTTCCGCCTTCTGATGGCTTCGGGAAAGACGGAGGAGGCTTATAAGTCATTGGAGGAATATAATTCGAAATATTCGTCTCCCTATATATTGTCGACCCTCGGTGACTACAGAATGTCGATGTACGAAGACTCGCTGGCTGTCGCGTATTATGACGAGGCGCTCTCGCTCGACAAGGATTTCGCTCCGGCGGTGCTCGGCAAGGCGGAGGCACGTCGCATGACACGGAAATATTCCGAATTTTTCCCGCTCCTCGACAGCTATATGGCGAACGAAACAGTCCCGGCACAAGGAAAAGCCGAATACCTCAAGGCTCTCGTGGAGCAGTCGGATCCGAAGTTCGTGACCTCGTTCCTCCCGCAGATCGACACAGCTGCGAACATCTGCTTCAGAAAACACCCCTCTGACAGTTCCGTAATCGCGACAGTGGCATCCTATTACTACCGCACACAGCGTCAGGACGTTGCCGAGGATCTGTTCCGCCTGAACGCGTCCATGCATCCGGACAAGCCTGAGCTTACGGCAACCTATCTCTACTCGCTGCTCTATGCGAAAGACTGGAAGAAACTTGCGGAAGCCGGCTCGGAAGCGGCTCTGCAGCATCCTGACATTCCGGACTTTATGGCACTCGCAGGCACGGGGTACAGTTACTTGAAGGAGTATGACAAGGTCATTGAACTTTCGCAGAAGATGCTCCAGACGGCCCCGAAGGACAGCGCGGTCGTGGTCTCAGCCTACTCGGCGATGGGCGATGCCTACTATCAGAAAAACGACACAAAGAACGCGTTCAAGGCATACGACAAGGTGCTGAAAGTCAGCCCGAACAACATCTACGTCCTGAACAACTACGCCTACTATCTCTCCGTCACGGGAAAAAACCTCAAGAAGGCCTACGCGATGAGCAAGAAGACAATCGAGGCGGAGCCGGACAACGCGACATACCTCGACACCTTCGGATGGATACTTTACCTGCAGGGCAAGGCACTGGAGGCCAAGCCGTTCTTCAAGCACGCGATGCTCTATGGCGGAAAGGACAGCGCCGTGATTATGGACCACTACGCCGAGGTGCTCTATGCCCTGAAAGAGTATGACCTCGCGTTTGTCTACTGGTACAGAGCCCAGGCCAAGAACGACGGGGAGATTCCAGATCTGGACGAGCGCATTGCAGAGAGGAAAAAGGCGGCGGGGAAATAAGGGATGCGGCTGCGTTCTCTCATATATTCTGCGCCTCCGGCGGTGAAGGCTGTGCTGACGGCAGTCGTACTGCTTGCCGGTCAATCCGCCACCATCCTGCACGCCCAGGACACCAGTGCCCAGGAACAGAAGAAAGAAAGGCTGGAGAGAGAAATCGAGATCATCAACCGTCAACTCTCGTCGACTGACTCCAAAAGCCGCAGCGCCCTCGCGACCTACAACCTCGTGTCGAAGAAGGTCAGCAACCGTCAGGCACTTCTTAAGGAAAGCCGGCTCAAGGAAAGGGAATGCGCGGACAGGATCTACCTCAAACAAAAGGAAATCAATCGGTTGCAGGCAAGTTATGATACGCTCGCGGCGCATTACGACCGGCTTGTTCTCGGAGCCTACAAGAACCGTGACGCAAAAATCTGGTATATGTATATCCTCGCCAGCGACGACCTTTCGCAGGCCTACCGCCGCTACGGCTATTTCAAGAGCCTCGCCTCTCAGATAGGAGAGGAAGCGCGCCGGATGGAGGAAGCGCGCGCACGGCTGGAGACAGAGAGGGATGCGCTGCAGAAACTGCGGGCGGAGCAGAAGACCGTGACACAGAACACGCAGAAGGAGCTCGGGAAGCTTCAGAGTGAACAGGCGGAGTCGAAGGCTCTTGTCGGGAAGCTGAGGAAAGAGAAGTCGAAGTATCAGAAGGAACTTGCTGCCAAGAAAAAGCAGGTGGAGGCTCTGGACAGGGAGATTGCGCGGTTGGTGCGCGAGGCGATGAAGGGAAGCACGGCGTCGTCGGGTGCGGGTGCCGGAAAGAAGTCGAACAAGATGGTGATTGACGAGAAGCTGGCCGCGGAGTTCTCAAAGAACAGAGGCAAGCTGCCATGGCCGGCGGACGGACCGGTGGTTGACGCCTTCGGGGAGAGGTATCATCCGGTTTATAAGAACGTGAAGCTCCCGAAGAATAACGGCGTGGGCATAGCCCTGAAGCCGGGCACAACCGTGAAGTGCGTGTTTGACGGGGTGGTGAAGCAGGTGCTCGTGATGCCGGGCTACAACCAGTGCGTGCTTGTCCAGCACGGGAACTATTTCACGTTCTACTGCAAGTTGAAAAATGTGGTGGTGAAGTCGGGACAGAAGATTAAGATCGGGCAGGACATCGGAACGGTGGATACCATCAACCGCGAGACGCAGCTGCATTTTCAGATTTGGAAGGATACTACTCCGCAGAACCCTGAAAACTGGCTGAAGTGATAAAATAAAAAGCGGTCTGCGGCGTTGGGCGCCTTGCGTCCCGTCTTTTTCTTTCGTCATTTTTGAGGAGGATGGATGTTTTGAAATGAAAATCAATAATTGTTGATATGGAAAGGAAGACTGTGTTTTTGACCGGGGCGACCGGGAATATGGGATGGGCAGGGTTTCAGGAACTGCACGCAAGGGCTGACAGGTTTATTGTCAGGGTGCTGGCGCGTCCGAGCGGGAAGAACCGGAAGAAACTTGAGCCGTACTTGAATGACCCGTCGGTCGAGATTGTCTGGGGCGACCTCACCAACTATGAAGACGTCCTGCGCGGCGTGACCGGTGCTGATTATGCTCTGCATGTAGGCGGAATGGTATCCCCGGCGGCGGATTATTTCCCGGAGAAGACACTGAAAGTCAATGTCATGTCATCAGAGAACGTAGCGCGGGCAGTGCTTGCCCAGCCGGAGCCGGAGAAGATAAGGGTCGTCTACATCGGGTCGGTCGCACAGCTCGGTGACAGGCTGTTCCCGCATCATTGGGGACGTTCCGGCGACCCCGTGATGGCGAGCGCGTACGACATGTATTCCGTTTCCAAATGCCGCGCGGAGAAAGCCATAGTTGACTCCGGCATTCCGCACTGGGTGTCGCTGCGCCAGTCGGGCATCCTCTACCCCGGAATACTCGGAGTCGTAAACCCGACTGCCTTCCATGTCCCTGTGGCCGGCGTGCTTGAATGGGCGACTATAGAGGATTCGGGGAGGCTGCTCGCGAATGTCTGCGAGGATTGGGTTCCGGACGAGTTCTGGAACAACTTCTATAACATCGGCAGCGGAGAGCAGTACCGGATGACGAACTATGAATTCGAGACCCGTCTTCTCCATGCCCTCGGTCTTCCCGGACCGGAGAAAGTCTTTGAACCGCAGTGGTTTGCGTTGAAGAATTTCCATGGCATGTGGTATGAGGACTCGGATGTCCTTGAGAATTTTCTTCATTTCCGAGGAAATGTTCCGGTTGAGGAATATTTCCGTCAGATGAAATCCAAGCTTCCGTGGTTCTACAATCTCGCGTTCCTCGCGCCGGCGTTTGCGGTGAAAATGTTCATGAAACCATACGCATACGAAAAGGGGCTCGGAACACAGTCATGGGTGGATGGCGCCCCGGAAAAGATGAAGGCGTATTACGGTTCACGCGAGGCTTGGGAGGCAATAAAGTCATGGAAAGACGTGATTCCGCCGCATTGGGAAAAGGATCTTGAAAAGGCACGCGCGGCCGGCGAATGTCTCCGCCTCGACCACGGCTGGGACGAGTCCAGGTCCATATATGAACTGACGGACGAAGAGATTCAGTCGGCAGCCGAGTTCCGCGGTGGCAAGTTCCTCGGGGCAGAGAAAGAGTCAGAGAAAGTCATGGGCAAAAGCGCCAAACAAACGCAGGAAGGCAGCACGACAGGTGCGGACGGAGACAGCACGAAGTCACGCAGAAAGCCGTGCGCCCGGTATCTTTGGGAATGCGAGCACGGTCATCGTTTCACCGCATCCCTCGAATACGTCCTTCTCGGCGGCGGCTGGTGCACCGAATGCCAGCCTGACCGCCTGAACACCACGGTGACTCCCCGCAACAAGTTCATTTCCCAGTTATTGTAGTATATTTTCCGTAATTCCTGAGCACGAAAACCACAAGAATCTTAAAGGATTTCATCGAACTTTCCAACGCTACAGACTTGACTTTGCGCTAGGAGGTCGGCTGAAGAGACGGATGGGATGCAAGGCGTCGTCCAACGACGCAGACTTGACGCTTGGAGGTAGGTTGAAGAGACGGATGGGATGCAAGGCGGACGATGAAGATGAAACCGCAGCAACCTGATGGTTGTGAGGATTTCATCAAGACGTCCAACGCCGCAGACCGCCGTCTCTTTAACCTACCAGCCAGACCAGGACGTGGCGGTCGAAGATCATATACTCCAGATCAAACTCCTCCTCATGCCCGTCCTTATGGACGAAGGTTGCCTCCAGTTCCCCCTCCCCCTTCGGATTGAACTTCTCCACCTCAATCTGCTCCGCGAAATCGACCCTGCTCTGTGACATTCTCTTGAAAATGGCCTCCTTTGCGCACCAGTAAATAGCCAGTTGCTCGTTTTTCTTTTTCCTGTCGTCATCGTCGAGGTCTTCAATCTCGTCTTCCGACAGCGCCTTTTTCTCCACGGAAGAGAAATCGCGGTCGAGGGATTCGATGTCAATGCCGAGGTCGTCCTCATCGTGGATGATGACAGCGACGTATTTATCAGTGTGTGTGATGCTTATGTTCGTGGCACAGTTCTCAAGGTACGGCTTGCCGTTGTCGTGGTGGTCGAGATACATCTTCTCGTCGAAGAGTTCGTTGATGAGAGCCCTCACCGCGAGGCGCTGCTTTCTCTGCGACTCGTTTCCATAGAGGCTGATTTCCTCCATCTCGTCCGTAGGGACGGAACTCAGAGCCTTGAGTTCATCTTCAGTTTCCGTAATCTGCCAAACAGCGAGTTCGGCGCCGTTTTCAAGTTCCTTTTTAAGATATAGTGCCATATAGCTTTAAAAGCTGGTTTCACAAAATCTGCTGTGCATACACGAAAGAACCGCACCCTCTCTCCGAGAGGATGTGCCCGATGTCACGATATAAAGGGTGGTCGCCAGCGGGTCGTCAGAAAGACTGTCCGCCGTTATGCTCTGAGTTCCTGATATTGGACTGGGAGGTTCCACGTTTCTGCTACAGTTAATAATTACGCCTGCAAATATAGTTATTTTTTAATTATTTGCTAAATTTGCGCCCGAATTTCAGTGTGTTGTGATCGGCTTTCCTTTATTTTGGGAAATCGGGCGCTGAAGACGACGAAAATACGAATATATAAATAACATAGTATCATGAAGTATTTGACAAACGAGAAACTTACAATTGTCGGAGCCGGCGGAATGATCGGTTCCAACATGGCGCAGACGGCTCTCATGCTCGGCCTCACCCCGAACATCTGCCTCTATGACATCTTCGAGCCGGGCGTTCACGGCGTTGCCGAGGAAATGTACCACTGCGGATTCGAAGGCGCAAACATCACATGGACGGTCGACCCTGAGGTTGCGTTCAAGGACGCTAAATACATCATCTCATCAGGCGGAGCACCACGTAAGGAAGGCATGACCCGCGAGGACCTTCTCAAGGGCAACTGCCAGATTGCGGCACAGTTCGGCGACTACATCAAGAAATACTGCCCGGACGTGAAGCATGTCGTTGTCATCTTCAACCCTGCCGACGTGACAGCCCTCACAGCCCTCATCCACTCAGGTCTGAAGCCGGAGCAACTCACCTCACTCGCAGCCCTCGACTCAACCCGCCTCCAGAGCAACCTCGCGAAGGAGTTCGGCGTTCCTCAGAGCGCTGTCACAGGAGCACACACCTACGGCGGCCACGGCGAGCAGATGGCAGTATTCGCATCTCAGGTGAAGATTGACGGCAAGCCGCTTTCAGAAATGGGACTTTCAGCCGAGAAAATGGCGGAAATCAAGCAGGAGACAATCCAGGGCGGTTCTGCAATCATCAAGCTCCGCGGACGCTCTTCATTCCAGAGTCCTGCCTACAACGCTGTCAAGATGATCGAGGCTGCAATGGGCGGCGCTCCGTTCACCCTTCCTGCCGGCACATACGTGAACACGGACAAGTACAAGAATGTGATGATGGCGATGCCGACGACAATCGACGCCACAGGCTGCCACTATACCATGCCACAGGGTACTCCAGAAGAGATGGCTGCACTCGACGCTTCATACGCTCACCTCTGCAAGATGCGCGACGAGATTGTTGAGCTCGGAATTGTTCCGCCTGTTGCTGACTGGAAGAAGGACAACGCGAACTTGTAAGAGCCGCCTGAACGGCGCGCTTGCTTCGTTGCACTCACAAATATAATCCTCACAACCGATAAGGTTGCTCCGGTTATATTTGCTCCTGCGCCTTGCAATCGCACCATTCATACGATTTTTACTCTCAGCGAATAATCAGAAGCCCCTCCGGTGATTCATCAAAGATTCACCGGAGGGTTTTTGCGTGAGTTCGCACAATTATTGGGAAAACCGGCAAATTCAGCCTCGCTTACGATGAGGACGATGGAACCGACACCATCAGAGGCTGCCATGAAACAAATTCTTCACGACCTCGTCAATCATACGGTTTTCCTGAAGATTGGCGGGGTTTTCCTTCGTCTGTACGGGAGAGGCGCCGCCCGTTGAGGCTTCAAATGATTTCTGGAGCATCAGGAGTGCAAGCAGGACAGGGAGATAGTCCTTCAGGGAGCCTCGCAGGGAACGCAGGGCAAACTGGATATGGGATGTAACCTGACGTACCGGAATCCCGTAAGTTTCAGAGATTTCCCCGTATGTCTTTTCGTCGATGCGGCTGGCGAGGAACACCTTGCGGGTGATGTCGGGCATCCCCTCGATGCATCTGCGCACGATGTCCTCGATTTCATCGGCGAACAGGCTCTCCGGATTAAGGCTGCTGAGCGAGCTGATTTCATAGGACTGCATCCTGTTTCCCGCCTCATGCATATTCTTCTGAATCCTTGTCCGCGTCTGCAATGTCCTCAGATGGTCAAGGCAGCGGTTCACGATGGATTTGAAGGCATACGCCTCATAGTTCTCCGTCTTGAGTTCGGAGCGTCTTTCCCACATCCGGATGAAGCATTCGTTGACTATGTCCTCCGCAGCCCCGTCATCGTGGATGTACGAATTGGCGATTTTTACATACATGGGACGGCAGCGGGAGAAGATTCTTCCGAACTCCTCTTCCGTCAGTTCCCTGATATGAGCGTCATCGCCTTTCATTTCTCCCGGAATGCTGATATTTCCCGGCAAATATAATGTTTCATTTCAGAATCTGACCAATATTTACATAAATTTGTTCTTCCCGTTGAAATTTATTCATAAAATCTGTAAACCACCATTATTCACTCGTCTATAAACCGATAAAAAATGAAAAAAGAGACAAAAATGATGACTGACGAACTCCTGTTCCGCTATTTCAGCAACGAGGCTTCCGCTGAGGATGTCGCGCTCATAGAGCGTTGGCTGGAGGAGAATCCGTCACATCAGAAAGATTTTGACGCGGCACATTTCCTTTTCAACGCCACCGTGCTCAGGGGAGACGAGATGGCTGCATTGCGTGATTCGGAGAAGGACAGGAAAGTCCGCCGGATGACGGTCATCCGCAGGAGAGTGCTCCGCTATGCCGCCGGCGTGGCTGCGGTAGTCGTTGCAGGTGTCGCCGGCGTTCTCGTTGAGAGGGAACTTTCCTACAGGGACATGATTGCACAGACAAACGTCATAGAGGTGCCTTCGGGACAGAGAATGACCATTACGCTGAACGACGGCACGAGGGTCTGTCTGAACGGGAACTCGCGAATCGAATATCCTGCCCTCTTCGGACGTGGCGAGAGGCGCGTGAAACTTTCGGGCGAAGCTTATCTCGACGTCACCCACGACGAGAGGCATCCTTTTGTCGTCGAGACATATATGTCCGAAGTCGAGGTCCTCGGAACCAAGTTCAGCGTCTATGCCGACGAATCCGATGGCCGTTTCGCGACGACATTGCAGGAAGGCTGCGTGAGGGTCACGACGACCGGGGATGACAGATACTCCGAGCAGGTAGTGCTTTCTCCGAACGAGAAGGTTCGCTTCGAGAACAACCATCTGGTAGTGAGCGACGTCGATGCCGAGGAATCAATGTCATGGACCGACGGATATATAAACCTTCGCGGAGTGAGTTTCGCCGAACTTATGGAAAGGTTTGAATACACCTACGGCGTGAACATCGTCATCGACAGGGACGAGATGCCGCAGATAGGCTACCGCAGCGGAAAAATCCGTGTGTCCGAGGGCGTGGATTTCGCGCTGGGGCTTCTTCAGAAGGCCTGTGATTTCACATACACTACGGACTACGAGTCCAACACTATAACGATAAGATAGCGCCGCTCTTGGGGCCGGCCGGCAATGCGGCTTGAGATCCGGGAGCAGTGCGATGAATATAAATTTATTTGATAACCAACCACATAGTTGATATGTGCAAGAAAGTATTATCCAGAATTACAGGCTTGCTGCTCACGGCATTCCTCCTTGCAGCCGGCGTCGTTCCTGCCTTCGCTCAGACGGAGCGGAAGGTCAGCGTCGATGTTAAGGACGTGAAACTGGAGCAGGTGATGCGGCAGATTGAGAAGCAGACCGGGTGCGTCTTCCTCAACAAGGATGCGGACGTGGAGCAGAGGGTTTCCGTGACCATTTCGGACAAGCCGCTCGACGAGGCTCTGAACATCCTTTTCAGCGGCCGCGACATTGACTGGAAGGTCGAGTCCGGTCACAT
Organism: Bacteroidales bacterium UBA6360; assembly: GCA_002440085.1. Lineage (GTDB taxonomy): Bacteria > Bacteroidota > Bacteroidia > Bacteroidales > UBA932 > Cryptobacteroides. The sequence goes on from DJRM01000025.1 coordinate 39,548, forward strand.
AATCATCTCACAGAGAGCAGTTTCCGCACCGGGGGGGGGCAGAAAGCGCCGGTTCATCCACGGTCTCCGGACTTGTCGTCGATGAGGAGGGACTACCGGTCATCGGAGTCGGGGTCATAATCAAGGGCACTGCGATAGGCGCCGGGACGGACCTTGACGGAAAATTCGCCTTCACCCTCCCCGAGGGAATGGAGAACTCGGTGCTTGAGTTTTCGTGCCTCGGCTACACCACGCAGGAGTTCAGGATCGGCTCCCGCAGGGTGTTCAACGTCACGATGAGCAGCGATGCAATCGTCATGGAGGGGACGGTGGTGACAGCCCTTGGAATCAAGCGTTCCGAGAAGGCCCTGAGTTACAACGTTCAGCAGATAAGCGCCGACGAGGTGACTGTAAATAAGGACGCGAACTTCATTAACTCCCTGAACGGAAAGGTCGCCGGGCTCAACATCAACGCATCCTCGTCCGGAGTCGGCGGAGCGTCCAAGGTCGTCATGCGCGGTCAGAAGTCCATCTCTCAGTCCTCAAACGCGCTCTATGTCATTGACGGAGTCCCTATGTACACCACCGCAAGGGACGGGGGCACGCAGTTCACCTCACAGGGCTCGACCGACCCAATCGCCGACATCAATCCGGAGGACATCGAGAGCATATCCGTGCTCACCGGAGCGGCAGCAGCCGCCCTCTACGGCTCTGACGCCGCCAACGGTGCGATTGTCGTGACAACAAAGAAGGGAAAGGCAGGCAAGCTCACTGCCACGGCGTCGGCTTCCGTCGAAATCATGAACCCTTTTGTGCTTCCGCGTTTTCAGAACCGCTACGGCACGGGAGACCTCAACTCCTCGATAGGCTCGGACGTGCGCAGCTGGGGAAGGCCGATGAACGAGGCGAACAACCCCGGCTACAATCCGGCAAAGGACTATTTCAAGACCGGCGTGACGCATAACGAGAATGTTTCGGTGTCCATGGGAAACGAAAAGAACCAGAGCTATCTTTCAGGCTCTGTCATCGACTCCTACGGGATAGTTCCGAACAACGCATACCGACGCTATAACTTCACTTTCCGCAACACGACATCGTTTCTCGACGACAGGCTTCACCTCGACGTCGGGGCCGCGTATGTCCGCCAGAAGGACCGCAACATGACCAATCAGGGAACCTACAACAACCCTCTGGTCGGCGCGTACATCTTCCCTCGCGGGAACAGCTGGGATGCGGTGAAGATGTTCGAGCGCTATGACGTCACACGCCGCCTTTCCACCCAGTGGTGGCCGATAGGCGATGCGGGAATGACGATGCAGAACCCTTACTGGATCAACTACCGCAACCTCCGAGAGAACCGCAAGGACCGCTTCACGCTCAACGCGCAGCTCTCCTATGACATCCTTGACTGGCTCAATGTGTCCGGCAGGGTGAAGATGGACCAGTCAGCCACGAAATACACCGAGAAGTTCTATGCATCGACTTTCACGCAGCTCACGGAAAGTTCGCAGAACGGTCTCTACGGCATCTCCGAGATGACCGACAGGCAGATTTACGCCGATTTCCTCGTGAACGTGAACAAACGCTTCGGCGAGGACTGGAGCCTTCAGGTGAACCTCGGCACTTCCATTTCCGACATGTACTATGACGCTCTGAAGAACCGCGGCCCGATTGCGGACGGCGAGATGTCCGACGAGCGCGCCGGGCTGGCGAACGTGTTCAATGTGCAGAACCTCAGCAACTCCACCAAGACGACGAGGCTTCAGGAAGGCTGGCGCGAGCAGACCCAGTCGGTCTTCGGTTCGGCCGAGGTCGGCTACAAGGGCGCTTACTATCTGACCCTCACCGCCCGCAACGACTGGCCTTCACAGCTTGCAGGCCCGCATTCCAACAGAAAGTCGTTCTTCTACCCTTCCATCGGAGGCTCGGTGGTGCTGTCGCAGATTATTCCGAATATGCCCGAAAACCTTGAATATGTGAAGATTCGCGGCTCATACGCATCTGTCGGAACGGCTTTCGAGCGCTACATCGCCAACCCGATGTACCAGTGGAACGCGAGCGGGCTGAGCTGGAACACACAGACCCAGTACCCTGTATATGACCTCAAGCCCGAACTCACCGACTCATTCGAGGTCGGTCTGTCGCTGCGGTTCCTCAAATGGTTCAGCCTCGACGCGACATATTACCGGACGAACACAAAGAACCAGACGTTCAACCCTCAGATTTCCACGGGTTCAGGTTCATCTGACATATTCATCCAGTCCGGAGACGTCCTCAATCAGGGAACAGAAGTTACCCTCAGGTTCGGCAAGACATGGGACAAGTTCACATGGAACTCCAACTACACATTCTCGTTTAATCAGAACAGGATCATGTCCTTGGCGGACAATGTGATGAATCCCGCTACGGGAGAGACTTTCTCCGTCTCGCAGCTTGACATGAACGGTCTTGGCCTGGCGCACTTCATCCTCCGCGAGGGCGGCACGCTCGGCGACCTCTATTCGCTCGCGGACTTCCAGTACGACACGAACGGCCGCATCGTCGTGAACGAAGACGGCAGCGTTACCCCTAAGACTTTCAGCAGCAGCGACGACTATGTGAAGCTCGGCAGCGTCCTTCCAAAGTCGAACATGTCCTGGAGAAATGACTTCAGCATTGGCGGATTCAACTTCGGATTCCTCATCACGGCACGAATCGGAGGCATCGTCTATTCGAGCACGCAGGCCATACTTGACTACTACGGCGTGTCCGAGGCCTCGGCGGAGGCGCGTGACAGAGGAGGCGTGCTGATTAACGGCGGCGACCTGATTGACGCCAACCGCTGGTACAGTTCCGTCGGAGGCTCCAATCCGCTTCCGCAGGAATACACCTACTCCGCGACCAACGTGCGTCTTCAGGAGGCGTCGATAGGCTACACCATTCCCAAGAAAGTCCTCGGCAATGTGTGCGACCTCACTCTTTCTGTCGTGGGACGCAACCTCTGGATGATTTACAACAAGGCTCCGTTCGACCCGGAATCGATAGCGACGACGGGCAACTACTATCAGGGAATCGACCATTTCATGATGCCGTCGCTCCGGAGCTTCGGGTTCAACGTGAGGATGACATTCTAATTATTTGGAGGAATATAATTATGGAAAACAATACAGAAAAAATATTTCTCAGCTCACTTCGTTCGATCGAAATGACAATGGAGTCCCGTCTGTCATTCCGAGCGAAGCCGAGGAATCTTTGCGCAGGGATAATCCCGGCTCTTTTCCTCGGGCTTGTCGCTGCCTCTTGCACAGGAAAATATCTGGAAATCAACACCAATCCCTACGAGGTGAACCGCGACCAGACCCTCACCGACGGCTATGCCATCTCTGCCGCCATCTCAGCGATGGGCGGAGCGGTGGTCTCGACGGACGTGAACACGGCTCAGTTCACTGACTGCCTCCTCGGCGGCCCCATGGGCGGCTACTACTCCACCACGGGCGCGTTCGAGAAGACCATAGATAACTTCAATCCGACCGACGACTGGACGAGGGTGCTTCTCGCCAGCGACAAGATTATCCCGACTCTCTACTCGAACCTTTCGGAGCTCCGCAGCATAACGGACGACCCTCTCACCCTCGCCATAGGCGACATAATCAAGGTCACGGCTATGCTCCGCGTCACCGACACCTACGGCCCGATTCCATATTCACAGATCGGTCAGGGCGGGAAAATTACAGTGGCCTACGACTCGCAGGAGAAGGTCTATGACACGATGTTCGCCGAACTCGACGGAGCCATAGCCTCGCTCACGGAGAACCGCCTCTCAAGCATATCCCCAAAGGCGGATCCGGTCTATGACGGCACTGCGGTAAAATGGTGCAGGTTCGCCAACTCGCTGAAGCTCAGGATGGCGATGCGCATCGTGTATGCTGCTCCGGAGAAGGCGAAAAAGATGGCCGAGGAGGCCGTGAATCACGAAATAGGGTGCTTTACGGACAATTCCGACAACGCCATGCTCCGTCCGGTGGCATTCGGCGAAAAGGGCAATCCGCTCTACACTGCAATAAAGTACAACCAGCCTTCAGGCTCAGTGACGGGCGGCGACACCCACGCGGCTGCGGACATCATCTGCTACATGAACGGCTACAACGACCCGCGCCGCGCAAAATACTTCATCAAGTCCGAGTTCGAGGGCATCGACTGGGCCGGAATCCGCGTGAGCGTGGAGAAGCCGTCCCTCAACAGCGTGGGACGCAAGTATTCCGGAGTGAATGTCTCCACCTCCGACCCTATCGTGTGGATGAATGCGGCCGAGGTGGCTTTCCTCAAGGCCGAGGCAAAGGCCGTGTTCGGATTTGACATGGGAGCGGGCACTGCGGAGGAGTTCTACAACGAGGGAATCCGTCTCTCCTTCGAGCAGAACGGCGTGGCCGGCTACGCGGACTATGTCGCGAACGACACCGACAGGCCGTCTTCCTACACCGACCCGGCCGGGCTCAACAGCTACGCCACGCCGCTTTCCGAACTCACCGTCAAGTGGGACGAGTCGGCGACGACGGAGCAGAAGCAGGAGCGCATCATCATCCAAAAGTGGATTGCGAACTTCAACAACGGCATAGAGGCATGGTCCGACCATCGCCGCACCGGCTATCCCAAGTTCTTCCCGGCAAGCGACGCCGGCAACAAGAGTTCCGGAACCGTGGATAATGAGTTCGGGGCGAGGAGAATGCCCTACCCGCTCGCGGAGTACTCCAACAACGGGGAGAACGTGAACGAGGCCGTGGCCAATTATCTCGGAGGCCCGGACAGGATGAGCACACGGCTCTGGTGGGACTGCAACCCTGCGGTCGGGACAAAAAAGTAAGCGGCCGCTGAACGCTCGAATTAAATGATAGTGAAGCAGAAACTGTAATATGAAAGGATTTGTAAAGACATCAATAATCGCCCTCGCGGCATCGTCGCTCGTCGCCGTCTCCTGTGCCAAGTGGACGCAGCCGGAGAGCCTGAACTTCCGCCGCGAGACCCCGGAGCAGATTGATCCGGCGGGGTATGAGACTCGGTTAAAGGCAGTGCGTGAGTGGAAACGCACCGTCCATAACATAACTATAGCCACAATCAGCGGGACATCATCAACTCCTTCGTTCCGTTGGCAACATCCGAAAGACATTCCTGACAGCGTCGATTTCATCTGCATCAAGGATTTTTCCGGACTGCATGAGAGTCTCGCGGACGAACTTGCCTATGTGCGTGAAAAGAAAGGTACTGCAAGCCTCGCATACATTGATTATTCTGCGATTGCAGAGTCCTGGTCACAGATTGAGGATGAAAATGAGGGCTCCATACTAGCTGACGCGGACAGAGACGAGTATTTCAAGGAAAATGTGGCCGCTCTGTTGGATTCGGCGGAAAAGTCAGGCTTTGACGGGCTGATGGTTTCGGTGGAGCAGATTGAATATGCCTCAGACGACGTTTTCATCAGTGCCGTAAAATCTTGGAAAGAAAAGCGTCCGGATGCCCCAGTAGTCTTGCGCGGATATGCCAAACACATCTCAGATACGGAATTCGCATCGTCCTGTGCGTACTATGTAGTGGTCGCGGGTGAACTGTCGTCGCCGGGTCAGCTGATTCTGGAGACCACGAGATGCATCGGAAGCGTTCTTCCGTGTGACCGCGTACTCCTTGAGGTCTCCGTCCCTTCTTCCGAGACTCCGGAACAGACTGGAATCGCTCCGGAAGCTGCGGCCGAGTGGGTGCTTGCACAGAAGGACAACAGAAACTTTACGCCTCAGGGTATTGTCTTCGGCAATACGGAGGACGACTATTGGCGGAATGACAGAAATTACGGGTCGTTGAGGACTGTTATCGAAATACTGAATCCACAAGTTAAATAGGCCATGAGAAATCGTCTGAAGACAATAATAATGACGGCACTGGTTGCCGTGTCCTGCGTAACCGAGCAGGATTTGCTTGAAAACCGCTTGTTTTACACATCCGACAATCTTCGCAGCGAGATAAGGGTCGCTGTTGACGAGGGGGTCTATGAGGCCGTCCGCACTGTATCCGCCTCGGTTGCCTCCCCGCTGAAGGAAGATTTGACAGTGGATTTCATAAAATCTCCGGAACTTCTTGAAACTTACAGACAGGCATATTACTCGCCGGCCGCGGAACTTCTGCCGGATGAGTGCTGCGACATCGCGGGCCTCAGTTCCAAGATTGTAAGAGGCTCCGTTGAGTCTCTTCCTGCTGAGATTCATTTCAGCGGACTTGATGCGCTTGACTTGTCGTGGTCAAAGGAATATGTACTTCCCGTGACTCTGAGGTCAGACGGCGTCGATGTTCTGGAATCGGCAAGGACAATGTATTTCGTCATACGCAAGGCGTACCTTGTCAACATGGCCGGGAATATGTCCTCCAACCGCGCATGGCCGGTGTGGAACAATTTCGACAAGGTGAAGAACCTTGAGGCGTTCACGCTGGAGGCTCTCGTCTATAACAACGGGTTTGACAACGGGATGGTCGTTGATGGAGCCGAAACTTGGAATGCCGACGGAATAAACACCATTATGGGGGTGGAGGATCATTTTCTTGTCCGGATAGGTGATTCTTCCATACCGTCGAACCAATTGCAGGTGGCGTGTGCATACAAGGATGAGGCAGGGAACACGACATACAGGAAGGCGGTCACATCTTCTGCCTGCCAGCTGAAGAAAGACCGGTGGTATCATATTGCAGTGACGTTTGACAGGGGGCTTGTCTGCATATATATTGACGGAAAACTGAAGGCCTCGGAAAATGTGAGGGCGATAGGGTACGGGACCGACAGCGATGGAAAACAGTATCCTGTGGAGTTCACTTCCGTGAATTTCGGAGCTCCGCATTCGGAGGAGGATGACGGCAAGCCGCGCTGTTTCTGGGTAGGGTATTCTTATCAGCCGGCACGCTATCTTGACGGAATGCTTGCCGAGGTCCGGCTCTGGGACAAGGCTCTGTCTGTCGGGGAAATAAATGCTTCCGGGCATTTCTATAAGCTCTATGCGTCGGATATTGACGATAGTCTGCTTGCCTACTGGAAGTTTGACGACGGGGCTGGCAAGACGGTGAAGGATCATTCTTCCTATGGCTATGACCTGACGGCCCAGCGCGATATCGCATGGTATCCGATTGAATTGAAATAAGTTATCTACAGTTTAATAAACACTAAATTTTTGTTCATGAAAAAAATTCTTTATTTTGCCGCTGCGGCAATGCTGTTGTTCAGCGGCTGCAGCAAGGAGACTCCAAAGCCGGAGGATTCAATCTCTGTCAATCCGACGGAGAAATCGTTCGGCCCGGAAGGGGGCTCGGTTGAGGTCACGGTGAAAAGTTCCGGAGACTGGCTTCTGGACGGGGATTGCGAGTGGGCTTCTCCGAGTGCCGTTTCAGGCGCGGACGGTGACATCGTCACATTTACTGTCAGTCCGAACGACAAACATGAAGCCCTCAGCACGGTCTTCACTTTCATTTCCGGAGACAAGAAGGCCGATTTTGAGATAAGGGTTGCCGAGCACGCGCTTCCTGTATTCAAACTCACTTCAGACCCGAAGGTGACGGCGATATGCACGGAATGCTTCTTCGATGTCAGCATTGAGACAGATCTCAAGTTGAAGGACATCTCGGTGAAAATTGATGAGGCCGCAGCATCATGGATTAAGTTCTATGCCGTTGAGGGCGGCAAATACACCTTCAGGGTAAGCCCGAACGGCAATGAGACAGTGAGGACTGGAGTCGTGACCTTGTCTGCGGATCTTTGTGACGACATAAGGGTTGAAGTATCTCAGAACGCTAAGTCCAAGATTGTGCTTGCCGCCCAAAAGTATGAGTGCAAGGCGGAGGCAGGGACTGTGGATGTTGTTGTTTCGGAGACGAACATCGAGTTTGACGCTGTCGTTCCGCAGGAGTTTCAGAGCTGGATTTCCGTGAAGGAAATAAAGGGAAACACCATTACATTGTCTCTGACTGAAGCTGAAGAACGCCGCGAGGGAAAGATTCAGGTCGTTGCCAAGGACGGCACGCTGACCGTCGAGGCCGAGATTGTGCAGCTGGCTCCTGAGCGTGGTGCAAAAGTGACTGTCGTCGATGGAGTGGAATCATCGTGGATTCTGTACAAAGAGCCGTGGTGGCCTAAATTTTTCAACACCTACAGCAACAGTTTCTCGTACTGGAATCCTACTGATTATGGAACCTCTCCAGCATATCTGTTTTGGAAGGACACTTCTGAAAGTAATGTAAAGGGTTATGTGAAAGAAGGATTCTATGGCTACATAGACATGTTTGAGGTCAAGCCTATTGTCGGCTTGAGGATGCGGTATCATGCAAGCCG
>DJRM01000025.1:47948-48991 GCA_002440085.1 Bacteroidales bacterium UBA6360
GACGGAACAACCAACAAGGAAAACAGGTATTTCAAATTTGATGGTCTTGAGTGCCGATATTTCAAGTATGAACCGCTTGCCCAGAATAATGAATCTATGCCGGTGTATGTCTATAACATGATGTTTTACCATCTATAAAAAAATCAAGCAATGAAAAGCAGATTGTTTTTATCTCTGATAATTCCGGCGCTCGCCGCCTGTTTCCTCAATTCCTGCACATCTGAGGTGCAGGAGACTCTTGAGGTTTCCCCGGCATCAATAAGTTTCGAGGCGACCGGAAATGAAAATAAAGTTTTGAAGGTCACGACAAATGCGTCTGACTGGTCTTTTGTGAACTCTTCATGGATTGAGGGTTCAAAGAGCGGGGACGAGCTTGTGGTTAACTGCAAGGACAACACTTCTCTCTCTCCGCGTGAGGGGTGGCTGAGGGTTTCCGCCGGAGCTGCGGAGCCGGTAGTGGTGAAGGTCACGCAGAAGGCGGCCGAACCTCAGCAGCCGTCAGGTGAACCTGTGTCACTGGTCAGTGTGAACGGCGTGACTGACATAAAGGTCAAGGACGAGAATGAAATAACGCTTTCGGTTGCGGTTTCTCTTCCGTCTCCGGCAGAAAATTCAGTGACGGTGAAACTTGTCGCGGACTATGACTATCTTGATGCCTTTAACAAGTCTGATCTCTACCATTTCAGAAAAGCCGTCCTTCTCGAATCAGGGCGTGTCACGCTTCCGGAGAATGTCACGGTTACAATTCCTGCGGGAAGGAGCGAGTCGGAGGCTCTTTCTGTTAAAGTCGATGTTTCCGGCTTTGCATACGATGAGAGACATCTTCTTCCTCTGAGCCTTGAGGTTGTCGAGAATGCCGCCGTTTCAGACGAAGGCCGCGCCAATTTTGTGCTTACCCGTCCGAAGCCGATAAAGAATGTCGTCATCTATGAGGTGAACGAGACAAACCCGCTGAATACTCTCGAATACAAGCTTGAAGACGGCTCGTATTTCTTTGATTCCGCAGTGCTTTTCTCTTCCAACATCATCGACAGGGACGGCGA
>DJRM01000025.1:49040-57010 GCA_002440085.1 Bacteroidales bacterium UBA6360
GTGTATGTACAGCCGTTGCGCGATGCCGGAATCAAGGTTTATCTCGGGCTTCTCGGACATCACACAATTGCCGGCCTCGGAAACCTGTCGGACAAGGGAGCCAGACTTTTCGCGGAGGAAGTCGCGGAGGCCTGCTACATCTACGGTCTTGACGGAGTGTTCCTCGACGATGAATACACTTCATACCCGGAAACTCCCAAGAACGACAACTACACTGATGCTTCCCTTTATGCCGCAGGCCGTCTCTGCTATGAGCTGAAGAGGGCGATGAAGATGAAGTGCCCGTGGGAGACAGAAGTCTCGTATTGGGTCTATGGGAACTTAAGAACCATTCTTTATCCTGTCGTTGATGATGGCGTCGAGCATCCTGTAAGTTCGTTCATAGACATCGTTCTTCCGGGCTATGGCGGTGTGGGACGCCGCTATGCGGATCTCACGAATGCCAACTGTGGTGTCGCCGCTTACGAGTTGAATAAGGGCAGCGTTCCTCGCGGGGAACTCGGCTCGGCTGTAGCTGACGGATATGGCTACTGCATGTGGTTCTGCTTCCATCCTTCTGACAAGGGAACCATTTCGAACAATCTGAATCGCTCTCTGGGAGGTTTCCGTGACGCGGCGCAGGCATTCTACGGACAGACGGTCCTCGCCCCGAAGAATTACTATGACAAGCTCGGAGAGGGCTCGTTCGACCCTAATCCGCACGCCTTTTAGGATTCGGTGATTACAACATTTTCCCGGTGCCGCTCCCCATTGAGGACTGCAGCGCCGGGATTTTTTGTTCCGCGTCCGGTGCATTTACATTGAGGAAAATTTGCGCTAGATTGTATTCAGGCATCAAGGAGGAAAGCAGTCTTCGGAACAGAATCTCTGATTTTGAAAGGGAAACCGGGCTGAATGCAGCCATCCACCTCACTCTCATCACGACTTTCGGTCTCAAGGAGAACATCCATTCTTCCGACGTGGTTAACATAGTGCTTCTTGATGACCTGTTCAGGTAGCATTCTTACTAACAAAGTTATTACATCGTCGATGACTCGGACTCCAACTTTTTCAAGTCCGCCTCCAATTCACGCAGGCTCTCCATTTTTTCAATCCGCTTCTGTTCGGTTCTGTATTCGTCATACACGGCCTTGGCTTTCTTTTCCGCAAGGGCTCTGCTGATGCGTCCTTTCCCTTCAAGGAGTTCCCTTCTGTTCATCTTGAGAATCAGGTCGAGCGCTTCCATCCAGTCCTTTTGGTACATCTTGTGATGAGCATTGGCCTGTGATTCGGCAAAGGCAAGATACTGTTCCACAATCAGTTTCAATGCTCCAATCTCTTCCTGACTGAGATAGTTCTTCCCTATTGATATGTCGGAAGACTTCACGATGCCCTTGATTTCCGTTGAAGTCAGACCCATCTGAGGCAGGCTTGCATTCGCCCTGTAGTATATCAGTTCCGCAGCGGTCTGCTTGCTTACTGCCCAAAGAAGCTTGTTCTGGACCTCCTGAAAAAACGCTACGGTTTTCTCGTCCTTGGGGTCATAGTCCTCACTGAGTTTATATATGTCCTTAATCTGCTGATAGAAAACCTTTTCGGACAGGCGTATCTCCCGAATGCGGTCAATGAGCTCACGGAAATGACTGATGTTTTCATTCCGCTTCATCCTTTCGTCATCCAACGCGAAGCCCTTTATCATATAGGATTTCAGAACACTGCTCGCCCATATCCTGAATGCCGTTGCGCGCTTCGAGTTCACGCGGTAGCCCACGGCGATTATTGCGTCGAGGTTGTAGAACTTGACTTTGTAATTTTTTCCATCGCTTGCAGTATGTAAAAATTCTTTACATACTGAATTTGCAGTCAACTCTCCATCATTGAATATGTTTCTCAGATGGATTGTTATTGATTGCGTTGTCACCCCGAACAATTCAGCCAGCTCCTTCTGATTGAGCCATATCGTCTCATTGACGGCATCGACTTGAACGCGGACCTGTCCATCTTCCCCATTGAAGATTACAATCTCACCCAAATTTTCCAATGCTCTGTCGTCTCTTTCCATCGCCATAGTTTTTAAGCGCCCAAATATAATGGAAATAGTTCAAGGAGCAACCTTTTCGCAGGAATTATTCAGTCTCTCATTGCAGATCGGATCTCGGTTCGCGAAGGGTGCGAAGCGGGTCTCCGGTTCCTATCTGCATTGAAATCCAGAGGGCGAAGAACCTGTCTGTCAGTGAATAGACTTTTGACCTTTCCGTAATGAGGTCCTTGTCCAGAAGTTTCTTCGCCGCCGACTGAACGGAACTTGCGGACGAAAGGCGGTGCTTCAGAATGAAGGCGGCGGAAGTAATCGCCGAAGCCTCCCCGTCAAGCGCTATTGCATAGAGGAGTTCCTTCTGCTTTTCGGGAATGTTGGACAGAATCTCGCGGAAAACCATATCGTAAGAGCCTACGAGCGATTGCAACGCTTCGCATATCGTGTCTGTTGAGCAGACCCCTCCTTTCGGAGTGTCCGCAAACGATTCGTTGAAAGTCTTCTGAACATAGAACGTGTGTCCTCTGAAGAAATCATAGACTGCAGAGGCTTCTTTTTCGGTGATATTCTTTCCGAATTTGCGGAAATTCCCGACGATGAACGGAACATATATATCCCGCGCTATCTCATTGAGTTCAAGTATGTCCGCGCTGCGGTAGAACGGACGGTTCGACGAAAGGAACATCTCCTGCATCATGTGGCGCCCGCTGCCGGCGTATATGAAATTGCAGTTTCCTGATTTCTGGATATGCCCGCGCAGAAGAGCCTCGATGTTCTTTTCCGGGTACTTCGCAATCTGCTGAAATTCGTCGATGGCCACGATGCAGGGCTTGTCGGCCTTGTTCAGATAGTCAAAGATTTCCTCAAGCATAAATTCCGGCCTTTCAATGTCCCCCAGTTCTATGCTGAAGGTCGGAAGACCGGTCGAAATGTCGAATCCGAATCTGCCGCTTATCGATTTGAGGGTCTGAAGAAACATCTTCGCCATTTTCCTGCTGAGCGGCTGCAATGTCTCGTAAATTTCCTTTCCGAGGATGTATGTAAATTCCCGTAGGCTTGAAGTGTGAAGAATATCGACGAAGAATGTGTAGTAATCGTCCCGAATCTCCGGACGTTCATAGCAATAGCGTATCAGCCCAGTCTTTCCCATTCTTCTCGGGGATATGAGAACGAGATTGTTCCCGTTCGTCACTGACTTGACAAGACGCTCCGACTCGACGACCCTGTCACAGAAATACTTCGCGTCAATCTTTCCCGTAACAACAAACGGGTTTCTTTCCTTAGCCATAGCCTTTCATGATTTTATTGCAAATATAATTATTCGATTCGCATAATGCAAATCGAATAAACTAAATTTCTGGAAAAACGGACAAAAACCTGAATAATAATGTTGGAAAAACGGACAAGACGCTTGCAAGGGGCGGTCAGGAAAAGAAGACGAAAACTATCAGCAGGTCGCCGAAGACTGAGCGGAAGACTGCAAGGGCATGCTGAATTTCGGTGGTCACCTGCCTGGTGGTGAGCTGATATTCCAGGGCTATCTCCTTGTAGGTCAGCCCGTCCATACGGCTTGCAACAAAAATGTCGAAGCTTTTTTGCGGAAGTTTCCGGCGGCACTCGGCGATTCTCTCGTTCAGGTCGGAAAGGAAAGCCATTCCGTTCGAGTCACGTTCCGCCAGAATCCCCAGCATCGCGTCCCTGAGCGCCGTGTCCCTGATTTCCCGGTGCGCGGACGAAAGCATCGATTCCCGCTTGATGTAGTCATAGCTCTTGCTCATCATCACCCGGTGAAAATATCCCCTCACGTTGCTTCCCTCCACGAAAATATCCTTCTTTTCGAGAATTTTCACGATGCTTTCGGAATATATGTCTTCCGCGACCGCCCTCTCCCTGACAAAAGACATGGAATGGGCGATGAACCTGCCCCTGTCCTTGTGGATGGAGGCGAGCTCTCCCATGAAATATGTCATGTCTTCGCTTTTCATAGCAGGATACATACAAGCTTTCCGACCCCAAAAATCAAGAATTTTACGGAAAAACGCAAAAAAAGTTAAAAAAATATGTCAACATCCGTTTTTCAATCCTTTATATATGTGAACGGCCTCCGGAAAACATACGCGGGGCTCACGACAGAGAGACATGAGGTTTCATAGAAAACGAGATGAAAGAAATTGACGACAAAATGCTGTTCCGCTACTTCAGCTCCGCCACGACGGCCGAAGAGGAACACGCGATAAATGACTGGCTGCTCCTTGACAAGGCGAACGAGGAGAGGCTTCGCGAAAGCTACAGGCTTTGGGAGGCTCTGCTCTTCAGCGGCGAGGACAGCGAAAGGCGCGGGCTCAGGCGTCGGAGGCGGAGAACCGTCATTCGCAGAATCGGGCTCGCGCTTCTCAATGCGGCGGCCCTTGCCGCATTCTTTGTCGTGGCCGGGCACGTCATGACAGAGCGTGAGGAAGACAGGCTCGCATCCACAATGAACAGGATAGAAATCCCGGCCGGGGGAAAGATGGACTTCACCCTTTCCGACGGCACCAAGGTGTGCCTCAATGCCGGAGCCGTACTCAGCTACCCGATGCAGTTCTCCCGCAGTTCCCGCGAAGTGTCGGTTTCCGGAGAGGCGTGGTTCGACGTCGCCCACAATGAGGACAAACCTTTTGTAGTCAAGACATTCCTTTCGGAAATAGAGGTGCTCGGAACGAAGTTCAACGTCAATGCGGACGAGGAAAGCCGGGAATTTTCGGTGGCTCTTCTCGAAGGCAGCATCAGGCTCCGCAGCGATGCCGGGGAGAGGCTTATGACGCCGGGTGAAAAGGTGCGAATCACCGGAAGGACGCTTGTCTGCGAGGCCTGCGACATGACACGTGAGACTCGCTGGATGGACGGGGTCATCGGCATCGGGGGCATGACGTTCCCGGAAATAATGAGAGAGATGGAGCGGGCGTTCGGCGTGAGAATCGTCATAGAACGCGAGGATATGCCGGAGATTGGCTTCTCGGATGCGGAAATTCACCGCAGCGAAGGGGTTGAGTCCGCGCTCAAGTCCCTCCAGTACGCCGGAGTCAGGTTCAACTACACCCACGACTTCGCAACCGAGACCATATACATAAGATAACTCAAGTTTTGCAAGTGCGGAACTTGAATGCGATAACCGGAAATATACAACACTAACTGATAACCAGGGACCGTTCCCACTCGGGATGGTTTCGCAAACCGCATAATTCATGAACAGATACCGAATTACGCAAAGGAGCTGCTGCCTGTTCCTGTTCCTGATTCTCTTCCTGCTGCCGGTCAGGGCGACCACCGGATTCCAGTCCGATGATGTCCGCCTGACGCTTCAGCTGAAGGACGTCACGCTCGCCAAGGCGATAGACAGCATCAAGGAACAGAGCCCCTACCTTTTCTTCATCAGCATAACGGACCTTGACAGGAAAGTGTCGCTGTCGGTGAAAGACGAGACGATAGAATCCGTCTGCGCAAAGCTCTTCACGCCGCTGAAAATCAGCTGGAGAGTCAACGGACACTACATCTACCTCACCAACGCCCCGGAGTCTTCCTCCGTGACGGTGACGGGAACGGTGACCGACGGCTCGGGCACCGCAGTTCCGGGCGCGGCAGTTGTCGTGCAGGGAACATCGACCGGAACAGTCACCGACATTGACGGCCATTTCACCCTCCTCGTCCCGGGCGACCTCCTCGGAGGAACGCTCGAGTTCAACTCTCTCGGCTACGCGATTGTATGCAGGGAGATTGGCGAGCGGCGGGTTTTCAACGTCACGCTCAGGGAGGAAAGCACGGAACTTGAGGGCACTGTCGTCACCGCACTCGGCATCAGGCGCGACCAGAAGGCCCTGAGCTACAATGTGCAGGAGGTCAAGTCCGACCTGCTCACCGCCGTCAAGGACGCCAATTTCATCAACTCGCTCAACGGCAAGGTGGCGGGCGTGAACATCAACGCCTCTTCTTCCGGAGTCGGCGGAGCCTCCAAGGTGGTGCTCAGGGGCAACAAGTCCATCAGCCAGTCTTCCAACGCGCTGTATGTCATCGACGGCATCCCGATGTACAACTTCGGCGGAGGCGGCGGCACGGAGTTCGACTCCAAGGGAGCGTCCGAGTCCATCGCAGACATCAACCCCGAGGACATCGAGAGCATATCTGTGCTCACCGGCGCGGCCGCAGCTGCCCTCTACGGTTCGGAGGCGGCCAACGGAGCCGTAATGATAACCACGCGGAGCGGCCACGCCGGCAAGGTCTCCGCCACGTTCACCTCCAACACCGAGTTCCTCTCCCCGTTCCGTCTTCCCGAGTTCCAGAGCCGCTACGGCACCGGACTCAACGGAAAGAGCGGCAACAGCGGAACTTACAGCTGGGGCGCGAAGCTTCCCGACGGCACCAAAGGCTACTCCCCTTCAGACTACTTCGAGACCGGGCACTCCTACACCAACTCGTTCACGCTGAGCGGAGGCACGGACCGCAACCGGACTTATCTCTCAGCCGCCGCCCTCAACTCCGACGGCATCATCCCGAACAACCGCTACGACCGCTACAACTTCACCTTCCGCAACACCACCTACCTGCTGCGCGACCGCCTCAAGATAGATGCGTCCGCAGGCTACATAATGCAGAAGGACCAGAACATGACTAATCAGGGCGTGTATTCCAACCCGCTCGTCCCGGCATATCTCTTCCCGAGAGGCGACAACTTCAATGTCTATCGCAGCTTCGAGCGCTACAATGCCGGAACGAAGCTGATGGAGCAGTTCTGGAGCAGCGACCTCGAGGGCGACCTGCGAATGCAGAACCCCTACTGGATAAACTACCGCAACCTGCGCAACAACGACAAGAAACGCTATATGCTCTCGCTCTCCGTCTCGTTCGACATCCTCGACTGGCTGGACGTCGCCGGCCGCGTGAGGGTTGACAACGCCTCGAACCTCTACACCCAGAAGCTCTACGCCTCGTCCAACGCGACCCTCACCGAAGGCGGCACCAACGGTCACTACACCGAGGCGCGGACCTATGACAAGCAGACCTATGCGGACCTGATGCTCAACGCCAACAAGTCTTGGAGGGAGTGGAGCATTGCGGCCAGCCTCGGCACGTCGTACAACAACATAGGCACAGACGAACTGCGCTACGGCGGCCCGATACAGGACAACGGCCTGGCGAACGTGTTCAATGTGTTCGACCTCGACGACACGAAGAAACGCGCAAGCAAGAGCGGGTGGAACGACGAGACGCAGTCGGTGTTCGGCAGTGTGGAGGTGGGCTGGAGACGGTCGCTCTACCTGACGGTCACGGGAAGGAACGACTGGGCGTCCCAGCTTGCCGGATCTTCAAGCAAGTCGTTCTTCTATCCTTCGGCGGGTCTCTCGTGGGTCCCGACCGCCATGTGGGAAACGGGTGCCTTGAGCTATCTCAAGCTCCGTGGTTCGGTGGCCTCGGTCGGAATGCCGTTCCCGCGTTTCCTGACGATTCCGACCTACGAGTACGACGCGACGAACCGGATATGGAAGGACAAGACCCACTATCCGATAGGCGACCTGAAGCCCGAGCGGACCCTCACCTGGGAGGTCGGTCTGGAAACCCGGCTCTGGCAGGACCTGAGCGTCAATCTGTCATGGTACCTCGCGGACACCTACAACCAGACCTTCGACCCTTCTCTCCCGCCGTCCTCGTCCTACACGACGATTTACCTCCAGACGGGCAGCGTGCGCAACACCGGCGTTGAGGCGAGCCTCGGCTACAGCCACAGCTGGGGAGGATTCACATGGGACAGCGGCTTCACCTTCAGCCACAACCGGAATGAGATAACCGACCTCGCGGACGGCGCGGTGAACCCCGTCACCGGAGAGAGCCTTGACCTTGAAAAACTTGAGATAAAGGCTCTGGGCAAGGCGAAGTTCATTCTCCGCAAGGGCGGCACGCTCGGCGACCTCTACACCAGTTCGGG
>DJRM01000025.1:57105-57611 GCA_002440085.1 Bacteroidales bacterium UBA6360
CTCGGCAGCGTCTTCCCGACCTGCAACCTCGCGTGGCGCAACGACTTCAGCTGGAACGGATTTCATCTCGGCTTCCTGTTCAGCGGCCGCATCGGTGGAATCTGCTATTCGGCGACGCAGGCCAACCTCGACCTTTACGGAGTCTCCGAGGCCTCTGCCTCCGCCCGTGACGCGGGAGGGGTGCTTGTGAACGGCCGCGAGCTCATTTCCGCGCAGAAATGGTATCAGAAGATAGGCTCGCAGAGCGGACTGCCCCAGTACTACACCTACGACGCGACATCCTTCCGTCTTCAGGAACTGTCGGTGGGCTACACCATGCCGAGGAAATGGTTCCGTGACAGGGCCTCGCTCACCCTCTCCTTTGTGGGACATAACCTCTGGATGATATGGTGCCGCGCCCCGTTCGACCCGGAAAGTGTCGCATCGACCGGCAACAACTATCAGGGCATAGACTATTTCATGATGCCGTCGCTGCGCAGTCTCGGACTCAACGTCAGGCTTGATTT
>DJRM01000110.1 GCA_002440085.1 Bacteroidales bacterium UBA6360
GCTGACCGCCCTCATCGTAGCCCACATATCCCGGAGGCGCGCCGACGAGACGGCTCACTGAGTGACGCTCCTGATACTCGGACATATCTATCCTCGTAATCATGTTCTCGTCGTTGAACAGGAACTCGGCCAGTGTCTTCGCCAGCTCCGTCTTGCCCACGCCCGTGGTTCCGAGGAACAGGAATGAACCGATAGGTCTCTTCTCGTTCTGAAGACCGGCACGCGAGCGGCGCACGGCATCGGAAACGGCCTTGATGGCCTGATCCTGACCGATGACCCTCTTGTGGAGCTCGTCCTCCATCCTGAGGAGCTTCTCCCTCTCACTTTCGAGCATACGGTTTACAGGGATGCCCGTCCACCGTGCCACGATTTCCGCGATGTCGGATGGCGTCACGGCCTCGTTGAGGATAGGATCCTTGATGGCGTTCTTCTTCGCTTCGAGCTCGCTGACCCTCTGCTTGAGGTTGGCCATCTTGCCGTAGCGGATCTCCGCAACCTTCCCGTAGTCTCCGGCTCTTTCCGCGGCGGCGGCCTGAACCTTAAGATCCTCAATCTGAGCCCTGTCGGACTGGATTTCGTTGAGTATGCCCTTCTCGGCATCCCACCTTTTCTGAAGTTCAGCGTGCTGCTTGCGCGCTTCGGAGAGGTCGGACTCAATCTTGTCAAGCTTCAGGGACACTCCCTCGTGCTTTACGGCCTCCTTCTCGATTTCCAGCTGCTTGATTTTGCTGTCAAGCTCGGCAATCGGCTCCGGCACTGAGTTCATCTCAAGACGCAGCTTTGAAGCCGCCTCATCCACAAGGTCTATGGCCTTGTCCGGGAGGAACCTTGAGGTGATGTACCTGTGTGACAGTTCAACGGCTGAAATCAGCGCGTCGTCTTCGATTCTCACCTTGTGGTGGTTCTCGTATTTCTCCTTAAGACCACGCAGAATTGAGATTGACTCCGCCGGGGTAGGCTCATCGACCATCACCATCTGGAATCGTCTCTCCAGCGCCTTGTCGGTCTCGAAGTACTTCTGGTACTCGTCGAGGGTGGTGGAACCGATGGTTCTCAACTCGCCCCTTGCAAGCGCAGGCTTGAGGATGTTCGAGGCATCCATCGCGCCTGAGCTTCGTCCCGCTCCGACAAGTGTGTGAATCTCATCGATAAAGAGGATGACCTCGCCCTCGCTGTCAACGACTTCCTTCACGATGGCCTTAAGTCTTTCCTCGAACTCTCCCTGATACTTGGCTCCGGCAATCACGGCTCCGAGGTCAAGGGAGTAGATTATCCTGTTCTTCAGGTTCTCCGGGACATTGCCATCCACAATCTTCTGGGCGATGCCCTCCGAGATGGCCGTCTTACCGACCCCCGGCTCACCCACAAGGATAGGGTTGTTCTTTGTCCTTCGGCTCAGTATCTGAAGGACCCTTCGTATTTCCTCGTCTCGCCCGATGACAGGGTCAAGCTTGCCTTGAGCTGCCCTCTCATTGAGGTTAATGGCGAATTTTTGCAGATTTTCAAACTTATTTTCCATATCAAAATCGTCTAAAACAGCCGCCTGCTTCGTTATGCTTCGTCTTTGTATCAATAGTTTGCGGCTGATGTAATACATAAAATAATCGTCCGCTCCGAAGAGCAGACGAAAGGAGAAAATTCAAAAGGTGTTCCAACACGAAAAGCACTGACAAAATGTCAGTGCCAACTCTATTTCAATTTCATAATCACCGTCACGAACCCGTGAGAGCCATATATCCTGTCAGTCCTACTGGGCGTTCGTGGTGTCGGCAGCCTCGCCGGTGAAGTCCGGAGCAGGTGCGGCAATCTCTGTGTTAATCTGGTCGGTGATGTTTCCGCTTTGATTGATGTGCGGGATGAAAGTGGTTATCACGGACACCACAAAGATGAATGCGACGAGTCCCCAAGTGATCTTTTCGAGCATGTCAGCTGTCTGACGCACTCCGAAGGTCTGGTTTCCGGTCGTGAAGTTGCTTGCAAGTCCGCCTCCCTTGCTGTTCTGGAGAAGGACAACGATTGTGAGCAGGATGCTTGCAAGGATTACAAGCACTGTCAGGATTACGAATAATGCTTTCATTATCTGATACTTTTAATTTTCTTAAACTTGTCGGGGCACATCAGCCCAATTTTTCGATAAGGGATGCAAAGTAAGCACTTTTTTCCGGATATGCCAAAATTAGTTGAGAATAAATTTGTTTCGCCTCCTCAAAATAGCCTTGTTCGGCGTAGATTTCGGCAAGGGTCTGGGTATAGAACCCCAGATGCGGCACCGGCTGGTCTGCCTTTGTCCGGTTGTCTGAAGCCGTACCTATGTTCCTGAAGATGTTGTCGTCATTGCGGCGTACGCCATCGTAGTCTTCCTGCGAGAAATAGTCCCCTCCTGCAATGTGCACGTCCCTATGGTATCCGCAGTTAACGGCCGCCTCCTGCGGGCGGACGGCGGCGCTTTCCTCTTCAAGATGTTTCCGAATCAGCCTGTCAACGTCCTCGTCCGCATATTTCCGGACAGTTCCCGAAGACAGCAGGTCTGAAAGCTTCTTCCTGCACGGGATGTGGAGCGCGGCATCCGCAAACAGTTTCCCTCCACGGTCTTCCGTCCCCGCGACCGCGGCCATCCTCTCGCACAACTCCTTTCTCGCCGCTCCGAACCACGGGTAGATGTTCACCACTCCCGAGAGTTCCTCGACCGTAAGTCTCTTTAAATCAATCGTTCCCTCTGCCATAATCCTACCAGTTAGCGACCGTGGCGTTGAAAATGTCCTCGCAGAGCTTGTCGAGAATTCCGTCCGAGCCGGAAATCAGATCACTCTCCACGGCGTCGAGCATCTGGTCTGCGGAAAAGTCAGCGTATGCCGAGAACGACTTTTCGAAATCATCCTCCGGGTACTTTTTGTTCGTGAAATATATCTTCACGTTCACCGTGAGCCGGTTCATCGCCGCCTGCTCGTTGGCCGACACAGACGTCGCCTTCACGTCGTAGCCCGTTATCTCGCCTGCAATCGTCAGATCCCCGTCCGAGTCCACCTGTTCGAGCTTCGTCAGCTTGCGGAACTTGTCCTTCATCGCCTCGGTGAGGTCGTTGGCAAGCGAAGGGTTGACTTTGAGCGCCTTGTATTCGAAATATTCGATGTTCACGGTCTTCACGTCGGGCTGTATCGACGTCCCGGTGAAGGAATATATGCCGCAGGACGTCACAAGGGCGACGAATATCGTGAGAATTGTTATATTATATGTATGCTTCTTCATATCCGTGAGTTCCGTGATTATGCCCCTGTCCCTATTGGTTCTGCAGTTTTATCTTTCTGTAGAGCGTGCGTTCCGAGATTCCGAGCTCCGCCGCCGCGGCCTTCCGGTTGCCGTCGTGTTTCTTTAACGCCTTCTCTATAAGCTCCATACTAAGCTTCTTGAGGGAAATGTCCTGATTCGCATCCTCCACGAGTCCCTGCTCTTCGGGTTCCATGTCATCCTGTGCCGTCCTTCCGGGAGTCCACTGGCGTGTAAGCCCGTCGTGAGTTGCGAAGTCATGACTTCCGAACTCCTGTTGGCTGAAGTCCCGTTGCCCCTGCGCGACGTTTTCTGTCCCGAGGATGTCGACTCCGTCCTGCGGAGAGGCGAGCGCCGGGGTGTTCTGCTGTGCAGCTCCGCCTTTGAGAATCACGCCCTTGAGGTAGTCGACGTCCTGCCGGAGCTGGTAGATGGCGCGTATGATGGCCTCCCTTTCCTCCGGGTTCTTGAACAGATCTTGCCCTTTCTCGACCGTGGCCGGAAGAAGGCTCTCGTCCTGATTCGGCAGGTACTGACGCAGGGTCTCGGCATTCACTTCGCACTTGTCGGCGCGGGACGAACATTTTGCGGACTCGATAGCCGAGACGGTCTCCGCCACATTCTTGAGCTGGCGGATGTTGCCCGGCCAGCGGTATTTCTTCAGGGCGATGACGGCATCTTCCGTGAGCACGACTCTCGCGACGCCGTATTTGTCCGAAAAGTCAGTGGCGAACTTCCTGAACAACAGATGGATGTCTCCAGGACGTTCGCGCAGCGACGGCATCATTATCGTCACGGCGTTGAGCCTGTAGAACAGATCCTCGCGGAACTTTCCCTTCGACACTGCATGGATGAGGTTCACGTTTGTCGCCGCGACCACCCTCACGTCGGTCTTCAGCACTTTGGATGAACCGACCCTGATGAACTCTCCCGACTGGAGCACTCTCAGGAGCTTTGCCTGCGAGGCCATCGGAAGTTCTCCGATTTCGTCAAGGAAGAGCGTGCCGCCGTCCGCTTCCTCGAAATAGCCTTTGCGGGTGTCGATGGCGCCGGTGAAAGACCCCTTCTCGTGCCCGAAGAGTTCGGAATCGACTGTTCCCTCCGGTATCGCGCCGCAGTTCACGGCAAAATATTTCCCGGTTCTCCTCCGGCTGTTCTGGTGTATGATTCTCGGTATGTTCTCCTTTCCGACGCCGCTCTCTCCCGTTATGAGTACGGTGATGTCCGTCGGAGCCACCGCCACAGCGATTTCGAGCGCCCTGTTGAGCGCCGGGTCATTGCCGACGATGTCGTACTTGTTCTTTAGTGACTGAAGTTCGTTCGCGTTCATGGTTGGACAAAGTATGCGGCAAAGTTACTAAATGCTTTTGAAAAATGGGCTTTGAGCATTATTTTTGTATATAAATATGGTTCGGGGCACGACAAATGGAAGTTTTATAATTAAAATTGACTATATTTGCGCCAAATAGTCGGTGACGTATGGAAAAATATGTCGGGGCTATGAAAAAGGAGAATGTTATTATAAACCTTATTTAAATTCATAAAAAATGAAAAAGAGCATCAAATTCTTGGCTGTCGCTCTCGGACTCGCAGCAGTAGCCTGCAGCTCCCCTGAGAAGATGGCGGAACAGGCAGAGAATGTGATCGTGAAGTGCGATCCTGCCGTTCTTGAAGTTGTGGCCGGCAACATCGACGCCACAGTCTCTGTAACTTATCCTGAGGATTACTTCCATCCGAAGGCAGTTCTCGCCGTCACCCCTGTAATCGTCTTCGACGGTGGTGAGCAGGCTATGGAGCCGTTCATGTTCCAGGGCGAGAAGGTGAAGGACAACTACGAGGTCGTTCCTTCAGCAGGCAAAACAGTGACCAAGAAGGTTCACTTCACTTATGAGAAGGGTATGGAGAAGTGCTATCTTGAACTTCGCGGCGTGGTAAGCTACAAGGACAAGAAGATTGACCTCCCTACAAAGAAGGCTGCCGACGGCGCCAACACCACTTACATGCTTGCCTGCAAGAGAGGTAAGGTTGACCTCAAGGCTGACGGCTATCAGGCTGTCATCTCAATGCCTGAGGAGGGTCAGATTCTCTACTCAATCAACAGCGCAAACGTTAAGAATTCTGAACTCAAAGGTCAGTCTGTCAAGGATTTCCTCGCTGCCGTCGAGGCTGCAAAGGCAAACGAGCGCAAGACTATCGTAAGCACGGACATCGTGGCATACGCTTCACCTGATGGTCCTGAGAAGCTCAACAACAAGCTTTCAGATAACCGTTCGACTTCCGCAGAGAAGGCATTCAACAAGGTTACGAAGAAGGCTCCTATCGACGCTCCGGTTAACGTGAAGTCAGTAGGCGAGGACTGGGAAGGCTTCCAGGAGCTCGTTAACAACTCCAACATCGAGGACAAGGAGCTTATCCTCCGCGTTCTTTCAATGTACAGCGATCCGGCTGTCCGCGAACAGGAAATCAAGAACATGTCAGCAGTCTACACGACTCTTGCAAAGGAGGTTCTTCCTGAACTCCGCCGCGCGCGCTTCATCGCTAACGTTGAGTTCACTAACTACTCAAGCGAGGAGCTCCTCAAGCTCGTTGACGAGAACATCGACGTTCTTGATGAGCCTGCACTCCTCCACGCTGCAACTCTCGTTGAGAAGGATGCCGACAAGGTCGCCCTCTACAAGAAGGCCATCGAGAAGTATTCAAGCGCTGTCGCTCAGTACAACCTCGCTGTCGTTTATGCAAATGCCGGCAAGGACGCTGACTGCAAGACTGCCATCGCAAAGTGTGACGCCAACGACGCTGACGTGA